>NZ_JAMXWT010000002.1:0-283113 GCF_050958665.1 Microbacterium sp. gxy059 | reverse complement strand
TGATCGGGCTGGCTCAGGACGCGCATCAGCTCGTGCTCATCCGCTCCCGTCAGATCGCGATCCGCGGGATCAGCGGGGACAGGCGCAGGAGCGGCTCCTCGCCGACCGTGCCGATGAGCTCTCCGAGGTCGGTCGGGGTGGGCTCCCCCCGCGTGCCGGGACCGAACACGATCACCTCGTCGCCGATCGCCGCCCCGTCCCACGCCCCGACCGTCGTCTCGAACGGCCCGATCTCGCGGACCGCGCGTCGACCGGCGGGCGTCGCGACGTGCGCCCGCCCCCCGAGCGCCGAGGGCAGTCCGTCCACGGCGCCGATGCCGATGCGCACCGCATCGGGGCCGACGCCTTCCACGCGCGCGACGAGCGACATCGCCGGCGCGATCCCCGGCAGATCGGGGCCGTCGGCGGAGCGCACGCCGTAGCAGAACGCGCCGATGCGCACGAGGTCGTACCGGAACTCCGGCCGATGCCACGCGGCGGCGCTCGCCGCGAGGTGGCGCACCTCGGGCTCCAGCGCCGCGCGCCGCGCGCGGCGGACGGCGTCGTCGAACACGGCGCGCGAGGCGTCGTCCTCGGCGTCGCTCGCCTCGGCGATGTGGCTCCAGAGGCCCACGACGCGGATCCGTCCCGCGCGCTCGTTGGCGCGAGCGCGCGCGCAGAACACGTCCCAGTGCTCGGGGCGCACCCCGTTGCGGTGCAGGCCGGTGTCGATCTTCAGGTGCACCGCGGCCGGGCGTCCCGTCCGCCCCGCGAGCGCCGCGATGCGCTCGAGGTAGCCGGCGTCGCCGACCCCCAGCTCCAGTCCCGAGCGCAGGGCGGCCTCCGCCTCCTCGTCCGGCACCGTCATCCAGGCGAGGACGCGCGCCCCCTCCCCCGCCGCGGCCTTCGCGCGCACGGCGCTCGGCACGTCGATGCCCCCGAACCACCGCGCGCCGGCGGCGAGACCGGCCGCGACGACGGTCTCGACCCCGAGGGCGTAGGCGTCGTCCTTGATGACGACGAGCGTCTCAGCGGGCGACATCCGCTCGCGGACCGCGCGGATGTTCGCCGTGAGGCGCTCCCGGTCGATGCGCAGCTCCGCGCTCATGCGCTCTCCTCCCTCGGGGCTCCCAGCCCCGCCATCGCGACGAGCTCCAGGGGCGTCCATCCGGTCGCGCGGGCCCACGCGTCGAGGAGGCCGGGCGCCTCCGGCCCGAAGAAGATCGCCTCGTCGCCCGGCTCGACCGGCGCATCGCCGATGTCGACGACGCACACGTCCATCGCGACGCGTCCGATGACGGGATGCTCCGCTCCCCCGATGAGCACCGACGCGCTTCCGCCGATCGCGCGCGGCACCCCCTGGGCGTAGCCCCCGGACACGAGGGCGACCGCGGTGTCGCGCTCCGCGCGGTGGAGGTAGCCGTACGAGACGCCGTCGCCGACGGCAAGGAGCTTGGTCTGCAGCACGGGAGCCGCGAGGGTCATGACGGGCGCCCCAGCGCCGGCCAGGCCGAAGACCGCGTCGAGGGGGATCGCCCTCCCCTGCGTCGCCCTCAGCCCGAGGCCCTCGACGCGGGCGACGTCGACGTCGTCCGCGCGCGCGTCGCGGATCCCCGCGGCGAGGGCCGCTCGCGCGACGGTCGCGAGGCCGTGGCCGCAGGCGTCCCGCCGCAGATCGACGGCCAGGCCGGATGAGGCGGCGGAGAGGAGGTTCGCGTCGAGAGCCGCCCGCGACACGCGTGCCCGCGGTGCGCTCCCACTCAGAGTCGAGACACCCACCCGACCTAGACTAGGGCGGGTTCGCGTGATGGAACCTGTGCGTCGCGCGCCCGACACCGTCCCCGACCCGGAGGATCCATGCCTGCCAACGGCCTCGCTCTCGGACCGAAGCTCCGCTATCTCGCGGAGCGCGCGCGCCGCATCGACATCGCCTCGGTGGTCGAGCGCGCGAAGGAGGTGCGCGACCAGCACGGCAAGGCCGTCCCCTCCGTCGTCTGGGACATGCTGTGGTCCGCGGCGAAGCACGACGTGGCCTTCCAGGACTACGTGGACTACGACTTCGCGATCCTCTCGCGCGACGAGCGGGAGACCTTCATGACGCATCCCGTGTCGATGCAGCTGGCGCAGCGGTACTCGCAGCCCGCGGGCCGCGCCGTCTTCGAGGACAAGATCGCCTTCAACCGCCGCTTCGACGCCTACATCGACCGCGAGTGGCTCGTCGTCACGCGCGACAACGCGAACGAGGTGCAGGCGTTCGTCGAGCGCCTCGGCACGGTCATCGCGAAGGTCCCCGTCAGCCACATGGGCCTCGGGGTGCGCCGCTACCACGCGCGGGACATCGACGACTGGGCGGCCTTCCACCGCCGTCTCGTCGACGGCGACGAGATGCTCCTCGAGGAGGTCATCGCGCAGCACGCCGACCTGTCCGCCGTCTGCCCCGGCACGGTGAACACGACCCGCATCGTCGCGTTCTTCGACGGCGTCGACGTGTCGATCCTGGCCGTCGCCCAGAAGTTCGGTCGCGGCGAGGTCAGCGACCAGATGTCGTACGGCGGCTTCTACACGATGCTCGACCCCGACACGGGGCACGCGATGAGCGCCGGATACGACTCGCACGGCCACGTGCACGAGACCCACCCCGACAGCGGGTTCCGCATCGCCGACTTCCAGCTGCCGCACTTCGACGAGGCGATCGCGCTCATCGATCGCGCCGCGCGCGAGGTCCCCGAGGTGCAGTACGCCGGCTGGGACGTCGTCGTCACCGACGAGGGCGCCGACCTCGTCGAGGGCAACTGGGGAGCGGGCGTCTACGAGAACAAGCCGAGCGTCTCCGGGATCCGCACGGGCCACAAGCCCCGCTACCGCGCCGCGATCGGCTTCTGACCCGCTCGCACGACGACGGCCCCCTCGAGATCGAGGGGGCCGTCGTCGTGCGCGGTGCGGTCAGAGCGACCGGATGATGCCCATGGGGGTGGACTGGTGTCCCTGCCCCAGAGGGTTGTCCTGGAGCACCTTCAGCAGGGCGCGCTCGGCGGTCTTGTCGAGCGTCGAGCCGAGGATGTTGCCGCCCAGGTCGTTGATGTCGACGACCGCGACGTCGCATCCGACGAGCTTCTTCACCTCGGCGGCCACCTCGCGGGGACGCTCGGGGCCGAGCACGACGGCGTCGTTGTAGGGCGGGATCGTGCCGGGCGTCGGTCCGTCGATCGCGCGCGCCTTGTCGCCGGCGATCCGGTAGAAGTCGCCGCTGCGGCCGAACAGCTTCGTCACCGCGGAGACGGCCGCCGCGAACAGGATCCGCAGCGTGCCGACCTCGCGCAGGGCGAACTCCATCGTCTCGGGGATGCCGAGTCCGATGCCGTAGGCCGTCTTCGTCACGTACTTCGAGAGGAAGCGCGCGAGGGGACGCGGCTGGATCTCGCTCATCATGTAGGAGCGGCCCTGCATGATCGCGACGATCTTCTCGGTGATGAACAGGAGATCGCCCTCCTGCACCTCGGACGCCGCGTAGCGCGTGACGACGTCCTCGAGCTTCTCGCCGGGCATGACGACGTGCGTGCGGATCGGGATCCGCTGGTACGCGACGCCGTCGACCTCCCGTTCGAGGGCCTTGCCCTCGTTCGCCTCGGCGCCCATCACTCGAGGTAGTCCCGGAGCGACTGCGAGCGACTGGGATGGCGCAGCTTGGCCATCGTCTTCGACTCGATCTGACGGATCCGCTCGCGCGTCACGCCGAACGTGTCGCCGATCTGGTCGAGCGTCTTGGGCTGTCCGTCGCCCAGGCCGAAGCGCATGCGGATCACGCCCGCCTCGCGCTCGGAGAGCGAGTCGAGGAGGCTCTCGAGCTGACGCTGCAGCATCGTGAAGCCCACCGCGTCGGCAGGGACGACCGCCTCGGTGTCCTCGATCAGGTCGCCGAACTCGCTGTCGCCGTCCTCGCCGAGGGGGGTGTGCAGCGAGATCGGCTCGCGACCGTACTTCTGCACCTCGACGACCTTCTCGGGCGTCATGTCGAGCTCCTTGGCGAGCTCCTCGGGCGTGGGCTCGCGGCCGAGATCCTGCAGCATCTGACGCTGCACGCGGGCGAGCTTGTTGATGACCTCGACCATGTGCACGGGGATGCGGATCGTGCGCGCCTGGTCGGCCATCGCGCGGGTGATCGCCTGGCGGATCCACCACGTCGCGTAGGTCGAGAACTTGAAGCCCTTGGTGTAGTCGAACTTCTCGACGGCGCGGATGAGGCCGAGGTTGCCCTCCTGGATGAGGTCGAGGAACTGCATCCCGCGACCTGTGTAGCGCTTCGCGAGCGACACGACCAGACGCAGGTTCGCGCCGAGCAGGTGGCTCTTGGCGCGCTTGCCGTCGCGGGAGACCCACTGGAGGTCGAGGCCGCGCTGCTCCGCCTTCTCGGCGGCGGACATGTGCGAGAGCTTCTCCTCCGCGAACAGACCGGCCTCGATGCGCATGGCGAGGTCGACCTCCTCGGCGGCGTTGAGGAGCGGCACCTTGCCGATCTGCTTCAGGTAGTCCTTGACGGGGTCGGCCGTGGCGCCCGTGATCTGCGTGGAGTAGACGGGGACGTCCTCCTCCTCGCTCGAGCTGATGACGATCGCGCCGGTCGGCAGAGGCTCGGTCGCCTCCTTCTTCGGCGCCTTCGTCTCCTCGGGCTCGTCGACCTCGGGGCTCGGCGCGTCGACGATCTCGTCGACGACGTCCTTCTTGCGGCGAGCGGTCGTCTTCTTGGCGGGAGCCTTCGCCGCAGGCTTCTTCGCCGCCGCGGCCTTCGCCGAGGTCGTCTTCTTCGCGGCGGTCTTCTTCTCGGTGGCAGCCTTCTTCGCAGCGGGCTTCGCGGCGGCGCCCGTGCGGGCAGCCGTCGTCGAAGCGGTCTCGTCGACCTCTTCGGTCTTCGTGGTCTTCGTGGCAGGGGTCACGTTTCGCCTTTCACCAGGGCCACCGCGCGCCAGCGCCCCGGGTGTGTTCGAGCACGATGAAGACCCTTGTCAAGTGCCGCCCCGGCGACGAGGAGGCGAGACAACGGGTCGTCTCGGTATTGTCTCACAGGTCGTCGCCGCTTCCGCACAGGGACGCGGCGACGCCCGCACCCTCTGTGCAACGCGCGCGAGCGGCTCGGCATTCCCGAGGATCAGAAGGGCGATCCGCCCTGCTTGTCGTCGTCGGCCGGCCGGGACGCGAGATAGCGCTCCAGCTCCGCCGCGAGCTCGTCGGCGCTCGGCAGGTCGCCCTCATCGAGGTCGCCGATCACGTCCTGGCCCGCGTGGTCCCGCTCCCCCGCCATGTACGCGTCGTACCGCCCCTCGAGCACGCCCACCATGCGGGCGAGCTCCTCGTTCTGGGCGATCTGTTCGTCGATGCGCGCCACGAACTCGCCGTTGCTCTCGCGAACCCGGTCGAGGTCGAACACCCGGCCGGTCGTCGCCATGAACCGATCGAGGACGAGCTGCGCCGTCGCGGGGTACTCCGTCTCCGCGAGGTAGTGCGGCACCAGCGCGACGAAGCCGGTGACGGGGTAGCCGTCCTCGGACAGGCGGAGCTCGAGGAGGTGGCCGATCGTCGCGGGGGCCTGAGTCGTGGGCTTCCACGCCGAGTGGGCGCGGATGAGCTCCTCGCGGGATCCGCTGACGGTCGTCGTGAGGGGGCGGGTGTGCGGCACGGGCATCGCGATCGCGTGCGCCCAGGTGAACGACGCGACGTCGAACGCGTCGGCGAGGTCGCGCACGGCGTCCGCGAACGCCTCCCACGCGTAGTCGGGCTCGTACCCCGACAGAAGGAGGAAGGGCTGCCCGAGGGCGTCGCGCACCAGCGACAGCTCGAGCCTCGGCGCGCGGATCTCCGAGATGTGGTCGCGGTCGAAGGTGAGGATCGGACGCCGCGCGCGGTAGTCGAGCAGGGCGTCGTTGCGGAACACCGCGACGGGCTGGGGATCCAGCTCCTCGCGCATGTACTCGACGGTCGATGCGACCGCGCCGCCGGCGTCGGTGAAGCCCGTCAGGAGGGCGACGAGGGGCAGGCGCGACGGCACGACGGGCGCGTTCGCGACGCGCTCGACGATGTCGGTGAACCGGGGCATCCTTCCATGCTACGAGGGTCCGGCGCGCGAGGGGCCGCTCCGCGCGGCTCGCGCCGCGGTCGACGGCGCGAACCTAGGATGGGGGCATGCCTCTTCCCGAACTCGCGATCACGCACGCCACGTTCCCGCACGAGGAGGCCGATGCCCTCGTCGTCGCCGTTCCTTCCCTCGAGGGATCCGCGGACGACATGCTCGGTCTCCGCCCCGCGCTCGACGCCATCGGCTTCACCGGCGCGAAGGGCTCCTTCGCCCGGGTCCACGCCCCGGAGGTCTCCTCCCTGCCCATCGCGGTCGCGGGGCTCGGATCGTCCGCCGACGCCGACGCGGTCCGCGAGGCGATCGGCGCCGGCGTGCGGCAGCTGACCGGGTTCGACTCGGTCGCCGTGCACGTCGCGGACGCCGTGGACGACGCGTGGCGTCCCGCCGCCGAGGGCGCGGCGCTCGGCGGATACGCGTTCGACGACTTCCGGAGCGACGACGCCGACGCGAAGGCCAAGCGCCGCCGCGCGTCCCGCGTGCTCGTCGGGGCGCCGGCCCACGTGTCCGATGCCGACCTCGAGACGGCTCGGGTGCACGCCGAGGCCGTCGCGCTCGTGAAGGATCTCGTCTCGACGCCCGCCGACAGGCAGAGCCCCGCTCAGCTCGCGGCGACGGCCGAGTCGGCCGCCAAGGGCCTTCCGATCCAGGTGACCGTCTGGGACGAGAAGGACCTCGCCGACGGCGGCTTCGGCGGCATCCTCGGCGTGGGCCAGGGCTCCGACCGCCCGCCGCGCCTCGTGCGCCTGGACTACGCCCCGGCGGGCGCCGAGCGCCACGTCGCCCTCGTCGGCAAGGGCATCACGTTCGACACCGGCGGCCTGTCGCTCAAGCCGGCGGCGTCGATGGTGGGCATGCAGGAGGACATGACGGGCGCGGCCGAGGTGCTCGCCGTCGTCCGCGCGGCCGCGCAGCTCGGCCTGCCGACGCGCGTCACCGCGTGGATGTGCATCGCCGACAACATGCCGTCCGGTCGCGCCACGCGCCCCGGCGACGTGCTCACGATGGCCGACGGCACGACCGTCGAGGTCACCAACACCGACGCGGAGGGGCGCCTCGTCCTCGCCGACGGGCTCGTGGCCGCGAGCCGCGAGACCCCGGACGTGATCGTCGACGTCGCGACGCTGACCGGCGCGATGGTGGTCGCGCTCGGCACGCGGTACACGGGCGTCATGGGATCCGACGAGGCCGTCGACGCCTTCCTGCGCTCGGCCGACCGCACCGGCGAGCCGGCCTGGGCCCTCCCCCTCCCCGAGTACATCGAGGAGGAGCTGCGCTCCCGCGTCGCCGACATGCAGAACGCGAACGTGGGCAACCGCGCGGCGGGCTCGCTGTACGCCGGCCTGTTCCTGCGCCGGTTCGTCGGCCGGGTCGACGGGGATCCCGAGGGCGAGCGCATCCCGTGGGCCCACCTCGACATCGCGGGCTCGTCGATGAGCACCTCCTCCGCCTGGGGCTTCACGGACAAGGGCCCCACGGGCGCGTCGACGCGCGCGCTCATCGACTTCGTCGCCGCGGGCGGACAGGTCGCCTGAGCGCGACCGGGGAGGACAGAGCCGTGGCCACACGCGAATTCGATCTCGTCGTCCTCGGCGGCGGCAGCGCCGGCTATGCGGCCGCGCTCCGCGCCGCGGAGCTGGGCGACTCCGTCGCCGTCGTCGAGCGCGACGCGGTCGGAGGCACCTGCCTGCACCGCGGATGCGTTCCGACGAAGGCGCTCCTGCACACCGCGGAGGTGGCGGACGCCGTCCGCCACGCCGCGGCGGTCGGGGTGCACGCGACGCTCGACGGCGTGGACCCCGCATCGGCGCTCGCCTGGCGGCGGAAGCTCGTCGAGGGCAAGCATCGCGGGCTGCGCTCCCTCCTGTCGGCCCGCGGCGTCGAGGTGGTTTCGGGCGAAGGACGCCTCTTGACGGGTGACGGCTCCCCGGCGATCGCCGTGGGAGACGACCTGCTCGTCGGGCGCGACGTCGTCCTCGCGACGGGGGCCGCCAGCCGCGCTCTCCCCGGCGTCGCCTTCGGTCCGCGCGTCATGGACTCGGAGGGCGCCCTCGCCCTCGAGCGCGTCCCCGACCGGGCGGTCGTGATCGGCGGGGGCGTCATCGGCGTCGAGTTCGCGAGCGCCTGGCGCTCCCTCGGGGCCGAGGTCGTCATCGTCGAGGCGGCGGAGACCCTCGTCCCGAACGAGGATCCCGCCGTGCGCGACGCCCTGCTGAAGGCGCTGCGCCGACGGGGGATCCGCGTCGAGCTGTCCGCGCCGGTCTCCGGCGTCTCCGAGACGGCCGACGGCGCGTCGGTGACGATCGGACGCGACGACGCGAGCGAGGTGCTCGACGCCGACACCGTGCTCGTGGCGATCGGCCGCGTTCCCGCGACGGCCGGCATCGGGCTCGACGAGGCGGGCATCGCCCTCGAGGGCCCCTTCGTCTCCGTCGACGCGGAGCTCCGCACGCCGGCCGCGCATGTCTGGGCGGCCGGCGATCTCGTGTCGGGCCCCCAGCTCGCGCATCGGGGGTTCCGCCACGGCCTGTTCATCGCGGAGCGCATCCACGATCTGCCCGTCTCGCCGCTCGACGACGCTCTCGTCCCGCGCGTGACCTACGCGACGCCGGAGATCGCATCGGTCGGCCTCACGGAGCCGCAGGCGGCGGAGCGCTTCGGCGCCGACGCCGTCCGGACCGTCGAGGTGCCGCTCGCGAGCAACGCCAAGTCCGAGATCGTCTCCGCGGGCTCCGATGTCCGCGGCGGATTCGCGAAGGTCGTCCGGCGCGTCGACGGCCCCGTGCTCGGCGTGCACCTCGTCGGCCCCCGGGTCGGCGAGCTCGTGACGGAGGGGCAGCTCGCGGTCGCGTGGGAGGCCACGCCCGACGATCTCACGCCGCTCGTCCACGCGCACCCCTCGCAGAGCGAGGTGCTGGGCGAGGCGTTCCTCGCGCTCGCCGGCTCCCCCCTCCACACGCTCTGAGCGTCGCCCGGGCGCGAACGCGCGCCCATCCCCTAAGCTGATTCACGCATTCACACCTTTTTTAAGGAGACTCGATTATGAGCACTTCCGTTGTCCTCCCCGCTCTCGGCGAGAGCGTCACCGAGGGAACGGTCACCCGCTGGCTCAAGCAGGTGGGCGACACCATCGAGGTCGATGAGCCTCTGCTCGAGGTCTCGACCGACAAGGTCGACACCGAGATCCCCTCGCCCGTCGCCGGTGTGCTCGAGGCCATCCTCGTGCAGGAGGACGAGACCGCCGAGGTCGGGGCCGAGCTGGCGAAGGTCGGCGACGGCTCGGGCTCTTCGGAGGCTCCCGCCGCCCCGGCGCAGACCGCTCCCGCCGCGGAGGAGTCCGCGGCTCCTGCCGCCGAGGCTCCCGCGGCTGAGACGCCCGCCGCTGAGGCGCCTGCGTCGTCGGGCGACGCGACCGACGTCGTGCTCCCCGAGCTCGGCGAGTCCGTCACCGAGGGCACCGTGACCCGCTGGCTCAAGCAGGTCGGCGACACCGTCGACGTCGACGAGCCCCTCCTCGAGATCTCCACCGACAAGGTCGACACCGAGGTCCCGTCGCCCGTCGCCGGAACCGTGCTCGAGCTCCTCGCCGCAGAGGACGACACCGTCGAGGTCGGCGGCGTCCTCGCCCGCGTCGGCAGCGGATCCCCCGCCGCCGCACCCGAGGCACCCGCCGAGACCCCCGCACCCGCGGCCGAGAAGCCCGCAGAGCCCGCCGCCCCCGAGGCCGCGCCGGCACCCGCCGCTGAGGCGCCTGCGTCGTCGGGCGACGCGACCGACGTCGTGCTCCCCGAGCTCGGCGAGTCCGTCACCGAGGGCACCGTGACCCGCTGGCTCAAGCAGGTCGGCGACACCGTCGACGTCGACGAGCCCCTCCTCGAGATCTCCACCGACAAGGTCGACACCGAGGTCCCGTCGCCCGTCGCCGGAACCGTGCTCGAGCTCCTCGCCGCAGAGGACGACACCGTCGAGGTCGGCGGCGTCCTCGCCCGCGTCGGCAGCGGATCCCCCGCCGCCGCACCCGAGGCACCCGCCGAGAAGCCCGCGGAACCCGCCGCGGAGAAGCCCGCCGCACCGGCACCCGCCCCCGAGAAGCCCGCCGCTCCCGCGGCAGCGCCCGCCGCGCCCGCGCAGGCGGCCCCGCAGGCCGCGGCTCCCGCAGAGGGGCAGAAGCAGTACGTGACGCCGCTCGTGCGCAAGCTCGCGACTCAGCACGGCGTCGACCTCGCCTCCGTCACGGGGACGGGCGTCGGCGGACGCATCCGCAAGGAGGACGTCCTGAACGCCGCGAAGAGCGGCGCCCCGGCGGCCTCGTCCGTGGCCGCGTCCGCACCGGCCCCCGCCGCGTCGGGCCCGCAGACGATCCTCGAGACCTCGTCGCTGCGCGGCACGACGCAGCCGATGAGCCGCCTGCGCAAGGTCGTCTCGTCGCGTGCGGTCGAGTCGCTCAACACGACGGCGCAGCTCACGACCATCGTCGAGGTCGACGTCACGAAGCTCGCGGCGTTCCGCGATGCGAAGAAGGCCGAGTTCCTGGAGAAGACGGGCAACAAGCTCTCGTTCCTGCCCTTCTTCTCGCTCGCCGCGGTCGAGGCCCTCAAGGCCTACCCGGTGATCAATTCGACCCTCGACGGCGACAGCATCGTCTACCCCGAGACCGAGAACCTCTCGATCGCGGTCGACACCGAGAAGGGCCTGTTCACGCCGGTCCTCCGCGACGCGTCGTCGAAGAACCTCTCGGAGATCGCGGCCGGCATCGCCGACCTCGCCTCCCGCACGCGGGACAGCAAGCTGAAGCCCGACGACCTCGCCGGCGGCACCTTCACGATCACGAACACGGGATCGCGCGGTGCGCTGTTCGACACCCCGCTCGTGTTCCTCCCCCAGTCGGCGATCCTCGGCACGGGCATCGTGTTCAAGCGCCCCGGTGTCGTGAAGGTCGACGGCGTGGAGGCCATCGGCATCCGCTCGTACGTGTACCTCGCGCTCTCGTACGACCACCGGACGATCGACGGCGCCGACGCGGCCCGCTACCTGTCGGCGGTCAAGGCGCGCCTGGAGGAGGCGGAGTTCGCCGGGAACCTCGGCATCTGATCCCTCCGATCGGCGCGAAGGGGCCGGGAGACGCGACGCGTCGCCCGGCCCCTTCGGCGTCCGCGGCGCGGAGCGCCCAGCCGTCGTCCGTCCTCTCGACGGCGGCGAACCGGGGTTCGACGCCCTCCTCCTCGATGCGGATGACCACGATGTCTCCGAGGTCTTCGACGAACGCCACCTCCCGCGTCGGGCACTCCTCGGCGCAGTCGTCGGCGGCGGCGAGCAGACGCTCCGCCTCCGCGATCGGATCCGCCTCCTCGCTGACGGGAGCCCCGCCGTCGGCCGGCGCACGCTCGGCCGCATCACCCGCCGCCTCCTCGGAAGGAGGCGGCGGCTCCGCGCTCGTCCCCTCGTCCCCGACCCCGCGCGTCACGGACGCTCCCTCGCCCGCGGCGCGGGGCGGGCTCTCGCCTCCCGGCCACAGCAGCCCACCCGCGAGCACCGCGAGCCCGGCGACCAGGCCGACCGCGGCCCGGCGGCCTCGGCGGGGCGGCCGCTCCGGCGTGGGAGCATCCGCCGGGCCATTCGCGCGCCTGGCCTCCCTCCGGTCTCGCCGCGCACGCCACCGGGCGAGGAGGGGCCCCGCCGCATCGACGACGAGGTCCGCGATCCGGCCGTCGACGTGACGGACGAGGAGCGCCCGCCAGCCGGCGCCGTCGCCCTCGTCGGCCTCGGTCCGCTCCACCCCCTCCCGCACGACCGTCGGGCGCTCTCCCCCGACGGCGATCGGCTGCGGCGCGGCCGCGTCGAACAGGAGGCTCTCGAGCTCGGCGGCGCGGCGGGGGATGCTCCGGGGACGGGCGAGCGCCTCGCGCACCTCGGAGAGCACCCGCACGACGTGCCGATCGCCGCACCCCTGCGCGACCGCCTCCAGCAGCAGCCTCGTCGCCTCGACGACCGGCTTCCCCTCGGACGACCCGGGGAGCCGATGGACGAAGATCGGGCGCCCGTCGCACGTCAGCCACCACTCCCCTGGCTCGTCTCCGACATCCGACGCTTCCTCCACGCCGCGCAGCGCAGCGACGGCGAGGGTCACCGCCTCTCCGCGCGCCCACGCCTCGCCTGCGGCCGCACGGCGCCCGCAGACCGCGTCGAGGCGCTCCGCGAGATCGTCGAGCACGACGTCGTGCCCCTCCGCCCGACGCACGATGTCGCGCGGGGCGAGGACGTGCTGCGCGTCGGGGCAGCGCCACCCCGCCCAGTCGACGAGAGCCTCCGCATCGGCGAGGAGCACCGGCTCGTCCGCGAGCGTCGCGCGCACGAGGAGGCCATCCGCCGCGTGCTCCGAGAAGCGGCGGATCGCCCGCACCGGCTCGTCGAGGCGGATGTCCTTCGGCTGGGCGATCGTCGCGGTCATGACGACAGCATCCCGACTCCGGAGAGCTCGCGCGGCGACCGCCTCTCGGTTTCGGGACGGATCCGGAGGATCCTCGCCTGTGGATGCGAGGTCGGCGCGCAGGAGGAGGCGCGGCGCGGCCGGTAAGCTGGTGACATGGCACCACGCACGTCCGAGCCCGAGAAGCGCCCCGGATTCTTCCGCACCATCAAGAGCCTCTTCACGTTCACGCGCGAGGCCTACCCCTGGCTCGCCTGGGTGCTGCCGCTCATCGTCGTCGCGGGCATCGGCGTCGGCATCGGCATCGCCCTGCTCACGGGCCAGCCCTGGTGGGGCTACATCATCTGGGGCATCTTCGGCATCATGCTGGGCTTCATCGCCTCGATGCTGCTCATGAACCGCCTCGCGACGAAGGCGATGTACCGCCGGATCGACGGCATGCCGGGCGGCGCGGGGCACGTCGTCGGCAACATGCTCGGCCGTCGCTGGCGCGGCGAGGAGATGCCGGTCGCGGTCAACCCGAAGACGCAGGACGCCGTCTACCGCGCGGTCGGCCGCGGCGGGGTCGTCCTCGTCGGCGAGGGATCGCGTAAGCAGATCGAGAAGCTCGTCAAGAAGGAGAAGACCACCGTCCTCCGCATCACCCACGGCGCCGTGCCCGTCACGGTGCTGCACGTCGGACACGGCGAGGACGACGTGCGGATCTCTCAGCTGGCGCGCACGATCAAGAAGCTGCCCAAGGTCGTCGACCGCGCCGGGATGACGCAGCTGGTCGCGCGCACCGAGTCGCTCCAGCACGGCGTCGCCTCGCTGCCGATCCCGAAGGGCATCGACCCCACGCGCGTCCGGGCTCCCAAGCCCCGCTGACCCGCGTCGTCCGCAGGCCTCCGCGACCGATCCTCAGCCCCGCACCACCACGGTGTCGGCGAGGAGGTCGTGGAGGCCTCGCTGGTTCTCGTCCCAGATCGCGGCCGGGATCACGAGGGCGAGCAGCGCGGAGCGGACGAGCGGCCGCCACAGCCCGTTGCGCTCGCCGGTGCGGCGCACGACGCGCAGCCCCCAGATCCGGTGTCCCGGGCTGCCGGCGGCCGTCGCGATGAACACCGTGTGGATGACGACGAGGAGCAGCGGCATCGACCACCACGCGTAGTCGAAGAACGTCACCGACAGCAGCACGATCGCCGCCCAGTCGGTCGCGATCGCTCCGACGCGCCGCGAGACGGAGGCGACGCTCCCCGGCCCCGAACGGGGCCGTCCGAGGGACTTCCCGGGGTAGTCGTAATCGCGCTCGTCCGATGTCACGCGTCCAGCCTATGGGCGCGCGCCGCCGGGGCCCGCGGCGGGCTCGCATGTAACATTCAGGAAACACACGAGACACGACAGGGCAATCGCCCCTGCCTACCCTGTGAGCAGCTGACCGCTCGCGGGACAGCGCCCGAAGTCCCATACGTCTGGAGCCTCCATGTTCAAAGATCCGTCCGACGTGCTGAAGTTCATTCAGGACGAGGATGTCAAGTTCGTCGACATCCGGTTCACCGACCTCCCCGGTGTGCAGCAGCACTTCAACGTCCCGGCGTCGACGGTCGATGAGGACTTCTTCGTCAACGGCCAGCTCTTCGACGGATCCTCGATCCGCGGCTTCGCGAGCATCAACGAGTCGGACATGCAGCTCATCCCGGACGTGACGACCGCGTACGTCGACCCGTTCCGCCAGCACAAGACCCTCGTGATGGTCTTCGACATCTACAACCCGCGCAACGGCGAGATCTACGACCGCGATCCGCGCCAGGTGGCCAAGAAGGCCGAGAAGTACCTCGCGTCGACGGGCATCGCCGACACCGCCTTCTTCGCCCCCGAGGCCGAGTTCTTCGTCTTCGACGACGTGCGCTACGAGGTCTCGGCCGGAAAGAGCTTCTACTCCGTGGACTCGGAGGAGGCCGTCTGGAACTCCGGGCGCGAGGAGGAGGGCGGCAACCTCGCGAACAAGACCCCGCACAAGGGCGGCTACTTCCCCGTCTCCCCCGTCGACAAGCAGGCGGACCTGCGCGACGACATCTGCCTCCGTCTCGCCGACGCGGGCCTCGAGCTCGAGCGCTCGCACCACGAGGTCGGCACGGCCGGCCAGGCGGAGATCAACTACCGCTTCGACACGATGGTGCACGCGGCCGACGACATCCTGAAGTTCAAGTACATCGTCAAGAACACGGCCGAGGAGTGGGGCAAGACGGCGACGTTCATGCCGAAGCCCGTCTTCGGCGACAACGGCTCGGGCATGCACACGCACCAGTCGCTCTGGCTCGACGGCGAGCCGCTGTTCTACGACGAGCAGGGCTACGGCCAGCTCAGCGACGTCGCGCGCTGGTACATCGGCGGGATCCTCGAGCACGCCCCAGCGCTGCTCGCGTTCACGAACCCCACGCTCAACAGCTATCACCGCCTGGTGAAGGGCTTCGAGGCGCCGATCAACCTCGTCTACTCGGCGGGCAACCGCTCGGCGGCGATCCGCATCCCGATCACGGGCTCGAACCCGAAGGCGAAGCGCATCGAGTTCCGCGCCCCCGACGCCTCGGGCAACCCGTATCTGGCCTTCGCCGCGCAGCTGATGGCGGGCCTCGACGGCATCCGCAACCGCATCGAGCCGCTCGAGCCGATCGACAAGGACCTCTACGAGCTCCCGCCGGAGGAGGCGAAGGGCATCCCGCAGCTCCCGACGAGCCTGTCGGCGGCGCTGGAGGCGCTCCGCGACGACCACGCGTTCCTCCTCGAGGGCGGCGTGTTCACGCAGGACCTCATCGACACCTGGATCGACTACAAGTACGACAACGAGATCCTCCCGATGGCGCAGCGCCCCCACCCGTACGAGTTCGAGCTCTACTACGGGGTGTAACCGCCCCAGCGTGGCCTCCACCACCTGATTCGGCCCGGATCTCCGGGCTTTCCGGAGGCACGAACGCATGCGGCGTTCTCACTCGAGAGCCCTCGGGTGCCCGCTTCCGTCCGCTTCGCGGGCCGAAGCGGGCCACGGGGGCTCTTCTGGTCGCCGTCTCCGGAGCCTCGCTCCGGTGCTCTCCGCCGAGACGCGGCGGCGCGTCCGAGGAGCTCGCGCACGCCGTCCGCGTGATCGAGCCGCAGCCGACGCAGCCCGCGGAGCCGGAGACGCCGGCGCTGTTCCGGCGAACGCGACCGGTCCCCGGCACGACGACGTCGTCCTCGTCGGAGCTCTGCCCGCCGTTCGCCTCCGACGTCATTCCGCGGCTTCGGACGAACGCCTCCTGCGCGGGCGCAGAGGACGATTAAGCTGGCGGCGGAGGCGGAGAGGGGATGCGCGTGCGTCGATTCGCGGCGGTCGGCCTGCTGACGGTCGGCCTGATGCTGGCAGGGTGCGGAGCCCCGTCGGAACCCGAGCCCGTGCGCACCGATGACGCACCCGCGCCCGACGAGGGGCGGGAACTGCCTGGCCTCGCCGTCGGCGAGACGCAGATCGGCGACGAAGGCGAGTATCGCGAGTCGCTGCTGGGCGCGGTGGGGCTCGAGGACGGGCGCCTCGTCGTGTCGTCGTTCTCGACCGACGACGGCGAGGAGCTGGACGCGTACGACAGCGCCACCGGCGAGCTGTCGTGGCAGCTCACGGCGTCCGAGACCGAACATCTCGTGTCCAGCGCCGGTCTCGGCGAAGGACGCCTGGACTTCTCCTCGGTGGTCGTCGGACCGGAAAGCGTCTTCGTCGGATACGACGCGACCCGCTGCGGCGATGCCGCGGGGGACGAGTGCGCGGACGGGGAGGACGAGGGCGCCCGCCAGTCGGGTGTCGTCGCGCTCGATCCCGCGGACGGCACTCCGCTCTGGGGTGCGCCGGTGGTTCCGGATCACGTGGACGGCATCATCGATCGCACCGCGTCGATCGACGTGGTCGACGCCTCGGCGGAGGTGGTGCTCGCGAACGTGCGCGGGGAGGGAAGCGAGGACGGCGAGCGCGTCGATGTCGCCGTCGGCCTCGATTCCCGCACCGGGCATGTGCTGTGGGCGCAGCAGGATCTCGTGGCGGCCTTCGTGGAAGGCGACGTCGTCGGGGTCTCGTCCGGTTCGCCCTCCTCGCCGGAGGACGCGGTGCTGGGCGGGCTCGATGCCGGCAGCGGGGAGCGCCTGTGGACGGTCGGCGACGGGGAGACGGGCATGTGGGCGGTCGACGGGCACCCCCGGGATCGGCTCGCCGCGGCCTTCCTCCCGGCAGGCGAGCTGATCGACCTGCATACGGGGGAGATCATCACGGCGCCGAACGCTCCGAAGCCGATGCTCCCGCAGTTCGGCCGGGCCGAGGGCGGTGCATTCGCCGCCTGGGCCGCTGAAGACGACGCCACGGTCCTCTACTCGGTCGACGACGGGGGCGAGGTGATCCGGGGCGGGACCGCGCTCGAGAACGGGATCGTGCAGGCCGCAGGCGATGACGGTTACATCTGGGTCGCCTCCGACGACCGGAAGACGAGCGTCGCGGTCGACCGCACCGGCGCCGTCCGCTCCGAGCCCCTGGCCGGAAGGCTGCTCGCCCTGGCCGAAGGCATCGTCGTCACCATCTCCGACGACACCATCCGCCTCCGCCCGTATGCCGCCGACTGATCCGGCGCCGGAGGCGCTGCGCTCAGGCGAGACCCCCGGCACAGAGGCGGAGGGACGGGCGCAGCCGGCCGCCACCTGGCGACGCGGCATCCGGTGCGCGCGAGCCGTCCGCCGACGGGGTCTGCGCGGGAGACCTATCTCGGACCGCGGCTCGTGTTCGGCGGGAGCGCCCGCAGCTGGTCGTAGAGCGACTGGCGACGCGTGACCTTGACGGCGATGTTCTCGAGCATCGTCCGGCCTCCCTTGTCGACCGTGTCGAGATCCAGGCGTCCCGAGTCGATCAGCGCCGTGTAGAAGGGCTGCAGGGTCTGGTCGGTGTACTTGAAGGCGGCGGCCAGGGTGGCCAGCGGCGATCCGAACCTGGCGGAGACGAGGTTCGGGTCGGCTCCGCAGTCCATCAGCCTCGTCGCCAGCACGCCCTCGGCCGCGAAATCGTGCGGCTCGTGGCTGAACAGGATGTGCAGCGCGCCGACTCGGTCGCGTCCCAGCACGAATCCCGCGTCAGCGCCCCGGTCGAGCAGCAGGTGAGCGATCGCCAGCCGGTCTGCGGGAGACCGGTTCTGGAGTGCGAGGGCGAGCGCCGGTCGGTGGCCGTCCGTCCACGAGGCCGCTTCGCCCGGATCGAGCATCTGGACGACCTCATCGACGGTCCCCCGCTCCAGAGCCGCACGCACGTCGCTCGGATCCGAAGACATCACCTTCCCCTCTCGCTCCACGCAGGGCATCGACCGCATCATCGCGGAGGCGTCCCTCGGACGCATCCGCGCCCCCTGCTCCCACTGTACAAGCGGGCGCCGCTGGTCGCCGGTGACGCGGAATGCGCGCGACGAATAGGATCTGCGCCATGGTCGAGATGCGGATCACCGAGGAGAATCGTCGGCACATCATCCGGATGAACCGGCAGCTCTCGTGGGCCGCCCTGCCCCTGCTCGCCATCCCCGGCCCGCTCCTGGCGCTTGCCGGCTACCCCCGCGCATGGCCCATCGTGTTCGCCTGCTGCGTCGCACTCGCGCTGCTGCTCCTGCTCTCCATCCTCCTGGCCGTCCCGAGGCTGGTCGCGCGGCAGCGGATCGTCTTCGGCGAGGGCGGCTACACGGTGACCGGCTGGTTCGCCACGCGGAGACTGGTCGCCTCCGACGTCACGCGGGCGGCGATGATCGATCGCCTGGCGCTCGGGGTCGGAGCATCTGCCCACCACCTCGTGCTCGCCGGGAACCGCCGACGGCTGCTCTCGCTCGTCGGGCAGATGTGGACGTACGAGCAGATGTCCGCGCTGGCGACCGACCTGACCCGGCGAGGCATCCCCGTCACCCACTTCGTCGAACCGACGACGGCGGCACACGTCCGTGCCGTCGACCACCGGTTCATGCCGTGGCGGTACGCGCACCCCCTCGCGTTCGCGCTCCTGCTGACCGCCGCGATCGTGCTGGTCGTCACGGTCGCCGTCGTCGCGATCATCGTCGCTCCGAACCGCTAGACGCGCAGCGCCGCCGTCAGCGCGAACAGATCCGCCATGCCGGCGGGCTTCAGAACCGCGACGTCCGTGCCCGGGGAACCGAGAGATCTGCGGGGCTCATCGATGGCCGCGTCGAACCCGGCCATGGCTCGGCCTCGATCCGACGGTTCAGCTCGGCGAGCTCTCGGGCGGCTCCGGATACCTCTCGAGCGCATCGGGGTCGCGGAGGCCCTCGGGGTCGCGCTCGAGGATCACGTCGATGCCGGTCGCGTGCGATTCCCGCCCGTCGTGGATGACGATCACGGTGCCGCCGACGACGGGAGCGTCCGCGCGCGGCACCGACAGCTCGTCGGTCACCGTGCGCGCACGGGATCGCTTCCCGAACCGGGCCGTCACGACGAACACCGGCTCGTCGCCGTCCGCACCGCCGTACCGCTCGGTCCAGACGAGCTCGGTGATCGCGGCGAGGGTGCGGGTGCCGTACGCGAGCAGGTGCTCGCGGCGCAGGTGACGCGCATACCGCCGGCGCAGCGCCCGGACGAAGGCGCGCAGGTCCAGCAGCCCCAGCAGGAGCAGCAGGGCGCCGAGCGCGGTGATCCCGATCGCGACGAGCGGATCCAGGAAGCCGGGCCCGGCGACGAACAGGCCGAGGCCCGCGCCGAGCAGACCCGCGATGTGCCCGGCTGCCGTCGGGGCCCCGCCGCGCTCCGACCAGGGCTCCGAGGTGTCGAGGAAGAGGACGAGCCCGACGCCCAGGAACAGCGCCGCGAGGGTCGCCGACACGGTCACGGGTTCGGGCACGGCGGGCCAGCGGGCGTCGAAGAGGTGGGTGAGCGCGGGATCGGGGTGAAGCGGGCAGATCTGCGCCCCGCCGTCCGAGTCCGTGTAGCACTGCGGGTCGATCTGCGGCAGGCCCGCCGCCGCGATGCCGAACGTCGCGACCGCCCAGAGCGCCGCGACGGCGATGGCCTGCCGCAGGACGTGCGCCCAGCCGTCGTCCGGCCGCGGGAGGGTCGAGCTCATCGCGCCTCCCGGGTGTCCTCGACGTGCCTGACGGCGACCGGATCGGGAAACAGCGCGCATCCCGTCGGAGAGCCTGGAGCGAGCGCCGCCGCAGGCAGGACGGCCGCGGCGCGACGCGCGCTCATCGGCGGTCCCACTCCACGAAGATCGTCGACCGGCGCTGGGGCTTCCGGGGATCGAATCGTATACCGCGCCTGCTGCCGACCCGCACCCGGTCGTGATGCACGAGCGTGTGCCAGCGCGGCCGGCCCTGGGAGTCCTCGAACCGCAGGGTCACGTTCCAGAGCA
This sequence comes from Microbacterium sp. gxy059, assembly GCF_050958665.1. Lineage (NCBI taxonomy): Bacteria > Bacillati > Actinomycetota > Actinomycetes > Micrococcales > Microbacteriaceae > Microbacterium > Microbacterium sp. gxy059. The sequence goes on along the minus strand of NZ_JAMXWT010000002.1, from coordinate 263,202 downwards.
TCTGCACGTTGTCGCTGCGGTTCTGGGTGACCTCGGTCACGACCGCCGGCACGCGCGGTCCGGTCAGCCGAACGCTGCGGGCGCGCTCGGCGCTCTTCCCGCTGCGGACGCGCAGGAGCGCGGAGCCGACCAGCAGACCGATTCCGACGAGCAGGAGCAGGGCGCCGAGCCAGGCGAGTGACGCCGCGGGCCTCTGGTCGACGCCCTGAACGGAGCCGCGGACGGCGAGCCACGCGCACCCGAGGAGCAGCCCTTCCCCGGCGCAGCTCGCCAGGATGCCGATGATCCACAGCAGATACGGCCAAGGATAGCGAGCCCTCCGCGCGAGGTCGTCGGTGTTCGCGTCGGTGAGCCCGACCGCGATGACGAGCAGGAGGGCGACGGGCGCGCATCCGAGCAGCCAGCCGCCCTCATCGAACGGGACCGCGACGAGGAGAAGCGCGATCGCGAAGGCGACGGCGCCGGACAGGGTCCAGAGCACGGCGCGCAGAGCGGGGAGGAACCAGCGCCTGCGTCGCAGACGGCTGCGTGGGTCGATCGCACTCATCTCACCGGCTCCATCCCGTCCCTGTCCACCGACGGACCTCGGCGAACCGCAGCTGCCCCACGATCCGCGCGGGCCGGCGCGGGGTGATCAGCACGCCCCAGCCGTCGGCCGGAGGGTTGGGGCGGCGCACGAGATAGCCGCCCGACGCGTCGGGGCCGAAGATCTCCTCCGAGGCGAACACGGTCGCGTCGCGCGGGTTCCACGCCTCGTCGCGGGCGCGGCGGGCGAGACCGTCGTCGTCGGCGAGCCGGGCGGCCTGCGCATCCGGGGTGTCCGCGGCGATCGCCACGCACGTCTCCCGGTAGCCGTCGCCCTCACGAACCGCGAAGCGCGTCGGGTGCAGCTCGCAGACCACGAGGCGCGCCTCCGGGATCAGGCGCGCCGGGCGCGTCCTCCGCCTCCGCCGCCTGATCGCCTCCCATAGCCCGAGCACGACGCTCGCGACGAGCAGTCCGGTCCCGGCCGCCCACAGCGCCGCGGCTCCCCCTGCGCGCTCCTCGGGGCGGGGAAGGCTGCCGATCAGCAGGCCGCCGATGAGGAGCACCCCGACCACCGCGCTGACGATCGCGAGCAGCGGCAGCACCGACCGCTGATCCTCGATCCAGTCCGCGATCGACGCCGCATCCGCCGCGTCGGCATCGGGCGGATCCGCGAGGCGCTCGGAGGACGCGGGCGACCGCACGGCCTCCGCCCAGGCGGATGCGGGATCCGCTGGCCAGTTCCGAGCGGTCACGATGTCCCTCCTCCGATGGTCGGTTCGGCGCGGCGCCGCGCACGCCGGATGCGGACGAGCGCCCGTTCAGTCATCATGGCCCCTCCCGGATGGACGGCCGGGCCGAGCGACGACGTGGATGTCGTCGAGCGCCTCGGTGTCGAGGGTGCTGTGGCGGAAGCGCACCGGGCCGCCGACCCGACGGTCGTGATGCTCGCCCTCGAGGTGGAGCCGTCGGCGCATCGTCGTGCCGTCGGGCAGCACCGCGCTGATCCGCAGGTCCCACCAGGTCATCTCGTCGCCGCTGCCGGGGTGCTCGATGGCCCGGTCCACGACGCCCAGGCTCTCGTATCCGTCGGAGAAGCACACGGCCCGCCGTCGGGAGCTCCCGAGGCCCCAGGCGAGGACCCCGATGCCGGCGACGCCGACCGCTGTGCCCCAGATCCCCCGCATCGGGGCGGCAGGATCGCCGTCCGCGACGCCGGACCAGATCGCGACCGCGACCGACGCGAGCGGCGCCAGCATGAGCAGAGCGACGCCCGCCAGGGCGGTCGCGATCCCGCCGGTCTCGATGCGGGGCCAGCGCCGGATCCGCTCGCGCGTCTCCGCGGTGCGCGCCGCGGCCATCCCCTCGACGGTCTGCGCATCGGGCGAGAACAGGGTCAGCCGGATGATGCTCGTGCGGGTGCCCATCACCCCTCCTCTCTGCGGCCGGGAGGAGCGCCGCGTCATCGCGGCGGGGCCTCTCCGGGAGAGCCGAGCATCGCGACGCCCCCTCTCACGCCTCAGATCATGTCACCGAGATCCTCCTCCCGGTCACAGAGTTCGACGATCATGCGAAGCGGAACGGCGCTCGCGCCGGGGTTCCGGAGCATCGCGCGCCCGCGGATATGCTGGGGGGTCGGGCGCGTCTCCCACCCCGAGCCGGAGCCCGTCGGCGCCACGATCGCCGCCCCGATCGTCAGGCGATCCCTGCCTCCTTCACCGCAACGCAGAAGCTCGAGGAGAGCCGCATGGCGCCCGCAGAGTCAGACAACACCGTGCCGCAGACGAGGAACGCGGAGGATCGATCGGCCCGCGTCGCCGTCACGGTCTTCCCCGTCATCATCATCGCGGCGTTCCTCGTCGGGTTCCTGTTCCCCGAGCAGACCGTGCCGCTCGCCGCGTACACGAACGTCGCGCTCGGCCTGATCATGTTCGCGATGGGCATCACCCTCACGATCCCCGACTTCGCGCTCATCGTGAAGAGGCCGCTGCCGATCCTGCTCGGCGTCGTCGCCCAGTACGTGATCATGCCCGGCATCGCGGTCGTGCTCGTCTTCGTCTTCCAGCTGCCCGCCGAGCTGGCGATCGGCGTCATCCTCGTCGGATGCGCCCCCGGTGGCACCTCGTCGAACGTCATCACCTACCTGGCGAAGGGCGACGTCGCGCTCTCCGTGACCATGACCTCGGTGTCGACGCTGCTCGCTCCGATCTTCACGCCGCTTCTCACGCTGTGGCTCGCGGGAACGCTGCTCCCCGTCGACGCCGGCGCCATGGCGCTGTCCATCGTGCAGCTCGTCCTGATCCCGATCGTCGCCGGACTGCTGGTCCGCTGGCTGCTGCGCAGCCTCATCGACCGGATCCTCCCGATCCTCCCCTGGATCAGCGTGCTCGGCATCTCGTACGTCGTCATCGCGGTCGTCTCGGGGTCGGCGGAGCGGATCGTCGAAGCCGGGCTCCTCGTGCTGCTCGTCGTCGTGCTGCACAACGGGTTCGGATACCTCCTCGGCTACTTCGCCGCCCGCGTCTTCCGCTATCCCGAGCGGGTCGCCCGCACGACGGCGGTCGAGGTCGGGATGCAGAACTCCGGCCTCGCGGCGACCCTCGCGGCCGCCCACTTCAGCCCCGTGGCCGCGCTGCCCGCCGCCGTCTTCAGCGTCTGGCACAACATCTCGGGAGGGCTCCTCACGCTCTTCTTCCGGTATCGCTCCGCGCGCGCCGAGAAGAGAGCGCTCGCCGCGGCCGGCGACCCGTCGCCCGGCACGCGCGCGTCCGAGGGCTGACGCCGGCCTCGGGTCCGGCGTGCCCGCGAGGAGGGGCGGATCCTCAGATCCAGCCCTTCTCGCGGGCGATGCGGGCGGCCTCCGCGCGGTTGCGCGCGGAGGTCTTGCCGATCGCCGACGAGAGATGGTTGCGCACGGTTCCCGCGGACAGGAAGACCTCACGGGCGATGTCGGCGGCCGCGCGTCCGTCGCCCGCGAGACGCAGGATCTGCTGCTCCCGGGGCGTGAGGGGGCTGTCGCCGTCGAAGAGCGTCGCCTCAGCGAGCGAGGGATCCACGACGCGCCTCCCGGCGTGCACCGAGCGCACCGCGTCCGCGAGCTCCTCCGGCGGCGCGTCCTTCACGACGAACCCGCTCGCCCCGGCGTCCAGCGCCGCCCGGAGATAGCCGGGGCGCGCGAACGTCGTCACGATGAGCACCCGCGTCGCGGGGTGCGCCGCGCGCAGCGCGCGGGTCGCCTCGATCCCGTCGACGCCCGGCATCTGGATGTCCACGAGGCAGACGTCCGGTGCGAGCCGCGCGGCCTCGGCGACGGCCTGGGCGCCGTCGCCCGCGAACCCCACCACCTCGAGATCCGGCTCCAGGTCGAGCAGCGCGCCGAGCGCCCCGCGCACGAGCGCCTGGTCGTCCGCGACGAGCAGGCGGATCGGCTCGCTCACCATGTCAGGCTCACCTTCGTTCCTCGGTCTCCCCCTCCGAGCGGAGCCACGTCGAGCACCGCGCCCGCGGCCGCCGCCCGCTCCGCCATCCCCCGCAGCCCGTTTCCGGGCGCCCCTCGCAGCCCCGTGCCGTCGTCCTCCACCGTCATCGTGCCCGGCGCGAGCACGATGCGCACGCTCCGCGCCCGCGCGTGGCGCAGGATGTTCGTCGTCGCCTCCCGGAGGATCCATCCCGCCGGGAGGGACTGGGCGGTCGAGAGCGCCGAGGCGTCCCCGACCACCTCGATGTCGATCCCGGCGGACTCGAACGCCGCCCTGATCGCCGCCAGCTGCGCGTCGAGGCCCTCGGCCCGCAGCCCCGTCACGGTGCTCCGCACGCCTGAGATCGCCTCGCCCGTGAGGCGCGCGATCTCCTCGAGCTCGGCGCGCGCCGCGGCCGGATCCCTCTCGACGAGTCGCGCGGCGAGCTCCGCCTTGAGCTTCACGACGGTGAGCGAGTGCCCCACCAGGTCGTGCACGTCGCGGGCGACGGACTCCCGCTCGCGGCTCGTCGCGAGGTCGAGGCGCAGCTCCTCTGCGGCGACCGATCGGTCGATGAGCCAGGTGGTGATCGTGTTCACGACAGCCATCATCAGGACGATGCCGAGCAGCGGCCAGGCCGGCTGCTCGCCGCGCGCCGGGGCGAGGATCGCGTGCGCGACGACCAGCGCGACGCTCGCCGAGAGCACCGTCCAGTGCCAGGGGCGCGCCAGCCCGTATGCGGCGTAGGCCATAAGGAACGGCAGGAAGCTCGTCGCCTGCCAGCCGATCGCCGGCACCGTGAGCCCCGCGCACAGCACCGCCGCGAGGAAGAGCAGGAGGACGGAGCGGACAGGCCGACGCCAGCCTCCGCGCATCCCGCGCAGGAAGCCCGCGACGTACGCCGCGCCGAAGGCGACGAGGCCGAACCAGCCGATGCCGACGGCGAACGGCGAGGCGTCCGATCGCAGCAGCGAGATGATCGGGAAGGCGAGGAAGACCATCCAGACGACGGCCATGAGCCATCCCCAGCGCTCCCAGGGATCCCGCTCCCCCGCCCGTCCCGTCGTCCCCATGCCCCGAGCCTATCGACGCCGCCGCGAGCGGAGGACGCCGATGCGCGCCACGGCCGCGAACACGGCTGTCCAGGCGGCGACGCTCGCGAGCACGAGCCACAGCGGGTCCTGACCGCCCGACATCAGCGCGCCCTCCGTGATCGGCCAGCGCATGAGCGCGGCGTAGCCGTACATGGGCGTGAAGCGCGCGATGTCGAGCATCACGCCGTCCAGCGGCATGAACACGTTCCCGAAGAATCCGAAGAAGGTGATGGCGATCGACGCGAGCGCGGCCGACGAGTCGGAGTTGAAGGCGAGCCCGACGCCGAGGCCGAACAGCCCGAACATGAGGGATCCGGCGAGCACGAGCGTTCCGACGGCGACCCATCGCCAGGCGTCCTCCGCCCTGGCGCCCGTCGCGGCGCCCACGATGAACAGCAGGACGGTCGCGAGAGCCGCGAAGCAGAGGGCGCTCGCGAGCTTTACCGCCGCGTATCCGGCCATCCGCATCGGCGTCATCGCCAGCTGCCTGCCCCATCCCTGCCCGACCTCCGACGCCGCGAGCGAGCAGAGCGAGCTCATGGCCGTCGCCGCGCCGAACGCCGCCATCGAGCACATCACGTAGAACCGGACGTTCCCGTGCCCGGCGCTCATGTCCCCGTAAGCGGCCCCCGCGCCGAACAGCAGGTACATCGCGATGGGCATCGCGAGCGTGAAGACGAGCGTGTAGGGGTTCCGCAGCTGGCGGATCGCCTCGACGCGGAAGAAGACGGGTGAGAAGAGCATGATCAGTCCTCCGTGAGGGTGGCGAAGGCGGATTCGAGGGTCGGAGCGGTGATCTCCAGATCGACGGCTCCACGAGCGAGCAGCCACGCCGCGAGGTCGTCCGAGCGCTCGGTGCGGACCGAGATCCGCGCGCCCTCCGCCGTCGCTTCGGCGTGCGGATCGTCCGCGAGCGGCCCCGACGCGCGGGCTTCCTCGAGGAGCAGGGCCGCGTCGCCCTCCGCCGTCGCCGCGACGGTGCGCCCGCCGAGGGATCCGCGCAGCTGCGCCGTGTCGCCGTCCGCGACGATCCTCCCGCGGTTCATGACGACGGTGCGCGGCGCGAACTGCTCGGCCTCCTCGAGATAGTGGGTGGCGAACAGGATCGTGCGCCCGGCGCGGGCGTCCTCGCGCATCACGTCCCAGAAGCGGCGCCTCGCGGTGACGTCCATTCCGGCGGTCGGCTCGTCGAGCACGAGCACGTCAGGGTCGGGCAGGAGGGCGAGGGCGAACTTCAGCCTCTGCTGCTCGCCTCCCGAGCACTTCCCCACCCGCCGGCGGGCGATCCCGCCGAGATCGGTCCGCTCGATGGTCTCCGGGATCCGGGAGGACGCGCCGTGGAGGCTGCCGATGACGTCGAGCGTCTCGCGCACCGTGAGGTCCGCGAGCAGCCCGCCCGTCTGCAGCACCGCCGCGAGGCGTCCGGTCTCGACCGCGCGGCGCGGCCGCTCGCCCCGCACGCGCGCCGTCCCTGAGTCGGGTTCGCTGAGGCCGAGGAGCATGTCGAGCGCGGTCGTCTTGCCCGCCCCGTTGGGGCCGAGCAGCGCGACGACCTCGCCCTGCGCGATGCGCAGATCGATGCCGTCGACCGCGGTGACCCTCTGTTCGCCTCGGCCGAATCGGCGCGTGAGGCCCGTGATCTCGACCGCCTGATCGCGGTCCGATGGCGCCAGACGGGCCGAGGTGCTGCGTGCGTCGTCCATGCCACGACTCTCTCGCGCGGCCGCGGCGGGGCGCAGGAGGGCGATGTCACGTCGCACCCGTGACAGATGTCACGGGTGCGGGTCACAGGTCGTAGAAGATCTCCTCGTACGACCAGCGGGCGCGCCTGGCCGTGCGCAGCCAGCCCTCCTCGACCGCCGCCCCCGCTCCCGGCCCCCGTCCGAGGATCCGTCCGACGCCGTCGAGGTCGTGGAGCCCCGTGGGGAGCACGTCGCTCGTGCGCCCGGCGAGGAGCGTGTTGGCCGAGCGCAGGCGGGTCGCGAGGCGCCATGCCGCCCCCAGCCTCTGCGCGTCCTCCCGGCCGATGAAGCCCGCATCGTAGGCGGCGCGCAGGGCCTTCAGCGTGCGCGGCGTGCGCAGCTCGGGGACCTCGTGCGCGTGCTGCAGCTGGATGAGCTGCACGAGCCACTCGACGTCGCTCAGCCCGCCGGGGCCGAGCTTCAGGTGCCGCGTGCGGTCGATGCCGCGCGGCAGGCGCTCGTTCTCCACGCGCGCCTTGATCCGCTTGATCTCGCGCACGTCGGTCTCCTCGGCACGCGAGGGGTACCGGACCTCGTCGGCCATCCGCATGAAGTCGGCGCCCAGATCCGGGCTGCCCGCGACGGCCCGGGCGCGCAGGAGCGCCTGCGCCTCCCACGACACCGACCAGCGGGCGTAGTAGGCGGCGTACGCGTCGAGCGTGCGCACGAGCGGGCCCTTGCGTCCCTCGGGGCGCAGATCGGCGTCGAGGTCGAAGGGCGCCCTGGCGTCCTCGCAGACCTCTCGGAGACGCGAGACGATCGCGCGCGACAGCCGATCTGCGACGGATGACTCGACCGGCCCCGGCCGGGAGACGTACATGACGTCCACATCCGAGCCGTAGCCCATCTCCTCGCCGCCGTAGCGGCCCATGCCGATGATCGCGAACTCCAGCCCGTCGTGCTCGGGCGGCACGACCTCGCGCCGCACAGCCGCGAGCATCGCGCTCAGGGTCACGTCGGTGATCGCGGAGATGGAGGTCGTGACCTCCTTGATCGTGAGCGACCCCAGGACCGCGCCCATCGCGGTGCGCAGCAGCTCCCGACGCCGCATCCCGCGGATCGCCTGGGCGGCCTTGTCGAGCGACTGCCGGCGCTTCGCGATCGCCCGCGCCTCGAACTCGAGCACGTCGCGGGATCGGGGCCGCATCTGCTCCTCGCTGTCGAGCCACGCGACCGACTCCGGGATCCACTCCATGAGCTCGCCGACGTAGCGGGAGCCGCTGAGCAGCGTCGTCAGCGACTCCGCGGCGCCGGACGAGTCGCGCAGCACGCGGAGGAACCACGGGCTGTCGCCCAGGCGCTCGCTGATGCGGCGGTACGAGATGAGGCCCTGATCGGGATCCACGCCGTCGGCGAACCAGTGCAGCATGACCGGCATGAGGGTGCGCTGCACCGTCGACTTCCGGCTCACCCCGCGGGTCAGGGCACCGATGTGGCGGAGCGCCCCCGTCGGGTTGCGGAAGCCGATCGCCGCGAGGCGGTCGTGCGCCTCGTCCCCCGTCAGAGCGCGGGCGTCGCCAGGGGACATCGTCGCGACCGCCGACAGCAGCGGCCGGTAGAAGAGCCGCACGTGCGCGTCGCGCACCTCCTGGCGCACCCGCGCCCAGAGCGTCGTGATGTCGGAGGATCCGCCTCCGGCCGCGTCGACCGAGGGATCGAACAGCCCCGTCGAGCGGGCGAGCACGCGACGCCCCTCGTCGGAGTCGGGAACGAGATGGGTGCGCGTGAGCGGCATGAGCTGCAGCCGGTGCTCGAGGAGGCGCAGGAGCCGATAGTCGGTCGCGAAGGTCGCCGCATCGGCTCGGCCGATGTAGCCGCCCTCGACGAGCTGATCGAGGGCGTCGAGCGTCCCGGACGCGCGCACGGAGGGGTCGGCGCGACCGTGCACGAGCTGCAGGAGCTGCACCGTGAACTCGATGTCGCGCAGCCCTCCCCGCCCGAGCTTGATCTGCCGGTCCGCCTCGTCGGAGGAAACGTTGTCGCTCACGCGCTCGCGCATCTCCTGCACGCTGTCGACGAATCCGTCGCGCGACGCGCTCGCCCACACGAGCGGCTGGGTCCCGGCTACGTAGTCCTCGCCGAGCGCGCGGTCGCCGGCGAGCGGGCGGGCCTTGAGCAGCGCCTGGAACTCCCACGAGTGCGCCCACCGCGCGTAGTAGGCGAGGTGGGACGCGAGCGTGCGCACGAGCGCCCCCTGCCGTCCCTCCGGCCTCAGGTTCGGGTCGACCTCCCACAGGGGCGGCTCGGTCTCGAAGGAGCTGATGCCGCGCATCGTCTCGACCGCGAGGCGCGTGGCGATCTCGAGGGCGCGCGCCTCGGAGAGGTCAGAGCCCTCCCGCGGCTCGCCGACGAAGATCACGTCGACGTCCGAGACGTAGTTCAGTTCCCTGGCGCCGGCCTTGCCCATGCCGATGATCGCCATCCGGGTGTCGCGGACCTCCTCCGGCGAGAAGGATCCCGGGACCCGCGCGTCGGAGAGGCGGGCCCGCGCGACGGCGAGCGACGCCTCGAGCGCGGCGCCGGCGGCATCCGCCAGGGCGCGGGACACGCCGCGCACCGCCTCGACAGGCTCGGGGGACGAGAGGTCGACCATCGCGATCCGCGCGAGCACGCAGCGGTAGGCCACGCGCAGCGCGTTCCAGGCATCCTCGCCCGTGACCGCGGCGATGCCGTCCGCCGCGCCGACCGACTCCGCCAGCGCGCGCTCCATCTCGTCGGCCGTCGGCAGGATCCGCTCGCCCTCCACGGCGTCGGCGAGGAGGCCGGGGTGCCGGAGGAAGAAGGTCGCGAAGCCCTGCGAGGCTCCGAGCAGGCGCCAGACCCGCCTCTCCGACAGCGGCTCCGCCATCGCCGCGCGCAGCGCGCCCGGGTCTCTGCGGGCGATCGCGCCGAGCGAGCGCACGCTCTCGTCGGCGTCGGCCGCGAGGGCGGCCCCCGCGACGAGCCTCTCGCGGTCGAATCCGGTCAGCTCCGCGAGCTCGTCGAGCCCCGCGGAGGCCTCGTCGAGGTCGACGAATCCCGCGCGCGCGAGATGGGCGCGGGGAGAGCGGCGTTCCGAGGACACGGCGGGTCAGATGAGGTTCAGCGTCGTCTTCAGCTCCAGCGAGGTGACCTGCTGGCGGTACTGCTCGAACTCGCGGCGCTTGTTCGCGAGGACGTAGCGGAACGCCTGCTCCCCCAGCGTCTCGGCCACGAGCTCGCTGCGCTCCATGAGCTCGATCGCGTGCTCGAGGCTCGACGGCAGGGGGCGGTAGCCGAGGGCGCGGCGCTCCGCGTCGCTCAGGAGCCAGATGTTGTGCTGGGCCTCGGGCGGGAGCTCGTACTCCTCCTCGATGCCCTTCAGGCCGGCCGCGAGCATGAGCGCGTAGGCGAGGTACGGGTTCGCGGCCGAGTCGACGCCGCGGTGCTCGACGCGCGCCGACTGGCCCTTGCCCGGCTTGTACATGGGCACGCGCACGAGCGCGGAGCGGTTGTTGTGCCCCCACGCGATGTAGCTGGGCGCCTCGTCGCCGCCCCACACCCGCTTGTACGAGTTGACGAACTGGTTGAGCACCAGCGAGATCTCCTCGGAGTGGCGCAGCAGCCCCGCGATGAAGTGCCGCCCGACGTCCGAGAGCTGGTGGGGCGCGCCCTCCTCGTAGAAGGCGTTCTGATCGCCCTCGAAGAGCGACATGTGCGTGTGCATGCCGCTGCCCGGCTCGCCCGAGAGAGGCTTGGGCATGAACGTCGCGCGCACGCCCTCCTCGATCGCCACCTCCTTCACGACCGTGCGGAAGGTCATGATGTTGTCGGCCATCGTCAGGCCGTCGGCGTAGCGCAGGTCGATCTCGTTCTGGCCCGGTCCGCCCTCGTGGTGGCTGTACTCGACGGAGATGCCCAGCTCCTCGAGCATGCGCACCGCGCGACGCCGGAAGTCGTGGGCGGTGCCGCCTGGCACGTTGTCGAAGTAGCCCGCCGTGTCGACGGGCACGGGCGGCTGGCCGTTCTCCCCCCCCGTGAAGAGGTAGAACTCCATCTCGGGGTGGGTGTAGAAGGTGAACCCGGCGTCCGCCGCCTTCGCGAGCGTGCGCTTCAGCACGTTGCGCGGGTCGGAGACGGCGGGCTGGCCGTCGGGCGTCGTGAGGTCGCAGAACATGCGCGCCGTCGGCTCGACGTCGCCCCGCCAGGGCAGCAGCTGGAACGTGGAGGGCTCGGGATGCGCCAACAGATCGCTCTCGTGGACGCGCGTGAGCCCCTCGATCGCCGAGCCGTCGAAGCCGATGCCCTCGGCGAACGCGCCCTCGACCTCGGCGGGCGCGATCGCGACGGACTTCAGCGATCCGATGACATCGGTGAACCACAGGCGCACGAACTTCACGCCGCGCTCCTCGATCGTGCGGAGCACGAAATCCTGCTGCTTGTCCATGCCTGTCAGCTTACTGTCCGCGTCCCGCGCGACACGCGCTCAGCGCCCATCGGCGCCCGGCCATTCGCTCTCGCGCTCCTCGTCCTCTTCCCAGGACTTCGCCCGCTCGCGGAGCACCTCGGGCGCCCGCGCGGCCTCCTCGGCCGTGTCGAAGGGGCCGACGCGATCGATCGCGAGCGACTGCGGGCCCTTCTCGACCTCGCCGGTGCGGGAGTTGTACCAGTACTTCTCGGCCATGCCCTCAGCGTACGCCCGTCCCGGTCAGCGGGCCCGGCGTCTCGCGTGCCGCGCGCCGAGCGCGACGAGCCCCGCGATCGGCGCCAGGAGGAGGAGCACGCGGATGCCGCCGCCGATCGCGACCGCCGGGGTCTCGCCGTCGCGCAGCTCGACGTCGGCGATGAGCGCGCCCGGCTCGTCCGCGGGGATCTGCTGGAGGGTCGCGCCGTCGGGTCCGATCACCTGGCTGGTGCCGACGGTCGACACGTTCACCACGCTCCGCCCCGTCTCCACGGCGCGCATGCGCGCGAACGCGAGCTGCTGGAGGTTCTCGTCTGTCCCGCGGAAGTCGGCGTTGTTCGTCTGGAACATGAGCACCTGAGCGCCCTCGCGGATCCCCTCCTGGAGGAGATCGTCGAAGAGCACGTCGAAGCAGATCGCGAGCCCGACGCCCGTGCCGTCCACGTCGATGACCGGCGCGTCCCTGCCCGGCTCGTACTCCCGCTGGATCATCCCCACGAGCGACGGGACGATCCGCTCGTACAGGTCGCGCTGCGGCACGTACTCGCCGAACGGGACCGGGTAGCGCTTGGAATGCCGCCCCGCTGGCCCCTCCTCGGTCCAGAGCATCGACGTGTTGAACACGAGCTCGCCGTTCTGCACGGCGGCGTTCATGAGGAGCGGCGCGTCGAAGGCGCCGACCGCCGCGTCGAGCGCGGCCGCGGCCCGCCGATCGGCCAGCGGATCGGCGTCGACGCCGCCCTCCGGCCAGAGCACGAGGTCGACGTCCGCGCCGATCGCCGGCTCCGACGCGGCGATCTGGGCGTCGAGCACGTCGTAGGCCTCGCGCCGGTCCAGATACGCGGCGGGCCCGTCGCCCTGGACGGCGGCGACGCGGATCGTCCCGGCCGGCGCCGTCGGGAAGGCGGGCACGACGACGAGCACGGCGAGGAGGAGCGCCGGAGCGACGAGCACGAGACCGCGACGGCTCGCCAGGGCCCTCGGCGCGCGCAGCAGCCGCGCGCCCTCGATCGCGAGAGCGACCAGGAGCACCACGAGGAACGTCAGCCCCGCGACGCCGGTCCACGACGCGACGGGCGCGAGCGGGCTGCTCGCGAACGCCATGCCGATCCGCCCCCACGGGAAGCCCGTGTAGGGCCACGAGCCCATGACGAGCTCGCGCGCGGTCCAGAGACCGGCGACGAGGGGCGCCGCCGCGAGGCGGACGAGCGCGCCGGCGCCTGCCCTCCGCACCCACCGATACGCCAGGGTGATGAGGATCGCCCCGAGGCCCGTGAAGAGCGTCTCGACGCCCGCGAGCGCGACCCACGGCACCCACCTCAGGGGATCGTCGCCGAGGAACCGCGAGGCCCAGTCGATGTGGGGGAAGTAGAACGCCGCACCGAAGAGCGCGCCCACGAGCAGCGCGCCGCCTGCTCGGCGTCCGATGAGGGAGAGGAGGCTCAGGCCGACGCCGACGAAGGCGAGCGGCCAGACGCCCCACGACGGGAACGCCGCGTCGAGCGCGAGGCCGCCGAGGACGGCGAGGAGGGAGGCGAGCCAGAGCGGCAGCGCGCCCCCGCTCGGGGGTCTCCCGACGTCCGCGGACATCCCGCGCTAGGCGTCGTCGCCGTCGGGGAGGTCCTCGAAGAGGCCCGGAGGGGGCGTGAGGACGACGCGACCCGCGATCGGGTCCACGTCCGGCACGATCGCGCGGACGAAGGGCACCATGACCTCGCGGTCGCCCGACGAGACGATGAGGAGATCCTGCGCCGGCAGATGCTCGACGCGGGCGATGCGCCCGACGACCTCGCCGTCGCGGACGGCCTCGAGGCCGACCAGCTGGTGGTCGTACCAGGCGTCCGGCTCGGTGCTCTGCGTGGACTCGTCGTGGTCCACCCACAGGATCGCGCGCACGAGCGTCTCCGCCTCCGTGCGATCGTCGATGCCGTCGAAGAAGACGATGGGGCTCGCGTTCATCCAGCGGAACTCGCGGACGGAGATCGTCTGGCGGTGCCACTTCGAGTGCTCGGGCACCTGGAGCGTGAAGGACGCTCCCGGGACGAAGCGTCCCTCGGGGTCGTCGGTGTACAGCTCCAGCTTGAGCGCGCCCTTGAGGCCGTGCGCCTTGAGGACGCGGCCGACGCGGAGCTGGTTCTTCGGGGTCTTCTGCGCTGCCATCAGTCGTCGGCCACGTCGACGCGCACGCGTCGTCCTTCGGCCAGAGCGGAGACGACGACCCGCAGGGACTTCGCCGTGCGGCCGCCGCGCCCGATCACGCGCCCACGGTCGTCGGGCGAGACGTGCACTTCGAGCACGTCCCCCCGCGGCGAGGTGGATTCGACGATGCGCACGCCGTCCGGGTCATCGACGATGCCCGTGACGAGGTGCTCGAGAGCGGCGGCCAGCATGACGGTTCTTCGCGCGTTACTCGGCCGACTCGGCCTCGGGAGCCTCGGCGGGCTCCTCGGCCTTCTTCGGCTGAGCGGGCTTGACGACGGACTTCTTGGAGGAGTCGGCCTCGTAGGCCTTCTTCTCGTCGGCGACCTTGAGGGTGCTCTTCGCGTCGGCGTCGCCCTGGAAGCGACCCCAGTCGCCCGTGATCTTGAGCAGGGCGCGCACCTGGTCGGTCGGCTGGGCGCCGACGGACAGCCAGTACTGAGCGCGCTCCGAGTCGACCTCGATGAACGAGGGCTCCTCGGTGGGGTGGTACTTGCCGATCTCCTCGATCACACGACCATCGCGCTTGGTGCGCGAGTCGGCGATGACGATGCGGTAGTAGGGCGCGCGGATCTTGCCGAGGCGCTTCAGACGGATCTTGACAGCCACGATTCTCCTGTGGATTGGAAAGAGTGAACGAACCAGTCGCCCTGCGCGTGGGGTATGCACGCCGGCGGAAGCTCTGAAAGGGCGAAGCGCCGTGCTGGATAGAGGGTCGAGCACGCGCTTCAGCGTTCCATCTTGCCAGATGCCGCCCTGTGAAGCGAACGGGAGCGGTCGCGTGTCCTCGGCTCGCGGACTGAGAGGAGTGAAGCGAGCCTCCCTCTCTCGCCCCTCGCCGCTCCGTGGCGTTCATGGGGTACCGGCGACGGGGCAGGGCGGAGGGATCCTGATCCGATCAGGGCGCCTCGATCAGCCGGCTCGCGAGCAGCTCGTCGACCACGAGATCGGTCACGAGCTCCCCTGCCAGAGCCCCGCGGAGCGCCGCCAGCTTGTGCGTTCCGGCGACGGCGCAGATCCGCCGCGGCACCCGGCGCAGCCGGTCGAGCGACGGCCCCGTCGCCCGGTGGTTGAGAGCGATGTCGCGCCATGACCCGTCCGCGCGATAGAACACCGTCGCGACGTCTCCGATCGCCCCGTCGTCTTCGAGCTGGCGGTAGTCCTCGTCCTCGAGGTACCCGCCGACGTACACCTGGCTGGGCACGTCGGCCGCGGGCGATCCGACGCTGAACAGGGCGATGTCCATGCGCGACTGCAGCCCGAGCACGCGCTGCGTCATCCGCTCGCGCCACATCGCGTCGCGCGTGCGCGGGTCGTCGAAGAAGGCCGGGACGGGGAACTGCTGCACCTTCGCGTCGAACGCCTCCCGGAAGCGCACGAGGATCTCGCTCGAGTACTCGACGCCCGTCGTGAGCGTGTTCCCCGCCCCGTTGAGCTGCACGAACGTCGTCCCGTGCACGGGCACGCGTGTGAGGTGCCTGCTCACGGCGCTCACGGTGGACCCCCACGCGACGCCCACGACCATGTTCGACTCCATGAACTGCGCGAGCAGGTGCGCGCCTGTCATCGCGACCCGGTCCAGGCGATCCGTCTCGCTGACGCTCCCCGGCATCGGGACGACGTGCGCGGACACGCCGTAGCGCGAGTGGATGCGCTTGGCGAGGATGCCCGCGTGCTCGAGCGGCGAGGAGACCCGGATGTCCACGATGCCGATCTCGCGCGCGTAGGACAGCAGCCGCGAGACCGACGAGCGCGACGTGCGCAGCTCGTGCGCGATCGCCTCCATCGTGCGGTCCTGCTGGTAGTAGAGCTGCGCCGCGCGCAGCGCCTGCATGGCCTTCTGGTCACGAGCTTGCATGCCTCGTCCCTCGTTCATCGCCGCGCTCCGTCCCCTTCTGCACATTCGTGCAGCCCGCTTGCTCATCTCTGTCGGCGTTGTCAGGATATTCCCGACTTCGACGAAAGAGGAATCCGATGTCTGCCACCCGATCCGACGTCCGCACCGTGCGTGAGAACGGCCGCACCTCCGTCCTCATCATCGGCGGCGGCATCAACGGCATCTCGACCTTCCGCGACCTCGCGCTGCAGGGCATCGACGTCGTGCTCGTGGAGCGCGGCGACTTCGCGTCCGGAGCCTCGTCGGCCTCCAGCCACATGGTGCACGGCGGCATCCGCTACCTGGAGAACGGCGAGTTCCGCCTCGTGAAGGAGTCGGTCGAGGAGCGCAACCGCCTGCTGCGCCTCGCACCGCACTTCGTGAAGCCGCTCGAGACGACCATCCCGATCTACTCCACCTTCTCCGGCGTGATGTCGGCGCCCCTGCGCTTCCTCACCCACCGCTCGGGGAAGCCGAAGGAGCGCGGCGCGGCGCTCATCAAGGTCGGGCTCACCATCTACGACACCTTCTCGCGCGACGGCGGATCCGTCCCCCGCCACAGCTTCCGGCGCCGCTCCCGCGCCCTCGCCGACCTCCCGGCGCTCGACGCGAACGTCAAGTACACCGCGACCTACTTCGACGCCTCGATGCACGATCCCGAGCGCCTCGCGCTCGACGTGCTGCTCGACGGCGTCCGCGCGCACGACGGCGCGCACGCCCTGAACTACGTGGAGGCCGTGGGCCGCACCGCGACGGGCGTGGAGGTCGCCGACCGCGAGACCGGCGAGACCTTCGAGATCGCGGCAGACGTGGTCGTCAACGCCTCGGGCCCCTGGACCGACCTCACGAACGAGGCGCTCGGGAAGGGCACCCGCTTCATGGGAGGGACCAAGGGCTCGCACGTCGTGCTCGACCACCCGGAGCTGCTCGCCGCCACCAAGGGGCGCGAGATCTTCTTCGAGCACGACGACGGGCGCATCGTCCTCATCTACCCGCTCAAGGGGCGGGTGCTCGTCGGCACGACCGACATCGACGCCGACCCCCGCGAGCCCGCGCGCTGCACGGAGGAGGAGATCGACTACTTCTTCGACCTCATCCACCACGTGTTCCCGCAGATCGCGGTCGACCGCTCGCAGATCGTCTACCGCTTCTCCGGGATCCGCCCGCTCCCCCGCCACGAGGACACCGCGCCCGGCTTCGTCTCCCGCGACTACCGGGTGGAGGTCGACCGCTCCGGCGGCGTGCCGCTGCTCAGCCTCGTGGGCGGGAAGTGGACGACCTTCCGCGCGCTCGGGGAGTCGCTCGCCGACCGCGTGCTCGAGATCCTCGGGCGGCCCCGCACGACGTCCACGGCCGACCTGCCGATCGGCGGCGGGAAGGGCTTCCCCCGCGAGGACGCGCAGCGCGCCGAGTGGATCCGACGGAACCTGGCCGGAGCGGGAGACCGCGCCGAGACCCTGCTGGCGCGCTACGGAACCCGCGCGGCGGATGTCTGGTCGCACATCGCCGACGACGACGACCAGCCGCTCGCCGACGGAGACGTCTCGACGCGCGAACTCGCCTGGATGGTCGAGAACGAGTACGTCGTGCACCTCGTCGACGTGATCCTGCGTCGGACGAGCCTCGCCTTCACGGGCGATGCCGACGCGTCCGCGATCGACGAGATCGCCGACGCCCTCGCCCCGCTGCTGGGCTGGGACGCCGAGCGTCGGGACGACGAGGTCCGCGCCTTCCGCGCGGAGCTCGCCGACGCGCACGGCGTCGAGCTCGCCGCCTCCTAGAAGCCGTCCGGCGGGGCATCGCGGACGACGCCCCGCCGGAGGCAGCACCCCACAACCCACAACCCCACACACGTCGCAGCGACGGACGCTGCACGACGAAAGGTCAAAGAAGACATGGAAGACGTCAATCTCGGGCTCTACTTCACCTCGGAGCTCGTCGGCACCACCCTCCTCGTCCTGTTCGGATGCGGCGTCGTCGCCAACGTGGTCCTCGCCAAGACGAAGGGCTTCGGCGGCGGCACCCTGATGATCAACTGGGGCTGGGGCCTCGCGGTGTTCATCGGCGTGATCGCCTCGTCGTACTCCGGCGCGATCCTCAACCCCGCCGTCGGCATCGGCCTGCTCGTCGCGGGCGACATCACGATGACGATGTTCTTCGTCGCCACCGCGGCGGAGCTCGTCGGCGGCGTCCTCGGCGCGATCCTGTGCTGGCTCGCCTACAAGAAGCACTTCGACGCCGAGGAGAGCCCCGCCAACAAGCTCGGCGTGTTCTCGACGGGACCAGAGCTGCGCTCCTACGGATGGAACCTCGTCACGGAGATCATCGGCACGTTCGCGCTGGTGTTCATCATCTTCGGGTTCGCGGATCACGGCGACATCCAGGTCGGCGTCCCCGGAGGACTCGGACCGCTCACCGCGCTCCCCGTCGCGCTCCTCGTCGTCGGCATCGGCGCCTCGCTCGGCGGCCCCACGGGGTACGCGATCAACCCGGCCCGCGACCTCGGCCCCCGCATCGCCCACGCGATCCTCCCGATCCCCGGCAAGGGCTCGAGCGACTGGGCCTACTCGTGGGTGCCCGTCGTGGGCCCGCTGATCGGCGGCGTCCTCGCGGCCCTCGCCGCCCCCGCCCTCCTCTCGCTCGTCTGACCCCACGGCCTTTCAAAGGAGAAGAAACACCATGGCTGACTACATCCTCGCGATCGACCAGGGCACGACGTCGTCCCGCGCCATCGTCTTCGACAAGAAGGGCTCGATCGTCTCGGTCGGGCAGAAGGAGCACGAGCAGATCATGCCCCGCCCGGGCTGGGTGGAGCATGACCCGCGGGAGATCTGGCGCAACGTCCAGGAGGTCATCGGCCTCGCGCTGAGCCGCGCCGACCTCACCCGCCACCACATCGCCGCCGTCGGGATCACGAACCAGCGCGAGACGACGGTCGTGTGGGACCGCAAGACCGGAGAGCCCGTCTACAACGCCATCGTGTGGCAGGACACCCGCACGCAGGACATCGTCGACGAGATCGCCGGCGACGAGGGCACCGACCGCTTCAAGGAGATCGTGGGCCTGCCGCTCGCGACCTACTTCGCCGGCACGAAGATCCGCTGGATCCTCGAGAACGTCGAGGGCGCTCGCGAGCGCGCCGAGGCGGGCGACCTCGCGTTCGGCACGACCGACGCGTGGGTGCTGTGGAACCTCACGGGCGGCACCGACGGCGGCGTGCACGTCACCGACGTGACGAACGCCTCCCGCACGCTGTTCATGGACCTCGAGACCCTCGAGTGGCGCGACGACATCCTCGAGGAATTCGGCGTGCCGAAGTCGATGATGCCCGAGATCCGCTCATCGTCGGAGATCTACGGGCACGCGGAGGACTCGTCGCTGCTGCGCGAGACCCCGATCGCGGGCATCCTGGGCGACCAGCAGGCGGCCACCTTCGGGCAGGCGGCATTCCAGGCGGGCGAGAGCAAGAACACCTACGGGACGGGCAACTTCCTCATCTTCCAGACGGGCGAGGAGATCGTCCACTCGAAGAACGGCCTGCTCACCACGGTGGGATACAAGCTGGGCGACCAGCCGACGCGCTACGCGCTCGAGGGGTCGATCGCCGTCACCGGATCGCTCATCCAGTGGCTGCGCGACCAGCTCGGCATCATCTCGGACGCCCCTGAGGTGGAGGAGCTCGCGAAGCAGGTCGACGACAACGGCGGCGTCTACGTCGTGCCGGCCTTCTCGGGCCTGTTCGCTCCGTACTGGCGTCCGGACGCTCGCGGCGCGATCCTCGGCCTGACGCGCTACGCGACGAAGAACCACATCGCGCGCGCCGCGCTCGAGGCCGTCGCGTACCAGTCGCGCGACGTGCTCGACGCCGTCAACGCCGATGCCGGGGTCGACCTCGCCGAGCTCAAGGTCGACGGCGGCATGGTCGCCAACGACACGCTCATGCAGTTCCAGGCCGACGTGCTCGGCGTGCCGGTCGTGCGCCCCGTGGTGGCCGAGACGACCGCGCTCGGCGCCGCCTACGCGGCGGGCCTCGCCGTCGGGTTCTGGGCGGGCCTCGACGACCTCTCCGCCAACTGGCAGGAGGACCGCCGCTGGGAGCCCCAGATGGACGCCGCCGAGCGCGAGCGCCTGCTGCGCCAGTGGCGCAAGGCCATCGAGAAGTCGATGGGCTGGGTCGACGAGGACGTCGCGTGACGCGCTGACGCGCCCTCGACGCGGGGCCGGGGATCGTCGGATCCCCGGCCCCGCGTCGTCGCTCATGGCCGGTCGCGGACGACGTCGCGCCAGCGGAGGGGCGCCCGGCCGATGGCGTCAGGCAGATCCGCGAGGGGGTTCGGCCGGATGAGGCCCGCGGCGTCGAGCGCGGGGCGATCGACGTCGATGTCCCCTGAGAGCGCGACGCCCCGAGCGGCCAGCCGCGCGCGGAGATCGGCCTGGTCCCTGATCCGCCGTTCGGCGTCCCCCTCCGGATCCTCCTCCCCCGGCTGCCGCATCATCCAGATGCCGCGCGACTCGCCGATGACGCCCCCGAGCGCCGCGTAGGCGTAGGCGCTCCGGATGGTCTCCCCCGTGTCGAGCAGGAGGGGCGTCTCGAGAAGCACGCGTCGGTAGCGCGGGGCCTCTGTGCGGTCGATCGCGTCGAGCTGCGCGTCGTCGACCAGCTGGAGCGCGATGCGGGTCCGCGCGCCGGGCGAGGGCGTCGCCGTCGCGGGCACGTAGCCCAGCGGGGCGAGGAACGCGCAGAAGCCGACGGAGATCCCCTGCGCCCGCGCCCGGATCGACGGGATCGCGAGAGCGGGCCCGTCGGCGAACTTGTGGCGCAGCTGAGCCGGCGCGGCGTTCGAGCCGATCGCGAGCACCGGCACGCGATCGGCGAGCGGGGCGCCGCCCCGCCGCGCGAGCTCGGCGCTCAGCCGAACGGCCTCGCCCTCGCTCCCCGGGAGACCGGCCACCCGCAGGTCCTCGACGCGATCCCGGCCGGTCCCGTCGATCGCTCCCGATGCGCCCACGAGCTCCGCGACGACGTCCTGCGCGATGAGGACGGAGCGATCCGGACGCGTCCCCGGATACGTCCAGGGGCGCACGCGCGGCGCGCGATCCGGCGCGTGCGGGTCGCCGGGTCCCGAGGCGCCGACCTCTGCTCTCCCCCTCACGACAGGGTCCAGATCCCGCGGGCCAGCGTGAGCGCGCCGCCGAGGTAGGCCACGCTGATCAGCAGGCGCTGCAGGGTGCCAGGGCTCGCCGCACGCGCCACCCGCTCGCCGAGCACGAGCCCCGCCCCGGTGCCCGCCACGACGCCGATCCAGAGGGTCCACGGGATCGCGCCGAGGGCGTCGGGCGCGGTGCCCGCCTTCGTCGCGAGCGCGAGGAGGCTCGTCACGACGAAGAAGGGCTGCAGCGTCGCCGCGAACGACCGCTGCTCCCAGCCGGTGGCGATGGCGTAGATGCTCATGGGCGGCCCGCCGATGCCGGCCGCCGTGTTCATGAACCCGCTCGCGAAGCCGGCGAGCCCGAGCGTCGAGGTGCGCTGCCGCGCCTCTCCCGCCCGCATGAGCAGGGTCGCCGTCAGGGCGACCACGATCAGGCCGCCGATGCCGATCTCGAGGACGGGCCCCGGCACCGCGAGCACCACGAGCAGGGCGGGCGCCGTGCCGACGGCGGCCGCGACGGTCATGACGAGCATGCGGCGCCAGTCGACGTCGCGCCGCACCCGCGCGAGGATCACCAGGCTCGCGAGGGGCGCGCAGAGGTTCAGGAGCGCGACGCCGCTCATCGGGCCGAGGAGGAGGACGATGAACGGGGCGGAGAAGAGCGCGAAGCCCATCCCCGTCGCGCGCTGCAGAGTCGAGCCGAGGAGGACGGCGAGGATCGCGAGCGCGATCTCCCAGACCGCCACGCGTCAGCGCTTGCCGAAGAGCTTCTGGATCTCCGCCATGTCGGGGGCGTCGCCCTCCGGAGCGCCCGCTCCGAGCCCGAAGCCCGATCCGGCCTGCGCCTGGGGCGCCGGGGCGGCCTGCTCCGCGGCCCGCTTGGCGGGGTTGCCCGAGCGGGCGACGGGCTTCTTCTTGCCCTTCTTGCCCCGCTTGGAGGACGCGCCCGGCTTCGCGCCGGGGATCATGCCCATCCCGGGGATGCCCGCCTGCTCGCCGCGCGCGACCTTCTTCATCATCTTCGCCGCCTGCTCGAAGCGGTTCACGAGCTGGTTGACGTCGGTGACGGTCATGCCGGAGCCGCGCGCGATGCGAGCGCGGCGCGACCCGTTGAGGATCTTCGTGTTGGCGCGCTCCGAGGGCGTCATCGAGCGGATGATCGCCTCGGTGCGCGTGATCTCCCCCTCGTCGAAGTCCTGCAGCTGCTGCTTCATCTGGCCGTTCATGCCCGGCAGCATGCCGAGCATCTTCTTCATCGACCCCATCTTCTTGAGCTGCTGCATCTGCTCGAGGAAGTCGTCGAGGGTGAAGGCCTCCTTCGCGAGCTTCTCGGCGACCTTCTTCGCCTCCTCCTCGTCGAACGCCTGCTGGGCCTGCTCGATGAGGGTGAGGATGTCGCCGAGGTCGAGGATGCGGCTCGCCATGCGGTCGGGGTGGAAGTCCTCGAGGTCGTCGAGGGTCTCGCCGGCCGAGGCGAAGATGATCGGCCGCTGCGTGACCGAGGCGACCGACAGCGCCGCGCCGCCGCGGGCGTCGCCGTCGAGCTTCGTGAGGACCACGCCGGTGAAGTCGACGCCGTCGAGGAACGCCTTGGCCGTGTTGACGGCGTCCTGGCCGATCATCGAGTCGATGACGAAGAGCACCTCGTCGGGGTTCGTCGCGCGGCGGATCCTCGCCGCCTGGTCCATGAGCTCCTCGTCGACGCCGAGCCGACCGGCGGTGTCGATGATGACCGTGTCGTAGAGCTTCTGGCGCGCGTGCTCGACGCCCGCCTTCGACACCTTCACGGGGTCGCCCACGCCGTTGCCCGGCTCGGGGGCGAAGATCGCGGCGCCGGCCTGCTCGGCCACGACCTGCAGCTGGTTCACGGCGTTCGGGCGCTGCAGGTCGGCGGCCACGAGGAGCGGCGTGTGCCCCTCCTTCTGGAGCTTCTTCGCGAGCTTCCCCGCGAAGGTCGTCTTTCCGGATCCCTGGAGTCCGGCGAGCATGATGATCGTCGGCGGGGTCTTCGCGAACATGAGCTTGCGCTGCTCGCCGCCGAGGATCGCGACGAGCTCCTCGTTCACGATCTGCACGACCTGCTGGGCCGGGTTGAGAGCCCGGTTCACCTCGTCGCCGAGCGCGCGTTCGCGCACCCGCGCGGTGAACGTCTTCACGACCTCGAGCGCGACGTCGGCGTCGAGGAGCGCTCGCCGGATCTCGCGCACGGTGCCGTCGACGTCGGCCGCCGACAGCTTTCCCTTGGTGCGGAGGTTCTTGAAGGTCTCGGTGAGGCGCTCAGAGAGGTTGCCGAAAGTAGCCATGATGATCGAGATTTTACCGTGTCGCGGCGATGTCGAGCGCCCGGTCGACGTGCGCGGCGAGCGAGGTCGCCCCCGCGCCGGCTCCCGACCAGGCGCGCAGGGCCGCGACGACCGCCGCGCCGTAGGCGCCGGCGTGCACGTCGGCCTCGAGCGCGTCCCGGCCGTCGCGCCGGAGTCCGCGCGCGACGACGCGGGCCACGCGGGAGGCGCGCAGGGCCGCCTCCGCCTCGAGATGCTCCTCGATGCGCATCGCCTCGGCGTTCGCGAACGCGAGGGCCAGCGCGTCTGGCGCCGCTCCCTCCCCGATCCTGCGGAGCGCGTCGCGCACCGACTCCCCGGCGTCGAGCGCGTCGCCCGCCGCCGCGATGCGGTCGTCCAGCGGCCCCCACAGCAGCTCGGCCTTCGAGGCCGCGTAGTTGAAGAAGCTCGATCGCGCGATGCCGGCGCGCCGCGCGATCGCCGAGACGGACGTGCCGTCGTAGCCCTGCTCGAGGAAGAGATCGCAGGCCGCCTCCGCGAGCATCTCCCGGGAGATGGCGCGCGGCCGACCGGGTCGGGGGCTCTTCGTGCTCATCCCCCCAGCGTAGGCCGGTGCGCCGGCGCTCCCGGGTTCTGCCCTATTGTTGGACACGGTCCGCAATTCGATCCGAGGAGCATGACGTGGAGATTCTCGATGCCGGGCTCGCCCCGAGCCTGGTCCCGTACACGGAGGGGTGGGAGCTGCAGCGGCGCATCCACTCCGAGGTCGTCGCGGGCGACCGCGACGACACGCTGATCCTGCTCGAGCACGAGGCGGTCTTCACGGCCGGCTCGCGCACGGAGCCCGCCGACCGGCCGACCCGGTCGACGACCCCCGTCATCGAGGTCGACCGCGGCGGTCGCATCACGTGGCACGGCCCGGGTCAGCTCGTCGGCTACCCGATCGTCCGCCTCGGCGGTCAGCGCGAGGTCGTGCCGCATGTGCGCCGCCTCGAGCGCATGCTCATCGACGTGCTCCGCCCGCTCGGGATCTCCGGCTACCAGGTGACCGGGCGCACCGGCGTGTGGGTCGACGGCCCCCTCGCCCCGGCGAAGATCGCCGCGATCGGCGTGCGCGTCGAGAAGGGCGCGTCGATGCACGGCTTCGCCCTCAACTGCTCCAACTCCCTGGCGCCCTTCGACGAGATCGTCCCGTGCGGCATCCGCGACGCCGGCGTGACGACGATCAGCAGGGAGATCGGCGGGGAGACCACCCCCGCGGCGATGCGCGACGCCGTCGCGAGCGCTTTCCTCGAGATCTTCGAGGAGGTCCCCGCGTGAGCCCCGCCGCCCCCGAGGGCCGCAAGATGCTGCGCCTCGAGGTGCGCAACGCGCAGACGCCCATCGAGAAGAAGCCCGAGTGGATCAAGACGCGCGTGCGCCAGGGGCCCGAGTACCGCGAGCTGCAGAACCTCGTGAAGACCGAGGACCTGCACACGGTGTGCCAGGAGGCCGGCTGCCCCAACATCTTCGAGTGCTGGGAGGACCGCGAGGCGACCTTCCTCATCGGCGGCTCGCAGTGCACGAGGCGCTGCGACTTCTGCCAGATCGACACGGGCAAGCCCGCGGACTACGACACCGACGAGCCCCGGCGCGTCGCGGAGTCCGTCTCCCGGATGGGGCTGCGGTACGCGACCGTCACGAGCGTCGCGCGCGACGACCTCCCGGACACGGGGGCCTGGCTCAACGCCGAGACGGTGCGCCAGATCCACGCCCGCAACCCGAACACGGGCGTCGAGCTGCTGGCGAACGACCACAGCGGCAAGCCGGAGTTCCTCGGGCAGATCTTCGACGCCAGGCCCGAGGTCTTCGCGCACAACGTCGAGACGGTGCCGAGGGTCTTCCGCCGGATCCGCCCCGCCTTCACCTACGAGCGCTCGCTCGGCGTGCTCACGCAGGGGCACGACGCCGGGCTCATCACGAAGTCGAACCTCATCCTCGGCATGGGCGAGGAGCCGCACGAGGTCGTCGAGACGCTGCAGGATCTGCGCGACGCGGGATGCGACATCATCACGCTCACGCAGTACCTGCGGCCCTCCCCGCGCCACCTGCCGGTCCAGCGGTGGGTCAAGCCCGCCGAGTTCGTGGAGATGAAGGAGGAGGCCGAGCGGATCGGCTTCCTCGGAGTGCTCGCCGGCCCCCTGGTGCGCTCGTCGTACCGCGCGGGGCGCCTCTGGGCGCAGTCGATGCGCGAGAAGGGCCGCGAGATCCCGGCGCACCTGCAGCACATCGCCGACAGCGCGCCCGCCGAGTTCGCGCAGGCGGTCTGAGCGGGCCGGCCCCCGGAGAAGCGGGATAGGCTGGTGGGCGGACTTCCGGACACGGTCCGGAAAGTCCGCCCACAGCATCCCTTCCCCCTCCGAGGAGCCATGCGCACCATCCGCCGCGCCCTGCCGATCATCGCCCTCGCCGCCACCGCCGCTCTCGCGGTCGGCTGCGCCCCCGCCTCAGACGGCGGAGACGCCGCCGAGCCCGTCGAGGGCGGCACGCTCGTCTACGCGACCGGCGACGCCGAGCCCACCTGCCTCGACCCCCACGTCGGCGGCAACTATCCGCAGGCGCTGCTGTCGACGCAGTACCTCGAACCGCTGTTCGGCCGCACCGCCGAGGGCGAGATCGCCCCGTGGCTCGCCGAGTCGGGCGAGGCGTCCGACGACGGGCTCACGTGGGACATCGCCCTCCGCGAGGGCATCTCCTTCACCGACGGCACCCCGTTCGACGCGGAGGCGGTCAAGGCCAACATCGAGCACCTCCAGGACCCCGAGACCGCCTCGTCGACCGGCTACCTCGCCGTCGAGCAGGTCGAGAGCGTGGAGGTCGTGGACGACGCGCACGTGCGCCTGCACCTGTCGACGCCCAAGTCCGCGCTCCTCGAGGTGCTCAGCCAGCACTGGGCCGCGATGCAGTCGCCCGCGGGCATCGAGCGCGGCCAGGAGGAGAACTGCCAGGCGCCGATCGGCACCGGGCCCTTCGTCGTCGAGAGCTGGACGCCGCAGGAGAGCGTGACGCTCACGCGCAACGACGACTACGTCGCGACCGCGCCGGAGGCCGACCACGACGGACCGGCCCACCTCGAGGGCATCGAGTGGCGCTTCATCCCGGATGCCGCCACGCGCCAGGCCGCACTCGCCTCCGGCGAGGTGCACGTCATCGACAATCCGCTGCCGAGCGACATCGCGGCGGCGGAGGGGCAGGGCATCGAGCACATCGACGCCCCGCGCCCCGCGTCGTCCAACCGGATCGAGCTGAACTCGTCGCAGGCGCCGTTCGACGACGAGCGGGTGCGCGAGGCGTTCGTCCGGTCCGCCGACCCGTCGCCGGGCATCGAGACCCTCTTCGTCGGCACGGCCCAGCGCTCGTTCTCGGTGCTCTCGAGCGTGGAGCCCTTCGGCTCCTCCGACGAGGAGCTGTTCGCGACCGACGTCGACCGCGCGAATGAGCTGCTCGACGAGGCGGGCTGGAGCGAGCGCGACGCCGACGGGGTCCGCCAGAAGGACGGCGAGGCGCTCACGGTGCGCTTCCCCGTGTCCACCAACCAGTCCACGGCGGCCGAGCAGTCGCTCTTCGAGCAGATCCAGGCGAACGCCCTCGAGGTCGGCTTCGACGTGCAGCTCGAGCCCATGGACCTCTCGAGCTGGTACGGCGCGCTCGCCGCGCACGACTACGAGGCGGTCTCGGCCCCGTACACGACCGTCGGACCGGACGTCCTGCGGATCCTGTACCACTCCGACGGCACGATCCCCGCGCCGTCCGGGTACTTCGCGAACAACGCGCAGCTCACGATCCCCGAGCTCGACGAGGCGCTCGAGGCGGCCCTCGCGACGACAGACGAGGACGAGCGCCGCGCCCTCTACACGGAGGCGCAGGAGATCATCCTCGGCACCCACGCCGTGCTGCCGCTGTACGACCAGCAGAACCACTTCCTCACGAAGGGCGTCTCCGGCGTGACGACGCTGCACACGATCTCGACGCCGACCTTCGTGAACGCGCAGCTCGACGGCTGATGTCGGCGGGCGCGAGGCGCGGCGCGGCGGTCGCGCGCTGGATCGCCGCGCGGATCGGCTCGGCGCTGCTCGTCGTGTGGGTCGTCGCGACGCTCGTGTTCTTCGCCCTGCGCCTCTCGGGCGACCCGCTCGAGGCGATCCTCGGCGGCCCCGGCTCCCAGGCGGGGCCGGAGGCCGTCGAGCACGCGATCGCGCAGTACGGCCTCGACCGGCCGCTCGCCGTGCAGTATCTCGTGCAGCTGCGCGACATCGCCACGCTGCAGCTGGGCGATTCGTACGCCCGCCGTCAGCCGGTCATCGACCTCCTGGGGGCGCACCTGCCGCCGACGCTGCTGCTCGCGGTCCTCGCCCTCGCGCTCGCCTGGATCCTCACGGTCGCGGGCGCCCTCGTCCAGGCCGTCTCCCGCGGCCGCGTCGGCGCCGTCGTCGGCGCGGCGATGCGCGGCCTCGAGATCGTCGCGAGCGTCGCCCCGCAGTTCTGGCTCGGCGCCGTCCTCATCGTCCTGTTCGCCTCGACGCTCGGCTGGCTGCCCGCCACGAGCTCCGGATCGCAGCCGGCCGCCCTCGTGCTGCCCGTCGTGACGCTCGCCATCCCGATCGCCGGCTTCCTCTCCCAGGTGTCGCGGGACGCGCTCGACGACGCCGACCGCGCTCCGTTCGCCGTGACGGCCAGGGCCCGCGGCGCGAGCGAGGCGCGGGTGCTCCTCCGCCACACCCTCCGCCACGCCGCGCTCCCCGCGCTCTCCCTGTCGGGCTGGGCGTTCGGGAGCCTGCTCAGCGGGGCGGTCGTCGTCGAGGTGCTCTTCGCCCGGCCCGGTCTGGGGCGCCTCCTGCAGGAGGCGGCGCTGCAGCGCGACGTGCCGGTCGTCATCGGCGCCGTCGCGGTCGTCGCGGTGCTCTACGTCGCGGTCGTGATCGCGACCGACGCGCTCGAGCTCGTCGTCGATCCGCGCCTGCGCGGGCCGCGTCCGGGGGCGCTGTCCGCGCCGACCGCGGGGGTCGGCTCGTGATCGCCCGCGCGGCGCGCTCGCTCGGCGCGTCGGGGATCCTGTCGCTCGCGGCCATCGCCCTGCTCCTCGTCGCGATCGCCTGGCCGGGGCTCCTCGCTCCGGGAGACCCGCTCGCGGTCTCCCCCGCCGACGGCTTCCGGGGCCCGTCGCTCGGCCACCCCCTCGGCGCGGACGAGTCCGGTCGGGACGTCCTCACCCGCATCGTGCACGGCGCGCGGGCGTCCGCGGGGATCGGCCTCGCCGCCACCGGGATCGGGATGGCGGGCGGGCTCGTGCTCGGCTTCGCCGCCGGCGTCGGCCCGCGCCTCGTCGACGCCGCGCTGTCGCGGGTGATCGAGGTGCTCTACGCGCTGCCCACGCTCGTGCTGGCCCTGCTGTTCGTGACGATCATCGGCCCGGGCACCCGCAGCTCGATCCTCGCGATCGGCATCGCGACCGCACCGGGCTACGCGCGCGTCATCCGCGCGCGGGTGCGCTCCGTGCTCCGCAGCGACTACGTCGCGTACGCGCGCCACGAGGGGCTCACCCGGCCCCGGATCCTCGTCCGCCACATCGTGCCGAACACCCTCTGGCCGCTGGCCGCGATGGTCACGCTCGGCATCGGACAGGCCGTCGTGTGGGTCTCGGCCCTCAGCTTCCTCGGCCTCGGCGCGGCTCCGCCCTCGCCGGAGTGGGGCTCGATGCTCAACGCGGGGCGGGTCTACCTGCTGAACGCGTGGTGGATGACGGTGTTCCCCGGCGTCGCGATCATCGTCACGGCCGCCGCGCTCACGGTCCTCGGCCGTCGCCTGTCGAAGGGGGTCCCGGCATGACGCCGCTGCTCGACGTCGCGGGGCTCCGCGTCGACCTCGGCCGCGCGGGCCGCGTCCTCGAGGACGTGTCGCTCCGGATCGCGCCCGGCGAGGCCGTCGGCGTCGTGGGCGAGTCCGGCGCGGGGAAGTCGGTCCTCGCCCGCACCCTCATCGGCCTCACGCAGGCGGACCCCCTCGCGCGCGTCTCCGCCGAGCGTCTCGCCGCCTGCGGCGCCGACCTCCGCCGCGCGCCCCAGAGGGCGTGGCGCCGGCTGCGCGGCGATGCGCTCGGCTTCGTGCTGCAGGACGCCCTGCAGTCGCTCGATCCGCTGCGCACGATCGAGAACGAGGTCGGAGAGGCGCTCGCCGTGCGGCGCGTGCCCCGCGGCGAGCGGCGTCGGCGCGTGCAGGAGGCGCTCGCGCACGCCGGCCTCCCCGACCCCGAGCGGAGGATGTCCCAGCGCTCAGGAGCGCTCTCAGGCGGCATGCGCCAGCGCGCGCTCATCGCGTCGGCGATCGTCGGGGATGCACGCCTCGTCATCGCCGACGAGCCGACGACGGCGCTCGACGCGACGACCGCCGTGCGGATCCTCGAGCTCCTCGCCCGTCTGCGCGACGAGGGCGCGTCGATCCTCCTCATCACCCACGATCTCGATGCGGTGCGCCGCGTCGCCGGGCGCGCGATCGTGCTCGACCGCGGGCGGATCGTCGAGGAGGGAGCCACGGCGGAGGTGCTCACCCGCCCCCGCTCCGCCGCGGCCCGTGCGCTCGTCGCGGCGATCCCGGCGGGGCCGAAGCCCGTGCCCGCGTCGGTCGACGATGCGCCGCCGATCCTCCGTGCGGATCGCGCCGTGCGCCGCTACCGGGGGCAGGCGGGCGCGCCCCCGACCCTCGCCGTCGACGAGGTGTCGCTCGAGCTGCGCCGGGGCGAGGCGCTCGGGATCGTGGGCGAGTCGGGGTCGGGCAAGTCGACCCTGGCGCGCCTCCTCATCGGGCAGGAGGCGCCGGACGGGGGCGAGATCCTCCGGGATCCCGACGCGGGCGTGCGCCTCGTGCCGCAGGACCCCTTCGGCTCGTTCGATCCGCGGCACGTCGTGGGGCGCATCCTGCGCGACGCGCGGCGCGGCCCCCGGGCGCCGGAGCCGGACGCCCTGCTCGCGCGCGTCGGGCTCTCCCCGTCGCTCCTCGACCGCCGACCCGCCTCTCTCTCCGGCGGGCAGCGTCAGCGCGTCGCGATCGCCCGCGCCCTCGCCGCCCAGCCAGACGTCCTCGTCTGCGACGAGCCGGTCTCCGCGCTCGACGTGACGACGCAGGCGGGGATCCTTGACCTGCTGGCTTCCCTGCAGCGCGACGAGGGGCTCTCGCTCGTGTTCATCTCGCATGACCTCGCGGTCGTGCGCCGGGTGAGCGACCGGGTGCTCGTCATGCGCGACGGGCGCGCCGTCGAGCAGGGGCCGACCGAGGCCGTGTGGGCGTCTCCCGCCCATCCTTTCACGAAGGAGCTCATCGCGGCCCACGCCGCGCTCTGATCCGGCTCGTCAGTCTCCGCGCACCGACATCACGGTGCCGTCGCTCGCGAAGCCGACGACGAGGCCGGCGCCGACGTCGCCCTCGGGGTCGAACACGTACTCGAACAGCGCGAACGGCTCGGAGGTGCCGTGCTCCTCGGCCACGATCAGCACGGTCGTCAGCGACAGCGTGCGGATCACGTCGACCGGGGCGTCTCCGGACACGTCGATGAGGAGGTCCTCGAGGTCGTCCCCGTACTTCTCGACGATCGCCACGACGAACTCGGCCGCATCGCTGGCGCGGTTGTCCACCTCGCCGAGCATGGCGTTGCGCGCCCGGCTGTCGAGCTCCTCGAGCCCGTTCACGAACGACGCGCCGGCATCGAGGGCGTCGAGGGTCACGTCGTCCTCGTCGGGCGCCGACAGCTCGACCTCGACGCGCATGTCACCGAGGTCGATGTCCTCGGCCCAGGAGATGGATCCGTCGGGCCGGGTCTCGAGGAGGCCGAAGAAGTCGTGTTCGATCGCCATACGACTACTCAACCACGTCGCGCGACGCGGGGCGCGGGGGTCAGCCGACGAGCTGGGCGGCGAAGGCCGCGGGCGTGAAGCCGGTGAGATCGCCGATGCCCTCGCCCTGGCCGAGCAGCTTCACGGGGATCCCCGTGCGCTCCTGCACCGCGAGCACGAACCCGCCCTTCGCGGATCCGTCGAGCTTCGTGATGACGAGGCCCGTGACGCCGGCGTGCTCGAGGAAGACCTCGGCCTGCTGCACGCCGTTCTGCCCCGTGGTCGCGTCGAGCACGAGCAGCACCTCGCTGATGGGGGCGCGCTTCTCGATGACGCGGCGCACCTTGGTGAGCTCGTCCATGAGCCCGCCCTTGGTGTGCAGGCGCCCCGCGGTGTCGACGAGGACGATCTCCGTGCCCGTGCGCTGGGCGTACTCGATCGTCTGATAGGCGACGGACGCCGGATCCTGTCCCTCGCGCTCGGGCCGCACGATGGCCGCGCCGCCGCGCTCCGCCCAGGTCGCCAGCTGATCCACCGCCGCCGCGCGGAACGTGTCGGCGGCGCCGACGACGATCGAGCGCCCGTAGCGGCGCAGGAAGTTCGCGAACTTGCCGATCGTGGTGGTCTTCCCCACGCCGTTGACGCCGACGACGAGCACCACGGCGGGACGCTCGGTGAGCTTCAGGGTCGTGTCGAACTTCGCGAACCGGTCCTCCAGGCTCTCCACGAGCATCCGCTTGAGGTCGCGGGGGTCGGTCGTGCGGAACCTCTCGACCTTCTCGCGCAGGTCGTCGACGATCGCCTCGGTGATGTCCGGGCCGAAGTCGGCCGTGATGAGCGCCGTCTCCAGGTCGTCCCAGGTGCTCTCATCGATCGTCGGCTTCACGAACATGCCGCGCAGCGCGCGACCGAGGGACCACTTCTCCGCCATGCTCCCAGCCTACCGGCGCGCCGAGGCGGTGACGGTGAACGTGCGATCGCGCGCGACCTGCCGCGTGGGCCCGACGATCCGCTCCAGCTGGGGCCGGTAGCGCAGGTGGCTGTTCCACACGGTCCACAGCTCGCCGCCTGGCCGCAGCACGCGCGCCGCGTCGGCGAACAGGCGCGGCGCGATCGCGGTCGTGACGGCGGAGCCGGAGTGGAAGGGCGGGTTGAGCAGCACGAGGTCGGCGGACGCGTCCGGCTGCGCGGAGAGCGCGTCGCGGCGTTCGACCTCCACGCGGTCCGAGACGCCGTTCGCCTCGGCCGTCGCGCGCGCCGAGAGCACGGCCGCCGCCGAGCGATCGCTCGCCCTCACCCGGGATCCGTGGCGGGCGAGCGCGTAGGAGACGCCGAGCGCTCCCGTGCCGCAGCCGAGGTCGATCGCGTATTCCGCATCCGGCATCTGCGGGATCGTCCCGATCATGAGCCGCGCGCCGAGATCGAGCGAGGTGCCGGCGAACGCCGCGCCGTGCGCGCGGATGACGAGGCCGACGTCGTCGTGGCGCTCCTCCCGCGGCCAGGTCACGGGCCCGCGGACCGCCCCCGTCGCGTGGAGCGCGCGCGACTTCCCGACGCCGCGGCTCGCGCGCACCTCCCGGAAGCGGCGGGCCAGCACGTCGTTCATCGCCAGGGTCATGTGCTTCACGCGCCCCACGGCGACCAGACGCGCGTCCTCTGCGGCGGACGCCGCGACGGTCTGGGCGATCTCGTCGAGCGCGTCGAGGCCGCGCGGCAGCTGGAGGATCACGAGGCCGGCGCCGTCGGCGAGCCCTGCGTCGAGCGGATGGTGCGTCAGGCGCCCGTCGAGCGAGATGCCGAGCTCGGCCGCGTTGCGCCGCAGCGCCTGCTCGCCGGTGATCGGATCCTGGTGCACCCGCACGCAGGCGGTCTCGTCGGCCGCGAGGATCGACAGCGCGATCGCCCCGTAGCGGTCCCCGATCACGGTCGCCTCGCGGATCGGCCCGGCGACTCGCTCAGCCTCGACGAGCGCGAGCCGGTCGCTCGCGTCGGCGGCGACGAGGTCGTGCGCCTCGACATCGGGGCGACGGCGCAGCCGGGGCGAGATGGCGTCGAACGCCGCTGCGGCCGATCCGTGTACGGAGGTGCCGTGCTCGCTCGTCGCCATGCGCTCCAGCCTAGGTCGCGGATCCCCATATGCGCGTCCGGGAATGATCACCATGTCTCGCTTGGGGCGGGAATGCGGATCCCATACCCACCGAAGGTGAGACACGGATCCGGTGGACCACGAACCGTGTCTCACGAACAGGGGCAAAGAGCGCCCCACACCCGCCGAAAGCGAGACACGCACCTGCGCCGCGCCGCCACCCCACTGGCCATGTCTCACGTGGGGCGGGAATGCGGATCCCATACCCACCGAAAGCGAGACACGCACCGTGCCCGCGGCACCTACGCCGTCTCGCGGATCCTCTGCCCCACGACCGCCGAGACGCCGTCCTGTCGCATCGAGACGCCGTAGAGGGCGTCGGCGATCTCCATCGTGCGCTTCTGGTGGGTGATCACGAGGAGCTGGCTGTTCTCGCGCAGCTTCTCGAACACCCCGAGGAGGCGGCCGAGGTTCGCGTCGTCGAGCGCGGCCTCGACCTCGTCCAGGATGTAGAAGGGGCTGGGTCGTGCGGTGAAGATCGCGGTCAGGAGCGCGACGGCCGCGAGAGAGCGCTCGCCTCCGGACAGCAGCGACAGCCGCTCGATCTTCTTGCCCGCGGGGCGCACCGCGACCTCGATGCCCGTGGCGAGCATGTCGTCGGGATCCGTGAGCGAGATGGATCCGCTGCCGCCGGGGAACAGGATCGGGAACATCTCGTCGAACGCGCGCTGCGTGTCGGCGAACGCCTCCGCGAAGATCGTCTGCATCCGCTCGTCGAGGTCGGCGATGATCGTCTCGAGGTCCTTCCGCGTGCGCACGAGGTCGTCGAGCTGCTCGACGAGGAAGGCGTGCCGCTGCTCGAGGGCCGCGAACTCCTCGAGGGCGAGGGGGTTGACGCGGCCGAGCTGCGTGAGCGCGCGCTCGGCCTGCCGCAGGCGCCTCTCCTGCTCGGCGCGGTCGTACGGGGTCGTCTCCGCGGTCTCGTCGTCGTCCGCGTCGCTCTCCCCCTCGGAGTCGGACCCGCGCTGATCGGACAGGACCGCGTCGAGCGGCACCGGCTGATCGGGCCCGTATTCGGCGACGAGCACCTCCTCGTCGAGCCCGAGCTCGGACTGGACGCGCTCGAGGAGGCTCCCGAGATGGAGCCGCTTCTCGTGGATCTGCAGCTCGATCCCGTGCACGCTCTCGGTCAGCCCCGCGAGGCGCTCGCGGAGACGCGCCTCGCGCTCGCGCAGCTCCCGGAGCTCTCCCGAGACGCGGCTGCGGGCGCGCTCCGCCTCCCCCAGCGCGCTCCGCGCCTCCTCCACGCCGCATGCGACGGAATCGAGCACGGCCGGCAGATCGTCGACGACGGCCTGCGCCGCCTCCCGCTGACGGCGGCGGATCACGGCGCGGCGAGCCGCGCGCTCGGCGGCCTCCTGCTCGCGGGCGCGCTGACGTTCGAGGCCCGCGGCGTGCGCCTGGGCGGTGCGCACCCGCTCCCGGAGGGTCTCGACCGCGAGCCGCGCGGTCATCTCCTCCTCCCGAGCCCGTTCGACGGCCTCGGAGAGCCCGTCGCGCGCCGAGACGTCGAGCACCGGCCGAGGCAGCTCCTCCGCCGCCCGCAGCTCGGCGAGCGCCCGCCGGCGGCGCTCCTCGGAGTCGCCCACGGCCGCCTGCGCCCGTCCGAGATCCGCTTCGAGGCGCTCGCACTCCGCGACGGCGGCCTCCCGGCGCACCGTCACCCGGTTCACGTGCTCCGCCTGCTGAGCGAGCTGCGCGTCGTGGGCGCGCAGCTCGGCGAGCGCGGTCTTCTGCGCGGCGCGCGCGCCCTGCAGCCGCTCGCCGGCCGTCGCGCGGTCCTCGTTCAGCCGCTCGACGTCGGCGCGAACGGCCGTCAGGCGCTCGGCGGCGTCATCGCGCTCCGCCTGGAGGGCGAGACGCGAACGGCCGTCGCCGGATCCCGCGCGGACGGTGCGCTCGGTGGCGACCTCGCCGTCGCGGGTCACGACCGTGGCCAGCGCGGCGTCCGCCGGCGCGAGGGAGTCGAGCACGGTCCGCGCGGCGGCGAGGTCGTCGACGACGAGCACGCGGGCGAGCACTCCCCGGACGCCTGCGGGTGCGCGCACGACGTCGATCGCCCGGGTCGCGCCGGCCGCGGTCGGCGCCGGGTCGGCGTCGCGCCCCTCGGCGATCACGAGATCCACCGCGCCCCGGTCCGCCGAGGCGGCGGCGACCCGATAGGCCGCGGCGGCGTCGTCGACGAGCACGCCCTCGGCGAGCGGGCCGAGCACGGTCTCGACCGCGCGCTCGAAGCCGGCCGTCACCTGCACTGCCTCGCTCACGAGGCCGCGCACGCCGTCGCCGCCTTCCGCGATGATGTCGGCCGCCGCGCTCTGCACGTCAAGCGCGGAGCCCAGCGCGGAGACCTTCGCGGCGAGCGCGTCGGCCTCGCGCTCGGCCTCGCGGTGCGCCGCTCGCGTCTCCTCGAGGGCGCGCTCCGCCGCGGAGGCCTCGCCCTGCGCGCGCTCGTAGGCCGCCTGCAGGTCCGCGGCGGCGTCGGAGGCCTCCCCCGTCTCGAGCGCGTCGTACGCCTCCTCGGCCTCGCGACGGCGCTCGCGGGCGGCGTCGAGCGCGGCCTGCTGGCGGACGACCCCCTGGCGCACCGCGTCGAGCGTCTGCTCGGCCGCCTCGGCGGCGCCGCGCAGGGTGTTCAGCCGCATGTCGTGCTCCGACACGAGCGCGCTCTGCTCCGCGATCCGGGTGTCCAGCTCGTCGAGCTCGGCGCGGGCCGCCGCGAGAGCGCGGGCGGCCGCCTGCACCGCGTCCTCGGCGTCGCCGACGCCGTCGGTCAGGCGGGTGACCTCCTCGTGCGCGGCGTCGATGGCCTGCTGCGACACCGTGACGGGCGCCCCCTGGTCGTCGTCGGACCCGAGCATCGCCAGCTTCTGGCCGGCGAGGGCGAACAGGCCGCGCAGCCGATCCTGCACCTGCTCCAGCCCGAAGACCACCTGACGCGCGTCGTCGACCTCGCGGGCGGTGCGCTCGCGTTCGAGCTCCGCGATGCGAGCGCGGGCCATCGTCGCCTGCTCCTCGAGCGCGATGCGCTCCGTGTGCTTCTCGCGCTCGGTGCGGACGTGATCCGCGAGCGCCTCCCGCAGCTGCACGACGTCGTCGGCGAGGAGGCGCGCCCGCGCATCGCGCACGACCGCCTGCACCGTCTGGGCGCGGCGGGCGATCTCCGCCTGCCGCCCGAGGGGCTTGAGCTGGCGGCGGAGCTCCCCGGCGAGGTCGCTCAGCCGCGCGAGGTTCTGCTCCATCGCCTCGAGCTTGCGCACCGTCTTCTCCTTGCGACGACGGTGCTTGAGGATGCCCGCGGCCTCCTCGATGAATCCGCGGCGCTCTTCGGGCGTCGCGCGGAGCACGGTGTCGAGCCGCCCCTGGCCGACGATGACGTGCATCTCCCGCCCGAGCCCCGAGTCGCTCAGCAGCTCCTGCACGTCGAGGAGGCGGCAGACCTCGCCGTTGATCGCGTACTCGCTCTGCCCGCTGCGGAAGAGGGTGCGCCGGATCGAGACCTCGCTGTACTCGATCGGCAGCGCTCCGTCGGAGTTGTCGATCGTCAGCTGCACCTCGGCGCGACCGAGCGGTCCGCGCGTCGCGGTTCCGGCGAAGATGACGTCCTCCATCTTCCCGCCGCGCAGGCTCTTCGCGCCCTGCTCCCCCATGACCCAGGCGAGGGCGTCGACCACGTTCGACTTGCCGGACCCGTTGGGACCGACGATCGCCGTCACGCCCGGCTCCAGGACGAAGGTCGTCGGCTGGGCGAACGACTTGAACCCCTTGAGGGTCAGGCTCTTCAGGTGCACGCGCCGACGCCTCCTCAGCTCCGTCTCGTCCGCGGGAAATCCTCGACACACCCTATTCCGCGTGCTCGCCGACTTCCGCGGGATCCTGCGGAACACGCCGCGCGACACGCCGAACCTGAGAACTCGCTTGACGACACGCCCGGAGCCGCGTAGCGTTCGGGACGTCCCTGATGAGACGGGTGGATCGCCCGCTGAGGTCCGAGAGGAGGAAGACCATGAACACGATCACGCACATCGCACACGGCAATCCGGTGCACGCGACCGCATGGACTTCCGTCCCCGCTCAGCGAGATCAGCGACTCCTCGCCATCGGCGGCGGCTGCTAGCAGTCCCCACGCGGTCCTTCTGCGCCCGCGGTCGGTCGATCGTCGCGTTCGTCCTCTGACGTCCGGCGCGACCCGACCCGCCTGACGCGCCGCTCGTCGGCCGCGTCGCGAGCCCCACGCGGCTCG
This sequence comes from Microbacterium sp. gxy059, assembly GCF_050958665.1. NCBI lineage: Bacteria > Bacillati > Actinomycetota > Actinomycetes > Micrococcales > Microbacteriaceae > Microbacterium > Microbacterium sp. gxy059. The sequence continues at coordinate 225,986 of NZ_JAMXWT010000002.1, read as the reverse complement.
CTCTCCTCCCTCCTTTCGGACGCGCCGTCGCGCGTCCCTCCGGCGCGGCCGTTCTGGCCCGCCGACACCTCTCACGCTTCTCAGGAGCACGCCCGTGAACACCACCGTTCCCACCCGCCCTCCCTCTGCGTCGTCGACGCCCGACACGCGCCGCGACGCCCGACGACCCGACGAGATCCTCCGGCACCGCGCCCCGCGCACGTCGCTGCTCGACCGCATCGCCATGCGCGTCGGCCTCGCCCTGCTGGTCTGGGGCACCCGCCCCGAACAGCAGCCCGTCGCGAGCCAGGCGCCGGACCGCCCGGATCCCCGAGAGCTCGCCACCCTCCGTCGCGAGACCGAGGCGCAGCTCGCCCGAGAGACGCTGCGCTACGGCGTTCCGTCCTCGTTCTTCGTCCGATGACCCTCCCCGCGGGGGGGGGGGGGGGGGGGGCGGGGCCCGCCCCCCCCCCCCCCCCCCCCCCCCCCCCCCGCCGCGAGAGGAGGATCAGGCGTTCTGCTCGGCCTCGCCGGCCTCGTCGCCCTGCTCGTCGTCGTCCGTCGCGACGAAGCCCGACAGGTCGACCTTCTCGCCGTTCGAGTCGACGACCTCGGCCTTGCCGAGGACCACCGCGATGGCCTTGTTGCGCGCCACGTCGCCCATGACGGCCTGCAGCTGGCCGCCCTGCTGGAGCGCCTGGATGAAGTCCTGCGGGCTCATCCCGTACTGCCCGGAGGCCTGGATGAGGTACTGCGTGAACTCGTCCTGCGACACCTGGATGTCGAGGTCGCGCGCGATGCGGTCGAAGAGGATCTGCGTGCGGAACTGCTTCTCGCTCGCCTCGGTGACCTCGGCGCGGTGCTCGTCGTCCTCGAGGCGGTTCTCCTGCTCGAGGTGACGGTGCACCTCGTCCTCGATGACGCTCTCCGGCACGGGAAGGTCGACGGCCTCGAGCAGCTGCTCGACGAGCGCGTCGCGCGCCGCCTGGCCCTGCTCGAAGGAGCGGCGCGACTTCGCGGTCTCCGCGAGCGACTCGCGCAGCTCGGCGACGGTGTCGTGCTCGCTCGCCATCTGGGCGAAGTCGTCGTCGACCTCGGGGAGCTCGCGCTCCTTGACGGCCTTGACGGTCACCGCGACCTCGGCCTCCTCGCCCGCGCGCTCGCCGCCGACCAGCGTCGAGCGGAAGGTCGTCTCCTCGCCCGCGGTGAGCGAGTCGATCGCCTCGTCGGTGCCCTCGAGCAGCTGGCCCGAGCCGACCTCGTACGACACGCCCTCGGCGCGGTCGATCTCGTCGTCGCCGATGGTGGCGACGAGGTCGAGCTCGACGAAGTCGCCCTTCGCCGCGGGACGGTCGACGGGCACGAGCGTGCCGAAGCGCGCGCGCAGGGCGTCGAGCTCCTCGTCGATCGCGGCGTCGTCGACCTCGAGCGCGTCGACCGTGACCTTCAGGCCCTCGAGCTCGGGGACCTCGAACTCCGGCGCGACGTCCACCTCGATGTCGACGATCAGGTCGCCCGAGAAGTCCTTCTCCTCCGGCCACTGCGTGATGTCGGCCTGGGGACGGCCGAGCATCTGGATCTCGTGCTCGACGACCGCGGCGCGGAAGAACCCGTCGAGGCCCTCGTTGACGGCGTGCTCGATGACGACGCCGCGGCCGACGCGCTGGTCGATGATCGGAGCGGGAACCTTGCCCTTGCGGAAGCCGGGGATCTGCACGTCCTGAGCGATGTGCTCGTAGGCGTGGTCGATGCTCGGCTTGAGCTCCTCCGGGGTGACCGTGATGTGCAGCTTGACCCGCGTGGGGCTGAGCTTCTCGACGGTGCTGTTCACCATGCTGGTTCGCTTCTTCCTTGTTGCGGACCCGACGGGATCGCCCGCGGGCTGAGGTCTGGGGTGGGCCGTTGTCGGGGCGACAGGATTTGAACCTGCGACCTCCCGCTCCCAAAGCGGGCGCTCTACCAAGCTGAGCTACGCCCCGCGGATTCCGCGACCCTCGGGAACACGACACGGCCTCGACGAGTCTAGCCGACCGGATCCGGGGAGCCGTTCCGCGAATACGGAGAAAGGGCCCCGCCGGAGCGGAGCCCTTCTCGGATTCGGAGGGGATGACGGGAATCGAACCCGCACAACCAGTTTGGAAGACTGGGGCTCTACCATTGAGCTACATCCCCGCGTCGCCCGCAGGCAACCCCTCGAGTGTAGCGGATCCGGCGCCGCGCTCGCGTCGGCGCGTCGCTCGGGCGCGTCACGGCAGGGCGGCCGCATGCTCCTCGCGGTATCCGACGTACCGCGACGCGTTATCCCTCAGGCCCGCGATCTCCTCGTCGGTCAGGGGTCTCCGCGTCTTCGCCGGCACGCCCGCGACGAGCGAGCGGGGCGGGATCCGCTCCCCCTCCCGCACCACGGCGCCGGCCGCCACGAGCGTCTCCTCGCCGATGACCGCCCCCGACAGCACGACGGCGCCCATTCCGATGAGCGATCCGTCTCCGATCTCGCAGCCGTGCACGACCGCGCCGTGGCCGATCGAGACGTCCGCGCCGATCCGGCACGGGTGGGCGGCGTCCACGTGCACGGCCACGCCGTCCTGCAGGTTCGAGCCGGCGCCGACCCGGATGCCGTTCACGTCGCCGCGGAGCACCGCGTTGTACCAGACGCTCGACCGCTCGCCGAGGGAGACGTCGCCGACGATCCGGGCGCCCGCGGCGACGAAGGCGGTCTCCGCGACGGCGGGAGAGAGTCCGCCGATCGCCCGCACGGTGGAGGAGGGATCGATCATCATGCCCCGAGCATATGACGGCGCGTGAAGGCAAGGCCCGCCTCAGTGAGGTGAGCCTTGTTTTCCCCTGGTCAAATGCTGAATCAGCGTAGGCGATCCTTGGTTGCGCCGCCGCGAGAAGCGAGTACCGTTGAGGTCATCGCAGGCGAACATCCGCCTGCATCCGAGAGAAGGGGATCCTCCATGAGCAAGTCCACCGTCGCCGCAACCGCCGCCGACCCGACCGTCGCCGCCGGCTCCGCGCAGTTCCTCTCCCCCGTCGTCCTGGGCCTCCAGGCGCTCACCGTCAACGGCAAGCAGGCGCACTGGCACGTGCGCGGCGCCAACTTCATCGGCGTCCACGAGTTCCTCGACACGCTCGTCGAGCACGCGGGCGGCTGGGCCGACGAGGCCGCAGAGCGCATCGTCGCCCTGGGTCTGCCGATCGACGCCCGCATCGAGAAGGTCGCCGAGAAGGTCCCCGCCACGGGCGCCCCGGCCGGCTTCGCCCCCTCGGACGACGTGATCGCCGGGATCGTCTCCGACATCGACGCCGTCATCGCCGACCTCGACGCGGCGATCGAGGGCCTCGACGAGATCGACCTCACGAGCCAGGACGTCGCGATCGGCATCAAGGCCGGTCTCGAGAAGGACCGCTGGTTCCTCGTCGCGCACATCTCCGCGTGATCTGAGCCGCACGAAGACGAGAGGCCCCGGGCGTCGCCCGGGGCCTCTCGCGTGCGCGGGCTCAGCCGAGGTGGGTGAGCCGCCCCGCGATCATCGTCGCGTGCACGGGCATCGCCTCGAGCACCGCGCGGGGAGCGGCGAGCGGATCCGCCGCGACGAGCGCGAGGTCCGCCGGCGCCCCCGGCAGCACCTGCTGCGGGTCGCCGGAGCCGCCGAGCGTCGACGCCGCGAGCGCCGTGCGGACGTCGAGCGCCTGCTCGGGGCGCCACGGATCGCGCTCGTCGCCCGTGCGGTGCACGGCCGCCGCGATCTGGGTCCACGGGTCGAGGTCGGAGACCGGGGCGTCGGATCCGAACAGCAGGCTCGCGCCGACGTCGCGGAGCGCCCGGAGGGGGTAGGGAACGGCGGTCTGACCGCCCCAGAAGCGATCGGTGAGATCGCGGTCGTCGACGAGATGGCGCGGCTGCATGCTCGCCTCGACGTCCAGGCGGGCGAATCGCGGCACGTCGGCCGCGCGCACGAGCTGCGCGTGCTCGATGCGCCCCGGCACCTCCGCCCGGGCGAACGCGTCGAGAGCCGCCGCGTTCGCGACGTCCCCGATCGCGTGGATCGTCGTCGCGAGCCCCGCCGATGCGGCCCGCTCGACGAGGGCCGCCATCTCATCGGGCGACGTGCTGAGCGCGCCCCTCCGACCGGGCAGCCCGGAGTAGTCGTCTGTCGTCGCCGCCGTCCGGGTGCCCAGCGACCCGTCGCCGAACACCTTGAGCATGCCCAGGCGGACGAGCTCGCTCCCCGCGACCGGATCCCCCGTCCCGAGCCCCGCCGCGATCGCCGCGTCGAGGTGCTCCGGGTACACGTCGGTGAACACACGGAGGCCGTCCCACCCCGCCTCGGCGCGACGGGTCCACGGCCCGAGGTTCTCCCCCAGCTCGAGGTCCCAGACGCCGACGACCCCGCGTGCCGCCGAGCGCTCGGCGAGCTGCCGCAGCGCCCCGTCGGCGATCGCCCCGTCGACGTCGCCGAGGCGATCGATGAGGGCGAAGGCCGGCGCCTCGCGCACCACGCCGGTGGCGTCGGAGGGCACGAGCCCCTCGCGGCGGAAGGCGGCCGAGTTCATCCACACCGCATGCACGTCGGCGCCGATGAGGTAGGCGGGTTCCTCGCCGGACATCTCGTCGAGGAGGGCGAGCGACGCGGGCTCCGACCAGAGCGCGTCTGCCCAGCGGATCACGAGCCTCCGGCCGTCCGCCTGCAGAGGCTGGGCGGCGGCGAACCGGGCCGCCTCCGCGGGCGACGCGGCGTGCGCGACCGACGCCCGGGAGACGGCCAGCGCCGCCTGCAGAAGATGCGCGTGGTGGTCCCAGAGCCCCGGAACCGCCCAGGCGCCGTCGGCGTCGAGAACGCGTCCGGCGCGGCGGATCGCCCCCGCGGGGGCGATGTCGGCGATCCGTCCGTTCGCGAGCCAGATGTCGTAGAGCCCGCAGGCCGCGACGTCGGGGTGGCTGAGCAGCTCGCGCCCCTCGCCTCCCACGTGGGCGTTCGCGATGACGTCGACGACGGATCCGCGTTCCACGACGCCTCCTACTTCTGACAGAGCGGGCACCAGTACAGCTTGCGCGCCTGCATCTCCTCGAGCACGATCTCGGTGCCGCACACGCGACAGGGCAGCCCCGCGCGATGGTAGACCCAGTGTCGGTCGTCGCGGGAGGACATGGCTCGCCGCCACGCCTCCGGATCGAGGTCGTCCATGGTCATCATCTGACCGACCTCGACGCCGACGCGCAGCAGCCGGACCCAGTCGCGCCACAGCTCGCGCACGATCTCCTCCGGCACGGCCTTCCCCGGCGTGTGCGGGTTGAGGCGCGCGCGGAACAGCATCTCGGCGCGGTAGACGTTGCCGATGCCGCTCACGACCTGCTGGTCCATGAGCAGCTGGCCGATCGCGACGCCCCGGCGGCGGACGGCCGCGACGAAGCGCTCCTCGTTCTCGGCCGGATCGCCGACGAGCGGGTCCGGCCCCAGACGCTCCATCACCGCGCGGATCTGCGCGGGCGACTCGACCGCGCAGGCCGTCGGCCCGCGCAGGTCCGCGCAGGTCGCGTCGGTCATGAGGCGCGCCCGCACCTGCCCGACCACGGGAGGCGGCCACGGGAGGTCATCGTCCGCCACGCTCTTCGTCTGCTCGGACATGCGCACGCGGCCGCGGGTCCTCCGGGGCGCGCCGATCGAGGCGAGCGAGTTCTCCCCCGCGTCGTCGAGGACCGACTCGTCGCCGAGGTCCGTGCCGCGCTGGTTCGTCTGCCCCATCCGGCCGTTCGCCGACGCGATCGTGGGATCGACGAGGATCTCCCCCGCGAAGTCCCACGCGCCGTAGAGCCCGAGGTGGACGCGCAGCCACAGGTCGTCCTCGAACTCGAGGAACATCTGCTTGCCGACCGCGAGCGCCGTCGTCAATGCGCGGCCGTCGAGCATCGCGGCGCCGTCGGCGAACCGCCCCTGGGGGCTCGAGACCGCGACGGCGCGGCCCGTGAAGTTGCGGTCGAACTGGCGCGCGATCCGGTGGACGGAGTGCCCCTCCGGCATCTCAGCCCCTCGCGCGCGGCGCGGGGCCGTCGACGAGCGATCCGTCCCTCTCGAACGAGGCGATCTGGCCGATCCGGCGCACGTGCCGTTCATCGCCGGAGAAGGGCGTCTCGACGAACCGCTCGATGAAGCTCAGCACCTCGTCGAACGCGTGCTGCCTGGCGCCGATCGAGATGACGTTCGCGTCGTTGTGCTCCCGGGCGAGCTCCGCCGTCGAGAGGTTCCACACGAGCGCCGCGCGGACGCCCTCGACCTTGTTCGCGGCGATCTGCTCGCCGTTGCCGGATCCGCCGAAGACGACGCCCAGCGCCTCGACGCCGGCGCGCTGGTCGGCGACGACGGCCTGCGCGGCGCGGATGCAGAAGGCGGGGTAGTCGTCGACGGCGTCGTACGCGACGGGTCCGTGGTCGACGATCTGGTGGCCGCGGGCCGCGAGCTCGTCCTGCAGGCGGGTCGAGAACTCGAGGCCGGCGTGGTCGGTGGCGATGTGGATGCGCATGGAAACCGATTCTCCCCTATTCAGCGCGCCGCGCTCACGGGGCGATGCCCGCGGCGGCAGGACGGAACCCGAGGCGGGCGTTCTCGCAGTCGCCGGGGCGGGAGACGTCGAACCACGGCCCGAGGTCGGTGACGTGCGGGCGCTCGGCGGCCGGCGTGCCGTCGAGGCGCTCCTCGATGAGGTCGACGAGACCGCGGACGAACGCGGGGTGGACCCCGGGGGTGCGCGTACGGACGAAATCGAGCCCCGCCTCGGCTGCCGACTGCTTCGCCTCGTTGTCGAGATCCCAGAGGACCTCCATGTGGTCGCTGACGAAGCCGAGCGGCACCACGGCCACCGCGCGCACGCCCTGAGCGGGCAGCTCGGCGATCACGTCGTTCACGTCGGGCTCGAGCCACGGCTGCGAGGGAGGGCCGGAGCGCGACTGGAACACGAGGTTCCAGTCGACGTCCTGCGCCTGCGGGAGCTCGGCGCGCAGGCGCTCGACGATGTGCGCCGCGACCGCCCGGTGCTGCGCCTCGTACGCGCCGCCCTCTCCGAAGTCGCGGTCGCGCGGTCCCGAGCGCTGGGCGTCTCCCGTGGGGATCGAGTGGGTCGAGAAGAGCAGGCGGATCCCGCTCGCCGCGTATCCGTCGTCGAGCCACCTCCCGACCGCGTCGCGCACGCCCTCGTAGAAGGGCTCCACGAAGCCCGGGTGGTCGAAGAAGAGGCGCACCTTGTCGATCGTGACGGGGTCGTCGCCCTCGCCGAGGCCCGTGCCGCCCTCGTCCGACCCGAGCACGCGGGCGAAGTCCTCGCGGTACTGGCGGTCGCTCGAGTACGAGCTGTAGGCGCTCGTCGCCAGCGCGAGGAGCGTGCGGTGACCGTCGGCGTGGGCCTGCGAGACGGCGTCCTCGAGGAACGGATGCCAGTTGCGGTTGCCCCAGTAGATCGGCAGGTCGAGTCCGCGGCGCGCGATCTCCTCCTCGAGAGCCGCCTTCAGCGCGCGGTTCTGCTCGTTGATCGGGCTCACCCCGCCGAAGTGGCGGTAGTGCGTCGCCACCTCCTCCAGCCGCTCGTCGGGGATGCCCCGGCCTCGCGTGACGTTGCGGAGGAACGGGATCACGTCGTCCTGCCCCTCGGGGCCGCCGAAGCTCGCGAGGACGATCGCATCGTATGCGACCGGCGTCTCCACGAAGGGCGCTCCCGAGCGGGCCGCGGGGGATGCGTGGAGAACGGTCGGTTCTGTCTGCTGTGCCGTCTGCGGCGCCTCGATGCTCACGGATCCGATTGTCCCACTCCGCGTCCTGTGACCGGCCCGAGCGCGGCCGGGGACACGAGACTCCCATCCGGCGGACCGATCGAGCGCGTAGGCTGTACCAGTTGCCCTGGGCCCATCGCGTGCTCCGGGTCCTTCCCCCGAACAACTTCATGGGAGCAGCCACAGTGCCTGGAGAGAACCTCACCCGCCTCGAGGCGGAGGAACGCCGCGCCGTCGTCGAGACCCACAGCTACGAGATCGCCCTCGACCTCACCAAGGGCGGCGAGGTGTTCGGCTCGCGCAGCGTCGTGCGCTTCGGCGGCCGCGCCGGTGCGAGCACGTTCATCGACCTCATCGCCCGCGACGTGCGCGAGGTCACGCTCAACGGGCGCGAGCTCGACCCCGCCGACGTCTTCGCCGACTCGCGCGTGCTCCTCCACGACCTGCAGGAGGAGAACGAGCTCGTCATCGACGCCGACTGCGAGTACACGAACTCCGGCGAGGGCCTGCACCGCTTCGTCGACCCGGTCGACGGAGAGGTCTACCTCTACACGCAGTTCGAGGTGCCCGACTCCCGCCGCGTGTTCGCGGTCTTCGAGCAGCCCGACCTCAAGGCGACGTTCCAGTTCACGGTCACCGCTCCCTCCGAGTGGACCGTCGTCTCGAACCAGCCGACGCCCGAGCCGATCGCGCACGAGGAGGGCGGCACCTCGACGTGGGGCTTCGAGCCGACGCCGCGGATGTCCTCCTACATCACCGCGCTCGTCGCCGGCCCGTACGAGCAGGTGCGCGACGAGCTGACGAACAGCGAGGGGCGGGTCATCCCCCTCGGCGTGTTCGCCCGGAAGAGCCTCTGGCCGTTCATCGACGCCGACGACATCTTCGCCAAGACCAAGCAGGGCTTCGCGTTCTTCGAGGAGAAGTTCGGCGTGCCCTACCCCTTCGCGAAGTACGACCAGCTCTTCGTGCCCGAGTTCAACGCGGGCGCCATGGAGAACGCGGGAGCCGTCACCTTCACGGAGAGCTACGTGTTCCGCGGCAAGGTCACCGACGCGGTGCGCGAGCGCCTCGTCGTCACGATCCTGCACGAGCTCGCCCACATGTGGTTCGGCGATCTCGTCACGATGAAGTGGTGGAACGACCTCTGGCTCAACGAGTCGTTCGCCGAGTGGGCCTCGACGATCGCGACGGCCGAGGCCACCGAGTGGACCGGCGCCTGGACGACGTTCAACGCGATGGAGAAGACCTGGGCCTACCGCCAGGACCAGCTGCCGTCGACCCACCCCGTCGTCGCCGAGATCCGCGACCTCGAGGACGTGCAGGTGAACTTCGACGGCATCACCTACGCCAAGGGCGGCTCCGTGCTCAAGCAGCTCGCGGCCTACGTGGGGATCGACGAGTTCTTCGCCGGCGTCGGCGCCTACTTCCGCGCCCACGCCTACCAGAACACGACGCGCGACGACCTGTTCGCGGAGCTCGAGAAGACGAGCGGCCGCGACCTCGCGACCTGGTCGGCCAAGTGGCTCGAGACGGCGGGCGTGAACACGCTCACCCCGGCCGTGGACGAAGACGTCGACGGGAACATCACCCGCTTCGCCGTGCTGCAGACCGCGCCGAGCGACCACCCGACGATCCGCCCGCACCGCATGGGCATCGGCTTCTACGACCTCGTCGACGGCGCGCTCACCCGCACCCACGCGATCGAGGTGGACGTCGACGGCGACCTCACCGAGATCCCCTCGCTCGTCGGCCGCCGCCGCCCGGATCTCATCCTCCTCAACGACGGCGACCTCGCCTACGCGAAGATCCGCCTCGACCGGAAGAGCCTCGACACCGCGATCGCGCACCTCGCCGACATCGCGGATCCCCTCGCCCGCTCGCTCGTCTGGGGCGCCGCGTGGGACATGACCCGCGACGGCGAGATGGCCGCGCGCGACTACATCGAGCTCGCGCTCGGCGCGATCGGCGCGGAGACCGAGTCGACCACGATCCGCACGACGCTGCAGCAGCTGCGCCTCGCCGCCGACGCCTACGTGACCCCCGACACGCGCGCCTCGCAGCGCTCGCGGGTCGCCGACAGCCTCTGGCGCCTCCTCGAGCGCGCGGAGCCGGGCAGCGACCTGCAGCTGCAGCTCGCGACGGGATTCGCCCAGGCGGCCTCCCGCCCGGAGCACGCCCAGCGCGTCGCGGGCCTGCGCGACGGATCGATCTCCTTCGACGGCCTCGAGATCGACGCCGACCTGTCGTGGCAGCTCCTCGTCTCGCTCGCGGCGAACGGCGCCGCGACGGCGGAGGACGTCGAGCGCGCGCTCGCGGAGGACAACACCTCCAAGGGCGCCGAGTCGGCCGCCCAGGCGCGCGCCGCGCTGCCGGGGCGCGACGCCAAGCAGGCGGCCTGGTCGGCGCTCATCGAGCAGGACACGATGCCGAACACGCTCGTGCGCTCGTCGTGCGCCGGGTTCGTGCACCCGTCGAGCCGCGACGACCTCTCGGCCTTCGTCGAGCCGTACTTCGCGATGCTGCTGCCGATCTGGCAGGAGCGCTCGTTCCAGATCGCGTCGTACCTGATCGAGCTGCTCTACCCCGCGACGCTCGCGAACGCGGAGCTGCGCGACGCGACGCGCGCCTGGCTGTCGGAGAACGCGGAGGCGCCCGCCGCGCTCCGGCGCATCGTCGCCGAGAACCTCGCGGGCGTCGAGCGCGCGCTGGCCGCGCAGGCGCGCGACGCCGAGGCCGACGAGGAGCCCCTCGAGGCCTGATGGTCCGCATCCAGCCGACCGGCGGGCCGCCCACCTTCTACGAGCAGGTGGCGGCCGGCCGACGTTCCGCCGCCTCGTCGACGTCTTCTACCGCGAGGTCGCGGACGACGAGGTCCTGAAGCCGATGTATCCCGAGGAGGACCTCGGTCCGGCGGCGGAGCGTCTGCTGCTGTTCCTCGAGCAGTACTGGGGCGGCCCGACGACGTACAGCGAGCAGCGCGGGCACCCGCGGCTGCGTCAGCGCCACATGCCGTTCCGCGTCACGCCCGACGCCCGCGACAGGTGGCTGCGCTGCATGCGCGTCGCGGTGGACGAGCTGGATCTGTCGCCCCTCCACGAGGCGACCCTGTGGGACTACCTGGAGCGCGCGGCGTACGCGATGGTGAACACCTTCGAGCGCTGACCGCTCAGGACGCGCCGGCCTCGCGGACCGGCGTGAGCCCCGAGACGGCGGGTCCGCGCGACAGCACGTGCCCCCGGGAGAGCGTCAGGCGCGTCCATCTCCCCGCCCTGAGCACGCGCGCGGTCTCCTCTCCGCCGATGAAGCCGAACGAGAACGCCGCGAAGGCCACGCCGAGCGGCAGGCCGCCGAGGTCGTCGTCCGGCTGCCCCCAGACGGAGGCCCGCACGGCGCGCACCGCGTCCTCGCCGGCGTCGTTCGGGACCTGATGGGCGACCGCCGCGATGCCCCACTGCGCGCGGCTGGCGAGCACCGAGGCCTGCACCTCCCCCGCATGCGACCATCCGGCGCGGGGCGGGGCGATGCCGGCCCAGGCCGGGGAGGTCGCCTGGTCGGGGAGGGAGAGCGCATGCGGCTCGTCGGCCTCCGCGAGCTCCGAGACGACGAGATCGCATTCGAGCTCGGGGTCGGCGGCGAGCACGCGCATCGCGAGCACGGTCGGCGTGCGATCCAGCAGCCCGCGCGGGGCGAGCGCGGCCGATGTCATCGCGAGGATGCCGCCCCGCGCCTGCAGGCGGACGCCCTCGTCGCCGATGCGGGCCGCGCGCCCGGCGAAGGTGAGCGCGTCGCGGGCGGAGTCGGAGTCGGCGAGGAGGAGACGAGGAGCCATCCCTCCTAGACTATTCGCCAGCGCACGCCCGGGCTCCGTCCGGACGGCCGAACCGACCGCGCGCGAGGAGCCCCGTGACACCGTTCGACCTCCCCCACGACCCCGTCCGCATGCTCCGCGAGATCCTCGACCTCGACGACACCGGGGCGCGCACGCGGGAGGACGTGTTCGTGGGACGATCACACCCGATGCCGGGCGGGCGCGTGTTCGGCGGCCAGGTGGCCGCGCAGGCCGTGACGGCGGCGACCAGGACCGTGCCGGACGACCGCTTCCCCCACTCCCTGCACGGCTACTTCCTGCGTCCGGGGGATCCGGACCTGCCGATCACGTTCGCGGTGGACCGCATGCACGACGGCCGCTCGTTCTCCCGTCGCGGGGTCCGCGCCTTCCAGTCGGGCGTGCCGATCTTCTCGTCGATCGTGTCGTACCAGGACGAGGATCCCGGGATGGAGCATCAGCAGGGCATGCCAGACGTGCCGCGCCCCGAGGAGATCGAGGCCGGGGACCCCGGCTCCCCCCTGCTGCGGGCGAACCCGATCGAGGCGCGCCACGTCGAGGGCGACATCTGGCAGTCGGTGGCGGACGCGCGACCGCGCCAGGCCGTGTGGATGCGGATCCGCGGCCCCCTCGACGGCGACCCGGCCCTGCATCGCGCCGTCCTCGCCTACATGACCGACTTCACGATCCAGGAGTCGGTGCTGCGCGCCCACGGGATCTCCTGGCGCACGCCGGGGCTGCGCACGGCCAGCCTCGACCACGCGATCTGGTGGCACCGCTTCGCGCCGGCCGATGAGTGGCTCCTGTACGTCTCCGAGTCGCCCAGCGCGCAGGGCGGGCGGGGTCTGAGCACGGGGCGCCTGTTCACGGAGAAAGGCGTACTCGTCGCGAGCGTCGCCCAGGAGATCATGGCCCGCGTGCCGAACGACGCGGAGCCCGCGAGCTAGCTCACGAGCGACGCGTGGAGGTCCGCCTCGAGCGCCACCCAGCCGAGCATGGCGCACTTGATGCGCATGACGTACTTGGCGGTGTTGCGGAAGGCGGCCGCGTCGCCGAGCTCCTCCGTCGGCTCCACCGCGCCGCGGGAGCGCATCATCTCGCGGAACTCGGCGATGCGCGCCAGGGCCTCCTGACGTGTCGCGCCCGTGAGCAGCTCGCTCATGATGGACGCGGACGACATCGAGATGCTGCACCCCTGGCCGTCCCACGCGAGCCCCGTGATGACGTCGTCCTCGACGGTGATGCCGAGCGTGATCTCGTCGCCGCAGGAGGGATTCAGCTCATGGTGCACGTAGGGGTGCTGATGCGGATCCCCCGTGCCCTCGGGAGAGCGGGAGTGATCCAGGATGAGCTCCTGGTACATCCCCTCCAGACCGCTCATCGGTCGGCTCCGAAGAAGCCGCGGACGTCGGACAGGGCGGAGCCGAGGCGGGCGACCTCGTCGGGGATCGTATAGATCGATGCGCTCGCGCGGGTCGTGGCGGTGACGCCCATGGCGCGGTGCAGCGGCTGAGCGCAGTGGTGTCCGGTGCGCACGGTGATCTCCTTGTCGTCGAGGAACTGGCCGACGTCGTGCGCGTGCACGCCGTCGACGATGAAGCTGACGAGCGCGGCGCGCTCCTGACCCGGCTCGGGACCGACGAGACGCACCCCCGGCACGCGGCTCACCGCGTCGACGAGCAGGCCGGCGAGCTCGCGCTCGTGCGCGGCGACCGCGTCCATGCCGATCTCGGAGAGCATCTCCGCCGCGGCGCCGAACCCGATCGCCTGGGCGACCGGCTGGGTCCCCGCCTCGAAGCGGAGCGGCGCGGGAAGGAACTCGGCGCGCTCCATCGTGACGGTCGTGATCGTGGATCCCCCCGTGCGGGCCGGGGGCAGCTCGTCGAGCAGCTCATCGCGCCCGTAGAGGGCGCCGATGCCCGTCGGGCCGAGCATCTTGTGCGCGGAGAAGGCCGCGAAATCGACGCCGAGCCCCCGCAGATCGACCGGGAGGTGGGGAACGGACTGGCACGCGTCGAGCACCGTGAGCGCGCCGACCTCGCGCGCGATCGCGACGACGTCGGAGACCGGCGCGATGAGGCCCGTCACATTCGACACGTGCGAGAACGCGATGACCCGCGTGCGGGGCGAGACGACCCCGCGCAGCCCGTCGAGCGTCCAGACGCCTCGCTCGTCGACCGGCGCCCAGCGCAGCGTCGCGCCCGTGCGCGCGGCGAGGCGCTGCCATGGGATGAGGTCGGCGTGGTGCTCCGCCTCGGTCACGACGATCTCGTCGCCGGGACGCAGCGCGAAGCGCTCGCCCCCGAGCCCCGCGGATGCGTCGGCCATGCCGAGGGCGACCATGTTCAGCGCGTCGGTCGCGTTCTCTGCCCAGACGATCTCCCTGTCACCGGCCCCGACGAGCCGCGCCACCGCGGCCCGCGCGTTCTCGAAGGCCCAGGTCGCCTCGCCCGTGGCGAGGCTCGATCCGCGGTGCACCGCGGCGTAGTCGCGCCGCGCGAAGTCGGCCTCGGCGGAGATCACCCGCTCCGGTCGCTGCGACGTCGCCGCCGAATCGAGATACGCGACGCCGGCGTTGGCCTGGAAGAAGGGAACGGCGGCTCGCGCCGATGCTCCGGGGGTGATGGGCATGCGAGGGACTCCCGAGGGTGGATGGGGTGTGCTCTCCATCTTCCCCCATCCCGCGCCGCGAGGCGCGGGATGGCCTCACTCCCAGACGCTCGGCGCTGGCCTCTTCGTCGACGGGAGAGACGACGCCTGCGCCCAGTCGTGCACCCAGCCGTCCACGCCCGGCAGGCCCTCGGGATGCCCCAGCGCCTCGAAGAGCTCGTCGTGCGGGACCGTGCCGCCGGAGCGGCGGAGCATCCGAGCCCGCACGATCACGCGAGCGAAGACCTCCCCGTCGACGACGACGCGGTGCTCGAGGAACAGCGCCCGATCGTCGTACCCGACGAAGCGCGTCTCGACGTCGAAGCGCTGCCACAGCTGCAGGGAGCGGCGGAACGTGATGGTCTCGTTCGCCACGACGGCGTACCAGTCCCGCTCCTTCATGGCGTGGAACAGGCCGGTGCGGATGAGCAGGTCCCAGCGTCCGAGATCGACCAGCGACAGGTAGCGGCCGTTGTTCATGTGCCGCAGCAGGTCGAGATCGGTCGGCAGCGTCGTGAGGCGGATCCGCCCCACGTCGATGGCGTCGAGCGCCTCGCCGCGGCGGACGCGGAGACGAGCGCGGAGGAGTGTCAGGAGGGTGCGCCAGATCACGTTCACGGAGCAGGATCGTATCGATCCTCCCCCGTTTCCCCGAAAGCGTTGGAGAATTCCTCCAGCGCCCGCCGACCTCAGGCCCCGCGCAGCGCCACGGGCTCCTCCACGAGCGGCTCCCACGCCGCGCGGACGACTCGCGGCAGGCGCACGGGACGCATCGTCTCGCCGTCCGTCAGCACCATGGTCGTGATGCCCCGGGCGTAGACGACCCGCTCCCCGCGCTCGATGCCCGACATCTCGTAGCAGAGATCCGCGCTGGCCCCGCCGAGGCGCCCGAACCAGACGTCGATGTCGAGGGGCAGCTGCCGGTAGACGACGGGAGCGAGGTACTCCACGCTCTGCCGCCCGATGAGGGGAGCATACGGACCCTCTCCGTCGACGAGCATGCCCTCCCCGAACACCTGGCAGGGCAGGCGCCGCTCGGCATCCTCGTGCTGCCACAGCGCGCGGATGCGCGCTTCCTCGAGAAGCTGCTGCAGGGTCACGTTGTTGAGGTGCCCCAGGGCGTCCTGATCGCCCCAGCGCATGGGGAGGGAGATGCGGATCCGCGTCATCGCCTGCGGTCCCTTCGTCGCGTTCGAGAGGGCGCGCCGAGCGACGCGCCCACGGCTCATTATCGGCGACCGCTCGGGGTCCTCACGGCTCCCGAGCGCCCCCGAAACCCCGGGGCTGATCACCGATTTTCGAGAAAGTCCTGATCCTGCGGGTAGGCTGTATCCGCTGAAGAGGCGTCGACGCGCAACCCGACGTCTCCGACACCGCCGCGGCGACGCGTCCGACACGACCGCAGGCTGACCATCTCTTCACGATTCGAACAGGGGCCGAGCGCGCATGGTGCGCCGCAGACCGCGCTCGTTGCAGGGGAACGTGACCGACAATCCGAATGATGTGCTCGTCCGAGCCGAGGGACTCTACAAGGTCTTCGGCCGGAAGCAGCGCGAAGCAGTTGACCGACTCCGCGCGGGGACCCCGCGCGACGAGCTCGACGGCGCGACAGCCGCCGTCATCGACGCCTCCTTCGAGGTGCGACGGGGAGAGATCTTCGTCGTGATGGGCCTGTCCGGCTCGGGCAAGTCCACCCTCATCCGCATGGTCAACGGCCTGCACGACGCCACGGCCGGCTCCATCACGATCATGGGCAAGGACATCACGCAGGTGTCCGATCGGGAGCTGCGCGAGATCCGTCGAGACGACGTCTCGATGGTGTTCCAGCACTTCGCGCTGCTCCCCCACCGCACCGTCATCGACAACGTCGCATACCCGCTCGAGCTGCGCGGCGTCGACCGGGATCAGCGCCGTGCGCGCGCGAACGAGATCCTCGATCTCGTGGGGCTCGGCGGCTGGGGCAGCAAGCTGCCGTCCGAGCTGTCCGGCGGCATGCAGCAGCGCGTCGGCATCGCACGCGCCCTCGCCTCCGACGCCGAGATCCTCCTGATGGACGAGGCCTTCAGCGCGCTCGACCCGCTCATCCGCCGCGAGATGCAGGAGCAGCTCGTCGATCTGCAGAAGACGCTGAACAAGACCATCATCTTCATCACGCACGACCTCAACGAGGCGATGTTCCTCGGCGACCGGATCGCGGTCATGCGCGACGGCCGCATCGTGCAGATCGGCTCGCCCGAGGACATCCTCACGGACCCCGCGAACGACTACGTCGAGCAGTTCGTGCAGGACGTCGACCGCACGCGCGTGCTGACCGCCGCGAACGTCATGGAGCGCCCGCGTCCCGTGGTCGACCAGAAGGCCGGACCGCGCGTCGCGCTGCGCGCCATGCGCGATCCGTTCCTCGGCGCGGCCTACGTCGTGGACGAGAAGCGCCACCTCATCGGCATGATCACCGACCACGACGCCATGCGGCTCGTGCAGAAGGGCGAGCGCTCGATCGCCTCCCGCATCAAGCCGGCCCCGGCGACCGTGCGCGACACCGACGTGCTGATGGACATCTTCGTCCCCGCGATTGAGACCCCGCTGCCTCTCGCCGTGCTCGACGAGGAGGAGCGCCTCGTGGGCGTGATCCCCCGCATCACCCTGCTCGCGGCTCTCGGGCCGAGCAGCTCGGAGACCCAGGAGATCACCCTGCCGACCGCACCGCTGTCCAACGACGTCATCGACGAGGTCCTCGCCGCATCCGAGGATCCCGCCGCCGAGAAGGGGGAGGTGCGCTGATGGAGGGCTTCCGCGTTCCGTTCGGCTCCTGGGTGAGCGTCGTCGTCGACTGGGTCCGCGACAATCTCAAGGGCCTGCTCGACGTCATCTCGTCCGTCGTGAGCTTCCTCGTCGACGGACTCGCCGACCTGCTGCTCGCGCCGCCGGCCATCGCGATCATCGTCGTCCTGACGCTCATCGCGTGGCTGTTCCGCTCATGGCAGCTCGCCGTCGGCACGGTGATCACCTTCGCGATCGTCATCGGCGTCGATCAATGGGACGAGACGATGCAGACCCTCGCGCTCGTCCTCATCGCGACGCTCGTGACGCTCGTGATCGCGATCCCGCTCGGCATCTGGGCGGCGCGCAACGACACGGTCAGCGCGGTGCTCAAGCCGGTGCTCGACTTCATGCAGACCATGCCGGCCTTCGTGTACCTGATCCCGGTCATCATGTTCTTCAGCATCGGGTTCGTCCCCGGCGTCATCGCGACCGTGATCTTCTCGCTCCCCCCTGGCGTCCGCCTCACGGAGCTGGGCATCCGCAGCGTCGCCGCCGACACGGTCGAGGCCGGGCACGCGTTCGGCGCGACCCCGCGTCAGATCCTGTTCGGGATCCAGCTGCCCCTCGCGATGCGCACCATCATGGCCGGTGTGAACCAGGTCATCATGCTCGCGCTGTCGATGGCCGTCATCGCCGGCATGGCCGGTGCTCCCGGGCTGGGCCAGAAGGTCGTCCAGGCCGTGTCGACCGTCAACGTCGCGCAGGGCGCGGAGGCCGGCCTCTGCGTCGTGTTCATCGCGGTCTTCCTCGACCGCGTCACCGCCGCGATGGGCAATCCCGCCGACTACCGTTCGTCGCTCCTCGGCATCCTCGCGCGTCGTCGCGACGCGCGCCGGCAGCTCGCGGCCGACGAGGAGGCGCGCCAGGAGGCCGGGCAGGCCCAGCAGTCCATGCGCCGCGCCGCGCCGTGATCCACCTCAGATCGAGCGGGCTCACCCGCTCTGCGCCCGGCTCCGTTCGGACGCGCTTCCCCTACACCCGCGACACAGCACGCGGGAGGAAAGGACACCTCATGAACAAGCGACACCTGACCGGCATCCTCGCGATCGGCGCCGCCGGCGCCCTCGTGCTCTCCGGCTGCAGCTCAGACGGCGGCAGCGGCGGCAGCGGCGAAGGCGATGGCGACAAGGGCACGATCACGCTCGGCTTCCTCCCCTCGTGGACGGACGGGCTGAGCACCGCCTACCTGCTCGAGGACCAGCTCGGCAAGCTCGGCTACGACGTCGAGATGCAGGAGCTCACCGAGGCGGGACCGCTGTACACCGCGCTCGCCCAGGGCGACGTCGACATGTACCCGTCGGGCTGGCCCGAGGTCACCCACGCGGAGTACATGGAGCAGTTCGGCGACAGCATCGAGGATCTCGGCGCGTACTACGACGGCGCCGTGCTCACGATCGCCGTCCCTGACTACATGGACGACATCGACTCGATCGAGGACCTCAAGGGCCAGGGCGACCGGTTCGACGGCAAGATCATCGGCATCGAGCCGGGAGCGGGCCTCACCGGGGCGGCGGAGAAGATGATCCCCGAGTACGAGCTCGATGGCGAGTACGAGCTCGTCACCTCGTCCACGGCGGCGATGCTCGCGGAGCTCGACTCGGCGGTCGCCGCCGAGGAGGACATCGTCGTGACGCTGTGGCGCCCCTTCTGGGCGAACAGCGCCTACCCCGTCAAGGACCTCGAGGACCCGAAGGGCGCGATGGGCGAGGCCGAGACGCTGAACTTCCTCGGCAAGGACGGCTTCGCCGAGGAGTTCCCCGAGGCCGCCGAGCTCGTCGCGCAGATCAAGCTCGACGACGACCAGTACGGCTCGCTCGAGGAGATCGTCACCGACGAGCAGTACGAGGGCAAGGCCGACGAGGCCATCGACGTCTGGCTCGAGGAGAACGGCGACCAGTACGACTGGGTCGTCTCCGAGTGACGCGCTGACGCGATGGAAGGAGCCCGCTCCCCTCGGGGAGCGGGCTCCTTCGCTGTCATCCGGCCTCGGTCAGCGCGCCGCCGATGCGCGCGATGGCGGCGTCGATCGCAGACGCGGTGACCTCGGCGGCGCGCGCGCCGTCTCCGCAGCGCACCGCGGCGATGAGGGCCGGCTGGTAGTCGAGCAGCGCCGCGCTCTCCCCCGCGTCGACGGACTCGCGCACCCCGACGAGCTTGTAGGCGCGCGAGCGGTGCCACAGGGCGCGGATCGAGGAGACGAGCACGAGGTTGCGCGACGCCGCATACAGCGTCTCCAGCATCTCCTCGTCCCGCGCCAGGTACTCCGCGGCGCGGACCTCCCCCAGCGCCCGTCGAGCCGCCCCGTACGACTCCTCCATCCGGAACGCGGTCTCCTCTCGCTCGGCATCCGACGCCCCGAGACGCGCGGCTTCGACCTCCAGAAGGCGCCTGACCGCGTAGACGTCGAGCATCTCGCCGGGCGTGAAGCCCCGGACGACGGCTCCGCGATAGGGGCTCGAGACGATGAGCCCCTGCTCCTCGAGCCGGCGGATCGCCTCTCGCACCGGCATCATGCTCGTGCCGAGCTCGTCGGCGAGCGAGCGGATGCGCAGAGGGGCGCCCGGCGGAAGGTCGCCGTCGAGGATCGCGGCGTGGATCGCCTCGAATGCGCGGTCGGCGACCCGCGAGCCGGGGTCGAGCGGGGGCAGTGCCATGCGCTCATTGTAGGGATTCGGATCCCGGTTCCGACTGCGCTAACGTGGCGTGTGATCACAGATCACATCTGCGTCTCGTCGTCCGATGAGCAATCGGACCGGGTCGCGATGCTCCACCTCGGCCCGCGGAGAGCGGGAGGAAAGGAACGACCCATGACGAAGCGCCATCTGACCGGAGCACTCGCCCTCGGAGCGGCCGCGACCCTCGTGCTCGCGGGATGCTCGAGCGACGGAGGCGGCGGGTCGGACGGCGACTCTCTCGGGGAGCTCACGATCGGCTACATCCCCTCCTACACCGACACCCTCGTGACCGCCTTCCTCGCGCAGGACCAGCTCGAGCGCCTCGGCTATTCGGTGGAGCTCACCGAGCTGTCCGAGGTCGGCGTGGTCTACACCGCCCTGGCCAACGGAGACCTCGACATCTACCCGTCCGCGTGGCCCGACATGACGCACGCGACGTACGTGGAGCAGTACGAGGGCGATCTCGAGGATCTCGGCACGTTCTACGATCAGGCGCAGAACTTCCTCGCCGTGCCGACCTACACCGACATCGACTCGATCGAGGATCTCGCGGAGAACCCCGACATGTTCGACGGCGAGATCATCGGCATCGAGTCGGGCGCGGGCCTCACCGAGCAGACGCAGACGGTCGCGATGCCCGAGTACGGGCTCGACGGCGACTTCGAGCTCGTCACCTCGTCGACGGCCGCGATGCTCACGGAGCTCGAAGCGCGCATCGCGAACGAGGAGGACATCGTCGTGACGCTCTGGAAGCCCTACTGGGCCAACGGGGCGTTCGACCTGAAGGAGCTCGAGGACCCGAAGGGCGGGATGGGCGAGCCCGAGACCATGCACACCTTCGCGCACGCCGGCTTCGCCGAGGAGTTCCCCGAGGCCGCGGAGTACTTCGCCGGCTTCGTGCTCGACGACGACCAGTGGAGCTCGCTCGAGAACACCGTCGTCAACGACTACGACGAGGGCCAGGAGGCCGACGCCGTCGCGCAGTGGATCGAGGAGAACCCCGACGCGTACGACACGCTCGTCGCGGACTGACTCCCCGCGCAGACGACGGCGCGCCCCGAGGATCTCTCCTCGGGGCGCGCCGTCGTCTTGTGCGCTCGACCTCAGTCGCGCGTAGTCCTCGCTTCGCTCGTCGACGCACTCAGTCGCCTCGGGTGCCCGAGCAAGCTCGGGCACCTCTCGGCTCAGTCGCGCGTGAGCTTGCGGTGGGTCGTGCGGTGCGGGCGCGCCGCGTCCGGACCCAGACGCTCGATCTTGTTCTGCTCGTACGACTCGAAGTTGCCCTCGAACCAGTACCACTTCGCGGGGTCCTCGTCGGTCCCCTCGTAGGCGAGGATGTGCGTCGCGATGCGGTCGAGGAACCACCGGTCATGGGTGACGACCACGGCGCATCCCGGGAACTCCAGCAGCGCGTTCTCGAGCGACTGCAGCGTCTCGACGTCGAGGTCGTTGGTCGGCTCGTCGAGGAGCAGCACGTTGCCGCCCTGCTTGAGCGTCAGCGCGAGGTTCAGGCGGTTGCGCTCGCCGCCCGAGAGCACGCCGGCCTTCTTCTGCTGATCCGGGCCCTTGAAGCCGAACTTCGAGACGTAGGCGCGCGAGGGAACCTCGGTCTTGCCCACCATCATGATGTCGAGCCCGTCCGAGACGACCTCCCAGAGCGTCTTCTCGGGGTCGATGCCGCCGCGCGACTGGTCGACGTAGCTGAGCTTCACGGTCTCGCCGATCTTCAGCTCGCCGCCGTCGAGCGGCTCGAGGCCGACGATCGTCTTGAACAGCGTCGTCTTGCCCACGCCGTTCGGGCCGATGACGCCGACGATGCCGTTCGGCGGCAGGCTGAAGCTGAGCCCGTCGATGAGCGTGCGGCCGTCGAAGCCCTTCTGCAGGTTCTTGGCCTCGATCACG
This sequence comes from Microbacterium sp. gxy059, assembly GCF_050958665.1. Taxonomy (NCBI): domain Bacteria; kingdom Bacillati; phylum Actinomycetota; class Actinomycetes; order Micrococcales; family Microbacteriaceae; genus Microbacterium; species Microbacterium sp. gxy059. Next base: position 204,367 of record NZ_JAMXWT010000002.1, on the reverse strand, counting down.
AGGTTGCCGAGACGCGGCCCCGGCGGGATCTGGATCTCCTCGAAGTCGAGCTTGCGGGTGCGCTCGGCCTCCGCGGCCATCTCCTCATAGCGGGCGAGGCGCGCCTTCGACTTGGCCTGGCGCCCCTTCGCGTTCGACTTCACCCACTCGAGCTCGTCCTTCAGGCGCTTCTGGAGCTTCGCGTCCTTCTTGCCCTGGATGTCGAGGCGCTCGGCCTTCTTCTCGAGGTAGGTCGAGTAGTTGCCCTCGTAGCCGATGAGGCGGCCGCGGTCGACCTCGGCGATCCACTCGGCGACGTGATCGAGGAAGTACCTGTCGTGCGTGATCGCGATGACGGCGCCCGGGTACTGCTGCAGGTGCTGCTCGAGCCACAGCACGCTCTCGGCGTCGAGGTGGTTGGTGGGCTCGTCGAGGAGCAGCAGGTCGGGCTTCTCGAGGAGCAGCTTGCAGAGCGCGACGCGGCGCTTCTCGCCTCCCGACAGATGAGCGACCTGCGCGTCGCCCGGGGGCGTGCGCAGGGCGTCCATCGCCTGCTCGAGCTGCCCTTCGAGCTCCCAGCCGTCGACGGCGTCGATCGCCTCCTGCAGCTCGCCCATCTCGGGGAGGAGCTTGTCGTAGTCGGCGTCGGGGTTCGCCATCTCGGCGGAGATCTCGTTGAACCGGTCGATCTTGCCCTTGATGTCGGCGACGCCCATCTCGACGTTCTCGAGCACGGTCTTCGACTCGTCGAGCTCGGGCTCCTGCATGAGGATGCCGACCGTGAAGCCCGGCGTCAGCGTCGCCTCGCCGTTCGAGGGCTGGTCGAGACCCGCCATGATCTTCAGGATCGTCGACTTTCCGGCGCCGTTCGGGCCGACCATGCCGATCTTCGCCCCCGGGAAGAACGACATCGAGACGTCGTCGAGGATCACCTTGTCGCCCACGGTCTTGCGGGCCCGGACCATCTGGAAAATGTACTCAGCCATGTTGCCGCTCAGTCTACGGCGATCGCCCGGGAAAAGGCGGATCGGGCGGGTGCGCCGCGCCCGGATCAGTACGGGACCGGGGCGTCCTCGAGCGAGTGCTCCGGCGTCTCGCTCGTCGCCCGTTCCTCACCCGGCGCGGCCCACTCGCTCGGCGGAGCGGCGGCGCGCGCGTCGGACGCCTGCGGGGCGGCGGCCCCCGACGGCGCCTGGTCGTCCGCCGGCCGCTCGGCGCTCGCCTGAGCGACCGCTCGGGCGAACCGCGCCGTGCCGAAGCGGAGATCGGGTCCGATGCCGTCGGCGAGGATCTCGACGTGCGTGCCGGAGCGTTCGTCGCGCTCCCACCGCTCGACGTTCAGCTTGCCGGTCACGATCACCCTCTGCCCCTTCTCGAGCGAGGAGACCGCGTTCTCGGCGAGCGCGCGGAACAGCACGACCGAGTACCAGTTGGGCGCCGCGTCCCGCCACTCCCCCGTGCGCGGATCCCGGCGCCTGCTGGGGCTCGCGATGCGGATCCGCGTGTACGGGGAGCCGGTGCTGCTCGTCATGAGCATCGGGTGCTCCGCGATGTTTCCGATGACGGTGATGCTGTCGGACATGCTCTTCCCTTTCGCCTCGCCCAGCCGCGCTTCGACCGGGTGAGGCCAGGCTGGCCCGTCCGCAGGCCTGTTCGCAGGCCGGATCGGCCGAAAGGGGAACGGATCCGGCGGATCCGCGGCTGTGGAGGCGGAGTCGGGCGGGATCAGGCCCGGGCGTACTCGCCGAAGCGCGCGCGGACCTTGTTGACCTTCGGCACGGCCACGGCGAGGCAGTAGCCCTGGCCCGGGTTCTTGGCGAAGAAGTCCTGGTGGTCCTCCTCGGCGTCCCAGAAGACCCCGAGCGGCTCGATCGTCGTGACGATCTCGCCCTCTCGCGTGCCGATCGGCGCATCCCACAGATCGCTCGCGCGGCGCCGCGCGGTCTCGAACAGCTCGCGCTGCGCCTCATCCTCCGGGAACATGGCCGAGCGGTACTGCGTGCCCCTGTCTGCGCCCTGATGGTTCAGCTGACGCGGGTCGTGCATCGTGAAGAACGCGTCGAGGATCACCTCGGCCGGGATGACCTCGGGATCGAACGTCACCCGAACGGCTTCCGCGTGCCCCGTCGTCCCCGTGCAGACCTGCGCGTAGGTGGGGCTCGCCGCGGCTCCTCCGGTGTACCCCGAGACGACCTCCTCCACGCCGCGGAGGGCGCGGTAGGCCGCGTCCAGGCACCAGAAGCATCCCCCGGCCAGCACGAACGTCTGCATGTCGATCCCGCTCCTCGCGTATCTGCGCCGCGCCCGGAACCGGGCGCCTCCCTCCCACGGTACGCCCGCGTGGGGCGCCCGGCTCCGGCGCGCGCGGAGCGGAGGGCGCTACCCTGGTCTGGCGGCTCGCGGCGCTTCCGCCCCGCTCACCCCTCGTAGCTCAGTGGAAGAGCAGCGGCTTTCTAATCCGACGGTCGGGAGTTCGAATCTCTCCGGGGGGACTCCGTCCTATCGCGAACACGAGGAGAGGCCCGAGATGGCTGCAGGTGCGTCCGAGAACGATCGGCTCGTCTGGATCGACTGCGAGATGACGGGTCTCGACCCCGCCGTCGACGAGCTCGTCGAGATCGCCGTCGTCGTCACCGACTTCGAGCTGCGGATCCTCGACCCCGGGCTGCAGATCGTGATCCGCCCGAGCGACGCCGCGCTCGCGAACATGAACGAGTTCGTGACGAACATGCACCGCACGAGCGGGCTCGACCGAGAGATCCCGGACGGCGTGCCGCTCGCCGAGGCCCAGGACCAGGTGCTCGCCTACGTGCGCCGCTTCGTCGGCCAGGAGCGCCGCGCTCCGCTCGCCGGCAACACGATCGGAACGGATCGCATGTTCCTGGCGAAGTACATGCCCGAGCTCGACGGCTTCCTGCACTACCGCAACGTCGACGTCTCCAGCATCAAGGAGCTCGCACGCCGCTGGATGCCCCGCGTGTACTTCAACGCGCCTGAGAAGAACGGCGGCCATCGCGCCCTCGCCGACATCCTCGAGTCGATCCGCGAGCTGCGCTACTACCGCCGCGCGGCGTTCCTCCCCGAGCCCGGCCCGACGACCGACGAGGTCAAGGCGATTGCTGAGAATGTCGTGAGCGAGTTCGCTCCGAACCTGTGACAAGATAGTCGGGTTGCCGCGTCACGGCGCGGCCACGGTGGCTATAGCTCAGTCGGTAGAGCGCCTGGTTGTGGTCCAGGAGGTCGCCGGTTCAAGCCCGGTTAGCCACCCCACTCATCAGCCCCAGCATCTCGATGCTGGGGCTGATCCGCTTCTCGCGTCGACCCCAGGTGGGCGCGTCGCCCCGCGCCCGCGGATCGCGCGGCGTGTCGCCGGTGCGCTGAGACGCCGTCTTCGGGTGTCAGAGGTGCGGCATAGCCTGTCGTCGTGACCGATGTGACCTTGGCGCCCTGGGCTCCGCAGCACCTCCCGCTCCTGATCGCGGCCAACACCGCGCCCATGACGCGCCATCTCGGCGGTCCGGAGAGCGACGAGGAGATCCGTCGACGCCACCAGCGCTATCTGCGGCTCGATGGGAGCGAGGGGGCGCGGATGTACGCCATCCAAGCCGATGGCGAGCCCGCGGGCGGCATCGGCTTCTGGCCGATCGACCACGACGGCGAGGCCGCGTACGAGACGGGGTGGAACGTGCTGCCGCGGTGGCAGGGGAAGGGCGTCGCCGGCACGGCCGTCCGCGCGCTCATCCCGCTCATCGCGGACGAGGCGCCGCCGCGGGAGCGCCTGTTCGCCCACCCCTCCGTGGACAACGCCGCGTCCAATGCCCTCTGCCGGGGCGCCGGATTCGACGACCTCGGGGAACGGGACGTCCCCTTCCGCGGAGTCGTGCTGCGCACGCGGGTCTGGGCGCTCGCCCTGCTCTGACGCCGTCTCGTCGACCGGGGCGTTCGATCCGCGATTCGGGACGGCCCGAGGGCGCTCAGCCTACGGCGGCCTCCTTCGGCGGGTTGTGCATGAACTCGATGCGGATGCCGCTGTCGTCCTCGACGAACGACGCGTAGTAGCGCTCGGAGAACCGCGGGTACGTCTTCGGGTCGCGCACGGCCGTCCAGCCCGCGTCCATCGCGACGGCGTGCAGGCGATCCACGTCGTCGCGGGAGTCGACGGCGAAGGCGAGATGCTGCCAGCCGACCTCGCCGTGCGCGTGCGGCGGCGCGTCCTCGCCCCGCGCGCCGAAGATGATGAACTCCGACTCGTCGCCGACGCTCCACGCCGTGCTGCCGTCGGCGTCGAACCGCTCGTAGCCGAGGGCGCGGAGCACCGGATCGAACTGCTCGCGCCCGCGTTCGAGGTCGACGACGGAGATCCCGAGATGGTCCAGAAGAGGCATGCCCCTCACCGTAGGGGTCGCGCGATCCGCTTTCCACCGGTCGGGCGCGACCTGCTCGACCTCAGTACGGCGCGGTCCGCTCTCCCGCGCCGAGCCGCAGACGCGCGGTGAGCTCGACGATCTCCGCGCGCGTGAAGGGACGCGAGGATCGTGGAGGCAGCTCGCGGATCACGCGTCCGTGCAGGAGTGCGGCGGAAGGCTCCGCGTCGGCGAAGAGCGACGGCGACCGGTCACGGCCCTTCCTCTTCCCGCGAGTCGACGGCGAGCCCACTGCGCTCCGCGACGGCCGCCGCCTCCGCCGCGACCCACGCGGCCGCCTCGGTCAGCGCGGGGTCGTCCGTGCCGAGCACCGCCGCGGCCTGCGCGATGAGCTCGTCGGGAAGGGTGCGCTCCGCCGGGGCCTGGAAGAGATCCTGCGGCCCGGGGAGCAGATCCGCGTCGATCCCGCTCACCCACGCGCGGGCCGCGTCGGCCAGCGGCGCGACGTCGGTCTCCGTGAGCGTCCGCATGCGCGCGCTCACGGCCGCGTCGCGCACCCTCAGCTGATGGATCCCCGCCAGGCTGGTGCGGTGGACCGCGTGCGGGGTGCCCCAGCGGGTCAGCGAGGTGGGGACGACGAACCCCTCGTCGTCGGCGAACTGCTCGTGCCAGTCGAGCACGTCCCAGTGGCCTCCGCCCGGACGCACGAGACGCCCGGCGCCGATGCGCTCCGCGTCCGGCAGATCGTCGACGGATCCGTCGGCGTGGATGATGCGCTCGTCGGTCACTCCCCGCAGGCGCCCCTCGGAGCGGCTGCGGGCGAGCACGACGGTCGCGTGCCGACCGTCGTGCGTATCGAACAGCGAGTCGGCGGTGGTCTCTGTGACCGGCTGCCACCGCACCGCGTGCACGACGTACCCCTCGGCGTCGTGCGGGGCGAGCAGCTCCGCGATCGCGTCGGGCCAGCGCTTCGCCCCGATCTCGCCCGTCTCCGGGTCGAGCGCGAGGCCCGCCCCTGTGGCGAAGGCGCCGTCGTCGTGGACGACCGCACCCGCCCGCTGCTTCTCGGGAAGCATCATCTCGCCGGCGCGCAGCAGCCCCACGTCGGTGAGGCGGCCGCCCGGGACGACGATCGACATGCTCTCGTCGGAGTTCCACGCACGCCAGTCCCCGCCGTCGAGCACGCCCTCGCGATCCTGGTGCGACCAGCGCAGCACCGTCTGCGTCTTCCCTCGGACGGACCGCTTGACGGAGAAGAGGATCCGCCCGTCCGAGAGAGCGAACGAGAAGTCGCGGTACTCGTCGCCCCGCGGCGCGTCGAACACGTGCTCGGCGACGCGGCGCGCTCCGTCGACGAACACCACGCGTCCCTCCGTCGTCCACAGCCCCACGGCGGGGAACGCCTCGACGGGACCGCCGACGCCGCTCGGCGGTCCGTCGTCCGACGCGTGCGCGCGCGCCAGCTCGGCGTACGCGGCCTCGAACGCGGGCCAGGTCAGCTCCGTCCGCAGGCCCTGGCGCAGGGCGCTCGCCGTCAGGCGCGCGGGGTCGTAGTCGCGCCGGAGGGCGGCGATCGCCTCCGGGCACGCGTCCTCGAGAAGGCCCAGGAGGTCCGGGGCGAGAAGCGCGGACAGCCGGGGAAGACGGGCGTGCGCCTGGGCGAGCGTGGGGCGGCGCCTCCCCGCGCGATCGGCGGAGAGCAGGCCCTCCCCGCGCTCTCGCGAGGGCGAGCGCGTCTGCCGGGCATCCGGCATCCACCGGCTCCGCAGGTGCGCATCGCTGCTCCAGTCCGGTTCCAGCGCCTGGGCGATGACGGCCCGGCCGCTCGGGCTCTGCGCGAGCGCGCGGACGAGAGCGGGGTTCGCCCGCGGCGGTCCCGAACGCCGATGCCCGGGCTCGGGCAGGAGCGCGAGCGCCGCGCGGACGCGCATCTCCGGATCCGCCGCCAGCCGGTCCAGGGGCAGGCGGGCGTCGTCTGCGAGCCACCCCTCCATGTCGAGGGCGCGATCGCTGTCGGAGAGACGACGCGGCTCGGCCACGTGCAGCGTGGACGCGCCGCGGTCCAGGATCGCGTCGAGCACACGCACGGGAATGCGGTCGATCGCGGCGGGCACCGTCAGGCGCGCGCCGTCGAGGTCGGGCAGTGTCTCGATCAGCGCGACGAGCTTCTCCGTCCCCCGCGCGGAGTCGGGCGCGGATCGGTGCTTCGTCCCCCATGCGGCGACGTGCGCGAGGAAGCCCTCGATCCAGACGACCGGATCCGCGGAGCCGTCGCGCAGCCGATCCGCGGCGCCGCTGCGCTCGACGAGGTCGAGCCAGTCGGCGGGCTCGGCTTCGGCGGGGATCTCGGAGAAGAGCGCGTCTGCGGCGTCCGGACGCGCGGCGAGATAGGCGCCGAGCGGATCCCTCGCGCTCTTCCAGAACCCCGCCGCGGCCCGCTGCAGCGCCGGGGCGTCGAGGAGCGCGTCGAAGAGCCTCGCCTCGGTCTGCGCGCGCTCCGGCGCGGAGAGCTTCGCCCCGCGGATGAGCCGCCCGAGGTCGGCGATGGCGCCGGCGTAGGGAGCGAGGCCGGCGCGAGTGCGCTCGATGAGCAGGGTGAGGAACTCCTCCAGCGCGTCGGCGGGCGCCATCCGGCTCGGGAGATCCTTCGACTCCGCCGTGAGGGCCTTTACGGGGAGCGCGCCCGCGAGCGCGAACTCGAGGAGCGCCTGCCGGTGGCGCGCCTCGTCGATCGCCAGGGCGTGGGTGCGCTCGACGTCGCGGGCACGGCTGAAGAAGCGGCCCGCCTGAGCGGGCTGGTCGTGGGTGAGGAAGATCCGCGCGACCTCCTCGTAGAAGGTGGGGAGGAAGTGCGGGGCCGTGCCGTCGAGGGTCTCTGCCGCGTCGAGCGCGAGCTGGGCGGCCGCGCCCGGCTTCGATCCGGCGCGGCGCTCGATGCGGCGCAGGTCCCCCACGAGGGCGAGCGCGTGCGGCGCGTTGTCCGGATCGGTGAGGATCGGCCACGCCGGGAACCCGACGGCCCGCGCGGGGGCGCGGCCCACGACGGGCGGCGCGGATCCCGTGGCGTTCTCAGCGGGCACGAGGCCCACCGCGGCGAGCTCGGCATCCGAGGCTTCCACGAGCGGCTCCTGGACGAGGCGCACGACGCGCACGTCCTCGAACACGGGATGCGCGGAGGCGCGGGCGGCGACGGGGACCTGTTCGACGGGGCGCACGCTCATCGCTCCTCCTCCTGCTCGATCGTGCGGCCCGCAAAGATGTGCGCGGCCATCCGCATCCCCTCCGACCAGGCGACGGGGCCGACGTCGCCGAGCGGCAGGCGCGCGCCGTCCGCCGTCCACTGGAGATGCCCCGTGATCGTGGGCGCCTCGGGGTGCTCGGCTCCCACCCAGTACGCGGCGGTGACGGTGCGGCCGCCCTCCGCGACGCGGACGACCGCGAAGCCGCCCCGGATGCGGTATCCCGCCGCCACGGCGCGCGCCGTGGCGTGCCGCAGCTCCGCGAACTCTCCCCCGGCGCAGTCGTCGACGCGGTCGACGCCCGCGGGCGGATCCTCGGGCCGGGCGTGCACGTCGCGGAACAGCTGGTCGAACCGCTGCTCGATCCCCAGATCGGCGGCGGACGCGCGGAGCTCGTCGAGATCGTCGATCAGAGCGGGGTGCGGCAGCAGGACGGCGTCGGCGGCGAGCCGCACGGAGTCGCCGTCGAGGTCGACGACGCCGAGCCCATCGGCGTCCGCCGCGCGGAGGAAGCCGGTGCGCGGCGCGGCGACATCGGCCTCCGTGACGACGAGGTCCGCGAGCCAGCTGCGCCACACGGGATCGGTCCAGACCTCCGCGAGGAGGAGGCGGCTCACCGGCTCGGATCCGAGCAGCCACCCCTGCACCGTCGCTCCCGCCTCCTCGTCGTGCCGAGCGAGGAACCCGCGCAGCGCGTCGAGCTGCGCGTGCTCCTCTGTCTTCCGCACAGCGACGGGAACCGACTTCAGCTCGCGGCCCGCGGCGCTGCGCGCGACGATCGCACCGTCGCGCAGGGTGATCTCGTGTCCGGTGGAGACGGTCATCCAGGCCATGGGATCCTCTCGGTCACTCCGCTCCTCGCCCCGTTCGGGGTCGCGCGGATGCCTGCGGCTGATCCGTGCCAGAATGCCACACGCCGCGGAGACGCCCGCGGGCCCTCAGTGCGACGGGTCCATGCCCTCACAGCCTTCGGCGCAGATGCGCCGGTGCATCCGCACCGAGACGAGGTCGCATGACCGACACGACGCCCCCAGGGGCCCCGCAGGTCGACGCGAGGAGATCCGCCGCGCCGCGGCCGAGCTGATCATCGAGGAGCAGCCCCGCCCTCTCGCCCGCCGAGCGGTGGCGCACCGCGCGGACCCTCAGTCCGCCGCCGCGTGGACAGCGGCGAGGACCGCGTCATCTCCCAGCACGCGGAAGTGGCCGGCGGCGTCGATCTCGACGTTCGTCGCGCCCTCGAGGCGGGAGCCGCCGGGGATGTGCGGGTCGAAGCGCGGGAAGATCGAGGTGATCCGGGCGTCGACGTCGCGGCGCGCGGCGAGGTCGAGGATCGTCGCGTCATCGGGACGCAGGGCGCGGATCGTGCGGTGCGGCACGAGGCGGGCGAGCGTCGAGCCCGCGAACGGCGTGGCGATGGCGACCATCCGGTCGATGCGCCGCCCGTCGTCCTCGAGCATCATGAGCTTGCCGATCAGGCCGCCCTTGCTGTGCGCGACGAGGACGACCCCCTCGAGCGCTCCCGCTGCGAGGAACGCGGATCCGAGATCCGCCGCCTCCGCAACGGAGACGGTGTTGCGCCTCAGCTCCGGAAGCGCGTGCACGGGGTGGCCCGCCGCGTGGAGGCTCCGGGCGATCCGGCGCATCATCGTCCAGTTCTCGAGGACGCCAGGCAGGAGCAGCACGGGAGCGCGCTCTCCCGCGGCGAACTCCGGCGGCATCCGCGGACGGAGGATCCCCGCGCCGATCTCCCGCAGCGACCAGCCGTAGTCGACGGCTCGCGCCGCGGCGCGCTCGAGCCCGATGCGCACGCGTCCGCTCGGCTTCGGCATGCGTCGAATCTACGGGACCGCGCGGAGGACGCGCGTCAGATCGCGAGGCGCCCGGTCGCGAGAGCCCACACGACGACGACCGCCGTCAGCGCGATCCCGGCGAACAGCGCCACCTCCCCCGTGCGGAACGGGCGCCGTCCTCTCTGCCGCCTGGTCCAGACGTACAGCAGCGTCATCGGCGCCGCGAAGAGCGACGCGAGCAGCGCCAGCTCGACGCCCGCCGAGGCGAGCAGGAGCATCGCGTACGCGCTCGCCGCGAGCGCGATCGCCGCGTCGCCGCGGTGCGCCGCCCGGGGACGCACCCCGCTGATGCGCAGCAGGAAGAGCGCGGTCAGGAGGAACGGGAACAGCGCCATCACCGCCGTCATGTCGAGGGCGAACGCGAAGGCGTCCTCCGCGAAGACGGTCAGGATCAGCACGACCTGGGCGAGGAGCGTGCTCATCAGCAGCGCGTTCCCCGGAGCCCCGCGACGGTTCTCCCTGCCGAGCACGCGGGGCATCACCCCGTCGTTCGCGGCCGCGAACATCACCTCGGCCGCCATGAGCGTCCACGACAGGTACGCGCCGAGCACGGCGATGATGAGCCCCGCCGCGATGAAGACCGCGCCCCACGGCCCGACGACGGCCTCCATGACGCCCGCGATCGAGGGCTCCTGGAGACGGGCGATCTCCTCGCGCGGGAGCACGCCGTAGGAGACCACCGTCACGGCGGCGAAGAGCGAGAGGACCGTGAGGAAGCCGAGGACCGTCGCCCGACCCACGTCCGACCGGCGCCGAGCGTGCCGCGAGAAGACGCTCGCCCCCTCGATGCCGAGGAAGACGAACACCGTGAGGAGCATCGTGCCGCGCAGTTGCTCGAAGAAGGTCCCCGCCTCGGGGCCGCTGCGCCAGTTCTCGGCGAGGACCGCGGGGTCGAGCGCCGCCGCCGCGACGGCGAGGAACACGACGATGGGGATGATCTTCGCGACCGTCACGATGCGGTTCACGGCGGCGGCCTGCGTCGCCCCCGCGCGCACGAGCAGGAAGAAGAGCCACAGCCCGACGGAGGAGCACGCGATCGCGAGGGGCGTGTCTCCCGCGCCGAGCGCCGGGATCCACTGGCCGAGCGTCGACATGATGAGCACCCAGTAGGTGACGTTGCCGATGCACGAGCTCGCCCAGTAGCCGGCCGCAGAGAGGAAGCCGACGTACTCGCCGAATCCCGTGCGGGCGTAGGTGTAGATGCCGGCGTCGAGGTCGGGGCGGCGCGTCGAGAGCCGCTGGAACACCAGCGCGATCGCCAGCGTCCCCGCCCCGGCGACGGCCCAGGTCGCGAGCGCCCCGGCGATGCCCGTCGAGGAGGCGAAGCGCTGCGGAAGCGAGAAGACGCCCGCGCCGATCATCGATCCCACGACCATCGCCATGAGCCCGACGAGCGAGACGGTCGCGCGCGACGGCGCCTGCGCGCTCTGCGCCATGGAGGGCTCCTTCTCGCCGGGTGTCCGTCAGCTCGCGCGGCGGCGGACGCCTCGGCCGTTCTCGCGCGGGCAGAACACTACGCGGCTCCTCCTGCCGAACCGCTGGGACGGCAGGAGGAGCGGATCCCGCCCCGGCCCGGCCCGCGGCGTCCGGGCCTCCCGGAGGCGCCGGGCGATAGGGTGGATCACGTGCAGGAGCAGCAGGACGACCGGACGGACGCCGCGCTCGATCTCGACGCGGAGCGGTTCGAGGCGCTCGTCGTCTCCGAGCTCGACGCCCTCCCCGACGACATGATCGACGGCCTCGACAACGTGATCTTCGTCGTCGAGGACCGCCCCGAGGACGGATCCCTCGACCTCCTCGGCCTCTACGACGGATTCGCCCTCACCGAGCGCGAGCGCTACGGTTCGGGCGAGCTGCCCGATCGCATCATCGTCTACCGCGAGCCGCACCTCGCCCAGTGCGAGACGCTCGACGAGCTGCGCGACGAGGTGCACACCACCCTCGTCCACGAGATCGCCCACTTCTACGGGATCGACGACGAGCGGCTGCACGAGCTGGGGTGGGCCTGATGGGCGCGCACGCCGTGTTCGCCTCGCCCGTGCGGGACGAGGAGACGGAGCGCGCCGAGGCGCCGTCTCCCGCGAGCCCCTGGCAGACGGTCGTCTGGGACGACCCGGTGAACCTCATGAGCTACGTCGCGCGGGTGTTCCGCGAGTACTTCGGGTTCTCCCCCGAGAAGGCGACCGAGCTCATGCTGCGGGTGCATCACGACGGCCACGCGGTCGTCGCGGAGGGCGCCCGCGAGCAGATGGAGCTGCACGCGCAGGCGATGCACGACTACGGCCTCTGGGCCACCGTGAGAAAGGCCCCCCGATGAGCGACCCGCTCGTGATCCTCACCCTCACCCGCATCGAGGCGACGCACCTGCGCGACCTGGTCGGACAGTTCTCCGAGCTCGTGACGGAGCAGCCGACCGCGGGCGACCCCGCCGTGCAGCGTCTCACGCCCGACGCGTACCCCGACGACCCCGACGCCTCGACCGACTTCCGCCACGTCACCCGCAGCGAGCTGCTCGGGCGGCGCGCCCACGATGCCGCCACCGTGTCGGCCGACCTCGACCGCATCGAGAAGGCGGAGCTCGACGAGGCGCTCTCCCCCGTCGACGTCGCGATCGCCGCGGAGCACCTCGACCCGTGGCTGCGCACTCTCGCCGCCCTGCGTCTCGTGCTCGCGAGCCGCCTCGGCATCGCGTCCGACGACGACGCCGAGCGCGACGAGGAGGATCCTCGCGTCGCGCTGTACAACTGGCTCGGCTACCGCCTCGAGGGCCTCATCCAGGTCGCCGAGCAGCGCGAGGACGGCGACCAGGACTGATCCGGCGCCTGCTTCCTCAGCAGGCCGTGATCGCGGTCGTCGCGAGCGCCTGCGGATCCTCGCGCCGGATGTGCGCGCTCTCCTGGTCCGCCCACATGTCCCAGAAGGGCTCGAACCCCTCTCCGTCCCGCGCGAGCGCGCGCTCGCGACGCAGACCGGCGTCGCCGTCCATCCAGATCGATGCCGTCGCGTGCCGCGCCGCCGCGACGCTGAGCGCTCCGCACCCCTCGACGACGAGCGGCACGGCAGGATCGACCGGGTCGCCCTCGGCGTCCCAGACGCCGCGCTCCCAGTCCCACCGGCGGTATCGGCCCGTCCGCCCCGAGGCGTGTGCTGCGAGCAGCCCGGCCGCGATGCGCGATCCCTCGCGGAGCCCCGACCAGCCCGGATAGAACTCGTCGAGAGAGACGAGCCGGCACGCGCCCGGCCACGCGGCGGCGAGGGCGCGCGCCACCGTCGTCTTGCCCGCTCCGCTGCGGCCGTCGATGACGATCCGAGGAGCGGCGACGCCCGCCTCTCGCACCGCCGCGAGCGCCGTCTCGACGACGGCGCTCGCGGCGGGCGGAACGGTCAGCGGCGCTTCTTCAGGCACTTGATGACGTAGCCGAGCGCGCGGCCGGCGACGCACACGAAGGGCGTGAGCACCGCGAGCAGCGTCACCACGTTCGGCGCGAAGCGGAACTCGGAGCCGCGGCGGATGTACGCGCCGACGGGCACGGAGAATCCGCCGCCGCCGCCTCCGCCGTTGCCGGCCTCATCGGATCCGCCGCCGAATCCCGACCACGCGGCCGCGACGGGCAGCACCTTCACGCCGTCGAGATCCTGCTGCTCCCCGTACGCCGCGGTGACGCCGAGGTTGGACGAGAGCTTGCCGAGTTCGATCGCGATGTTGGGCATGGCCCCACGGTACCCCGATTCGCGCCCGCGCGACGCGCGCGTCAGTCCGAATCCTCGGGCGGGCGGGCGTGGGTCGGCACGTGGCGGTCCCGATCCCGGGACGCCAGGAACGCGGCCCGTGTGACGGCCCCTGCGCCGAAGCGCTCGCTCGCCCGGTCGAGGGCGCCCTCGACCTGCTTCCACTCGCCGTCCTCGTCCCACAGCGCCGGAGCCGACGACCCCGCGGGCAGGAGCCGCTCCGCGCGGACCCCGACGAGGCGGACCGCACCGCGCAGGTCGAGCGCGTCGAAGAGATCCCGCGCCGCCCGGCCGATCCGCTGGCCGACCGCGGTCGGCTCGGCGAGGGTCTGCGAGCGCGTGACGGTCGTGAAGTCGGCGTATCGCACCTTGATCGCGACGCCCGCCGCCTCCACCCCTCCCCGCCGCAGCCGCACCGCCACGCGGTCGGCGAGCCGCAGCAGCTCGGCGCGCAGCAGCCCGACGTCCGAGACGTCCTCGTGGAAGGTCTCCTCGTGCGACACGCTCTTCTCGATCCGCTGCGTCTCGACGCCGCGGGGATCCCTGCCGTGCGCGAGGTCGTGGATCCTGGCGGCCTGCGCCTGCCCGACGATGCGCGCGAGCACCCCGACGGGCGTCTCGCGCACGTCGCGGATGGTGCGGATCGCCCGCGAGGCGAGGGCTTCCGCCGCCTTCGGCCCGACGCCCCACATGGCGCCGGCCGGACGCGGATCGAGGAACTCCTGCGTGCGGGCGGCCGGGACGATCAGCAGGCCGTCGGGCTTGGACAGCGTCGAGGCCATCTTCGCCACGTGCTTCGTCGCGGCCGCCCCGATGCTGCAGACGATGCCCGTCTCCTCGCGCACGCGTCGGCGCACGAGCCGCGCCACGTCCCCCGGCGGACCCCAGAGGCGCCGCACGCCCGCGACATCGAGGAAGGCCTCGTCGATCGACAGCGGCTCGACGAGCGGGGTCACCCCGCGGAACACGTCCATCACCCGCGACGACGTCTCGCGGTAGGCCTCGAAGCGGGGCGGCACGACGACAGCGTGCGGGCAGAGCGCCAGCGCGCGGCCGAGCGGCATCGCGGAGCGCACGCCGAACCGGCGCGCCTCGTACGACGCGCTCGAGACGACAGAGCGCCCGTCGCGGTGGGCGATGACGATCGGCTTCCCCGCGAGCGAGGGGTCGTCGCGCACCTCGACGGACGCGTAGAAGGCGTCCATGTCGGCGTGCAGGATCGTCGCGCCCTCGTCATCCGCGCCGTCGCGCGACACGAGCCGCCCGGTGCCGTCCTGTCGTCCCACGGATCCATTCTCCCGCGCGCGGGCGGCCCTCGCGCGCGATCAGAGCTCGGGATCGAGATCGAGACGCAGCTGCATCACCCGCGTCGCCGCCTCGTCGAGCCGCTCCTCGGGGAGCTCGCCTCCCTCGACCGCGGCCGCGATCGCGTCGGCGACCTGCGCGGGCGTCTCGGGGGTGGATCCGGCGATGACGAGCGCGAGATCCGCGCCGGCGGCGAGCGCGAGCACGGCGTCCTGCGCGAGGTCGGCGTACCGCTTGTCGCCGGAGGAGAGGAGCATCCCGAGGTCGTCCGTCACGGCGACGCCGTCGAACCCGAGCTCGTCCCGGAGGATCTCGTACCAGCGGCTCGACAGGGAGGCGGGCGCGTCCGGGTCGATCGCGGTGAACCGGAGGTGCCCGGCCATCACGAGCTCCGCGCCGGCATCGATGCCCGCCTGGAACGGCACCGCGTCGGTCTCGCGCCAGGTCTGCTCGTCGAGGTCGGTCGAGGGGATCGCCTCGTGCGAGTCGCCTTCGGCCGCGCCGTGTCCGGGGAAGTGCTTGAGGGTCGTCGCGACCGTTCCCCTCTCCGCCTCCACGACGGCCGCCACCCGGTCGGCGACGGCCCCCGGATCCGTGCCGAACGAGCGCTCGAAGATGAACGACCCCTCGCTGCGCGGCACGTCGGCGACGAGACCGAAGCTGATGGTCGCGCCCGCATCGGCGACGAGCTCGGCGCGCTGGGCGAAAGCGTCGGCGGCGGCCGAGGGCGAGGCACCCTGCAGCTCTCCTGCGGAGGGGAGGTCGTCCCATGGCAGACGGGAGACGACGCCGCCCTCCTGGTCGATCGCGATGAGCGGAGCGGGCGATGCGCTCTCCGAGACGCGCGCGGTGAGCTCCGCGAGCGCCTCCGGGGCGTCGGGGACGTTGTCTCCCATCAGAATGAGAGCCTGCGGGCTCCCGGCGGCCATCGCCCCGGGGTCGGTGCCGGGCACGTATCCCATCACCACCGTCTCGGCGCGCTCGCGGAGCGTCATCTCCGCGACGATCTCCTCCGCCCCGCGCGTCTCCGGATCGGGCGTCTCGGAGGTCTCAGGCGCCGGCGATGCGGATTCTGCGGGCGGCGCGCCAGGCGCCTCCCCGCTCTCCGCGGACGGCGCGCACCCCGCGAGGACGACAGAGGCGGCCGCCACCCCGATGAGCAGCGGCCGCCTCCTGTGCATGGGCACGAGACTACGCCTGCGCGCGCTCCAGGATGAGCTCGCGCACGCGCGCCGCGTCGGCCTGACCCCTCATCGCCTTCATGACGGCGCCGATGATGGCTCCGGCCGCCTGGACCTTGCCGCCCCGGATCTTCTCGAGCACGTCGGGCTGCGCCGCGAGCGCCTCGTCGATGGCGGCGATGAGCGCCCCGTCGTCGCTGACGACCGCGAGGCCGCGGGCGTCGACGACCTGCCGCGGGTCGCCCTCGCCCGAGATGACGCCCTCGAGCACCTGGCGAGCCAGCTTGTCGGTGAGCACGCCCTCGTCGACGAGCTTCTGCAGCGCGGCGACGTGCGCGGGGCTGACGAGGTCGGCGGGCTCGGCCTCGCGCGCGTTGGCGATGCGCGTGATCTCGCCCGTCCACCACTTGCGCGCCGCGCCGGGAGCGGCGCCGGACGCGATGGTCGCCTCGACGGCGTCCACCAGGCCGCCGTTGGCGACGTCCTGGAACTCGAGAGCGGTGAAGCCCCACTCCTCGCGCAGCCGACGGCGACGTGCGGCGGGCGCCTCGGGCAGCGTCCCGCGCAGCTCCTCGACGAGCTCCGCGCTCGGCGCGACCGGCAGCAGGTCGGGCTCGGGGAAGTAGCGGTAGTCGTCGGCGTCCGACTTCGGGCGTCCCGGCGAGGTCTCCCCCGTGTCCTCGTGCCAGTGGCGGGTCTCCTGCGTGATGACGCCGCCGCCTGCGAGGATCGCGGCCTGACGGCGGATCTCGTAGCGCACGGCGCGCTCGACGGAGCGCATCGAGTTGACGTTCTTCGTCTCGGTGCGCGTGCCGAGCTTCTCCGCCCCGCGCGGGCGCAGCGACACGTTCGCGTCGCAGCGCACGTTGCCGCGCTCCATGCGCGCCTCGGAGATGCCGAGGGAGCGGGCGATGTCGCGGATCGTCCCGAGGTACGCCTTCGCGAGCTCCGGCGCGCGGTGCTCGGCCCCGAAGATCGGCTTCGTGACGATCTCGACGAGAGGGACCCCCGCGCGGTTGTAGTCGACGAGCGACGACGAGGCGCCCTGGATGCGGCCGGCGGATCCGCCCACGTGCGTGAGCTTGCCCGCGTCCTCCTCCATGTGCGCGCGCTCGATCGGCACGACCACGATCTCGCCGTCCTCGAGCTCCACCTCGACGGATCCCTCGAAGGCGATGGGCTCGTCGTACTGGCTGATCTGGTAGTTCTTGCCGAGGTCCGGGTAGAAGTAGTTCTTCCGGGCGAACCGGCTCGATGGCGCGATCGAGCAGCCGAGCGCGAGGCCGAGGCGGATCGAGCCGAGCACGGCCTCGCGGTTCACGACGGGCATCGAGCCGGGCAGGCCGAGGTCGACGGGCGCGACGAGCGTGTTCGGCTCGGCGCCGTGGAACTCCTCGTTGGCGGGGTTGCCCGCCGCCGAGAACATCTTCGTCTTCGTGTTCAGCTCGATGTGCACCTCGAGCCCGATCACCGGCTCGAACAGCTCGAGCGCGCGGTCGAAGTCCATCAGCTTGGCGGCGGCCATCAGCGCGCCCCTCCCGTGAGCTCGGGCGCCCGATCGAGCAGGGCGCCTCCCCATTCATCCGTCAGCAGCGTCTCGAGCGCGGCGCCCACGCGGTAGAGGCGGGCGTCCTCGTGGGCGGGCGCGAGGAACTGGATGCCGACGGGCAGCCCGTCCTCCTCCGCGAGGCCCGAGGGGACCGAGATGCCGGGGATCCCTGCGAGGTTCGCGGGGATCGTCGTGAGGTCGTTGGCGTACATCGCCAGCGGGTCGTCGAGCTTCTCGCCGAGGCGGAAGGCCGTCGTCGGCGCCGTCGGGGTCGCGATGACGTCGACCCCCGCGAACGCGCGTGCGAAGTCCTGCTGGATGAGCGTGCGCACCTTCTGGGCGCTGCCGTAGTAGGCGTCGTAGTAGCCCGCGGACAGCGCGTAGGTGCCGAGGATGATGCGGCGCTTGACCTCGGGGCCGAAGCCCGCCTCGCGGGTGGCGGACATGACGTCCTCCACCGTCCCCCCGCCCTCGACCCGCAGGCCGAAGCGCACGGAGTCGAACTTCGCGAGGTTGCTCGACGCCTCGGCGGGGAGGATGAGGTAGTAGGCCGCGACCGCGTACTCGAGGTGCGGGGCGCTGATCTCGACGATCTCGGCGCCCGCCGCCTCGAGGCGCGCGAGCGACGCGCGGAACGACGCCGCGACGCCGGGCTGGAACGCGGCGTCCGGGAGCTCGGAGACGACTCCGACCTTCAGCCCCTTCAGCACCTCGCCGCTCGCGCCCTCGCGGGCGGCCTGGGCGAACGACGGCCAGTCGGTCGCGAGCGAGGTCGCGTCGTGCGGGTCGTGGCCGCCGATCACGTCGTGCAGCAGACCGGCGTCGAGCACCGTGCGGGTGACGGGGCCGATCTGGTCGAGGCTCGACGCGAGGGCGATCGCGCCGTACCGGCTGACGCCGCCGTAGGTGGGCTTGACCCCGACGGTGCCCGTCACGTGCGCCGGTTGGCGGATGGATCCGCCCGTGTCGGAGCCGAGCGCGAGGGGCGCCTCGAAGGCGGCGACGGCCGCGGCCGATCCGCCGCCCGAGCCGCCGGGGATGCGGTCGAGATCCCACGGGTTGCGGGTGGGGCCGTATGCGGAGTGCTCGGTGGAGGAGCCCATCGCGAACTCGTCCATGTTCGTCTTGCCGAGGGCGACGAGGCCCGCCGCGCGAGCGCGCTCGACGACGGTCGCGTCGTAGGGCGACATGTAGCCCTCGAGGATCTTCGAGCCCGAGGTCGACGGCATGTCGGTCGTGACGAGCACGTCCTTGACGGCGAGCGGCACGCCGGCGAGCTCTCCGAGCTCCTCGCCCGCCGCGCGGCGGGCGTCGATCTCCTCCGCCTGCGACACGGCGTGGTCGCTGACGTGGAGGAAGGCGCTCACGTCGCCGTCGACCTGCGCGATGCGGTCGAGGTGGGCGCGGGTCGCCTCGGCGCTCGAGACCTCGCCCGAGCGGAGCTTCGCCGCGAGGTCGGCCGCGGTGAGACGGGTGATGTCGCTCATGGTCACTGCTCCTCCCCCAGGATCGCGGTCACGCGGAAGCGTCCGTCCTCGGCGTCCGGCGCGTTCCTCAGCGCCTCCTCGAGCGTCAGCATGTCGCCGGGCTCGTCGTCGCGGAACACGTTCTTCAGCGGGATCGGGTGGCTCGTCGCGGCGACGTCGTCGGTGGCGACCTCGCTCACCTTGCGGATGCTCTCGACGATCGCGCCGAGCTCGCCGGTGAGGCTGGTCACCTCCTCGTCGGTCAGCTGGATCCGGGCGAGCACGCCGAGATGGCGCACGAGATCGGGGGTGATGTCAGACACGCCCCCAGTCTACGCGGCGTCGGTCGGTGCTCCCTCGGGGCAGCGGAGCGCGCCGTCGGCGGTCTCCTCGTGCGCGCTCTTCGCCTGACCGCACCGGCCGCACGGCGGAGGGACATCCGGGCCGTACGGGCCCACCTGGGGCGGCCCGGCGAACCGGATGAGGCGGGAGTTGAACCAGTGGTAGAACCCACCCGCCTCGCGGATCCGCTCTCGCAGCGGCTTCTTCTTCGTCATAAGGATTAGTGTACGAACTTTTCGTGCGCACTAGGATCGGAGCATGACGGATCCGCGGGACGATCTCCTGAAGCTCGACAACCAGCTCTGCTTCGCGCTCGTCACGGCCGCGCGCAACGTCGTGTCCATCTACCGCCCGATCCTCGAGCCGCTCGGGCTCACGCATCCGCAGTACCTGGTCATGCTCGCGCTCTGGGAGGACAGCCCCCGGAGCCTGCGCGACCTCGCCGACGCGCTGTCGCTCGAGCCGGCGACGGCGTCCCCCCTCGTCAAGCGTCTCGAGCAGCACGGGCTCGTCCGACGCGAGCGACGGCAGGGAGACGAGCGACGACTCGACATCACGCTCACCGACGCCGGGCGCGAGCTGCGCGAACGCGCGCTCGACGTGCCCTCCCAGGTCATGGCCGCGACGGGCACCGCGCCCGAGCAGATCGCCGCCCTGCGCGACGCCCTCGCGCCGTTCTCCCGCTGGAGCGGGTGATCAGCCCTCCTCGAGGAGCCTCTCCCGCACGGTGCGCCGCATGACCTTGCCGATCATCGACTTCGGCAGCTCGTCGACGACGACGAAGCGCCTCGGAGCCTTGTAAGGCGTCAGGACGCGCTTGACGAAGTCGCGCACCTCCTCCGGCTCGAAGTCCGGCTGACCGTCGAGCACGACCGCCGCGACGACCTCCTCGCCGTTCCTGCCCGGCAGGCCCACGACCGCCGCGTCGGCGATCGCGGGATGCTGACGCAGCGCGATCTCCACCTCGGTCGGCGCCACGTTGAAGCCGCCCGTGATGATGAGCTCCTTGATCCGGTCGACGACGGAGAAGAAGCCGCGCTCGTCCATCTCGACCACGTCGCCCGTGCGGAACCACCCGTCGACGAACACCCGCTCGGTCTCCTCCGGCCGGCCGTAGTAGCCGCCGAACACCTGGGGCCCGCGCACGAGGAGCTCCCCCGCCTCGCCCGGCGCGACGTCGCGCGTGGGCTCCTCGGGATCGACGACGCGGCACTCCGTGCCCGGCAGGGGCAGCCCGATCGATCCGGCCCGGCGCGCGTCCGACACGGGGTTGACCGCGATGACGGGCGAGCACTCGGAGAGCCCGTACCCCTCGACGAGCATGCCGCCGGTCTCCGCCTCCCAGGGCGTGACGAGCGCGTCGTCGAGGGCCATCGCCCCGGACACCCCGATGCCGGTCCCGGCGAGCGAGACGCCCTTCTCCTTCGCCCGCGCCAGGAGCCGCTCGGCGATGGGCGGCACGAGCGGCAGCACCGTCGCGGGGTGCCGCTTCGCGGCGGCGAGCACCATGTCGGGATCGAACTTCGGGAACAGGACGAGACGCGCCGCCTGGGACATCGCGAAGGTGAGGCACAGCGTCAGCCCGTACGCATGGAACATCGGCAGCACCGCGTAGACGACCGTGCCCTCGCCGCGGCCGACCTCGGGGGTCCACGCGCGCGCCTGCGCGGCGTTCGCCAGCAGGTTGCGGTGCGTGAGCGTCGCGCCCTTCGGGTCGCCCGTCGTGCCGCTCGTGTACTGGATGATCGCGATGTCGTCCGTCGACGGGCCCGGGTGGTCGGCCGCGATCGGATCCGACGCGACGACGAGCTCCCACGACACGGCGCCGCGCACGCTCGTCGTGAGCTGCCGGCGCTTCTCGGCGAGCGGCGGCAGGGGGATCCGGAGCGCGAGCCGCATCGCCCGCGGCATGCCCTTCGTCACGTCGACGGAGATGAGCGTGTCGAGCGCCAGGTCGTCCGGGAACTCCTGCAGCACGTGGGCCACCTTGCTCCACACGATGGCGTGCGCCGCGCCGTGATCCTCGAACTGCTTGCGCAGCTCACGGGCGGTGTAGAGGGGGTTGTGCTCGACGACGATCGCGCCGAGGCGCAGCACCGCGTAGAACGCGACGATGTGCTGCGGGCAGTTCGGCAGGATGATCGCGACCGGGTCGCCCGCGCGCACGCCCTGCGCCCACAGGCCCGCCGCCGCGCGGTCGATCGCCTCGGCGAGCTGGGCGTACGTCGTCGCGCGCCCGAAGAACTCGAGGGCCGGGGCGTCGGGATAGTCGGCGGCGGAGGCGGCCACGAGATCCATGAGGGATCCCGACAGCGGGCCGAGGTCAGCGGGCACTCCGGGGGCGTAGGAGCTCACCCAGGGACGAGGCGGGTCGAACGTCGATGTCACCCGACAATGCTACGGGCCGCGCACGGCGGGAGCGAACGAGGGCGCCTCCGCGGGAACGGATCCCGCGGAGGCGCCCTCGTCGCGATGAGAGGTCAGGCGTCCTTCGACGGCGCGCCCTGGATGGCGATCGCGCCCGTGTCGGTGAACTCCTTCTGGATCTCGTCGTCGTCCTTCGTGCCCGGCTTGTACGTCGCGAGGCTCACGACGATCGCCACGACGAGGGCGAACACGAATCCGGGGAGGATCTCGTAGAGCCCCGTCTCGAGCAGCGGCCAGGTGAAGACCGTGACCGAGCCGACGACCATCGCCGCGATCGCGCCCCAGCTCGTGAGCTTGCGCCAGAACAGCGACAGCAGCACGATCGGGCCGAACGCCGCGCCGAATCCGGCCCAGGCGAAGCTCACGAGGCCGAGGATCGAGCTCTCGTCGTCGAGGGCGAGCAGCACCGCGATGACCGAGACGAGGAGCACGCCGGCGCGGCCGAGCCACAGACCCGCCTTGGCCGAGAGCTGCTTCTTGAAGAAGATCTTCGCGATGTCGTCGACGAGCGCCGAGGACGACACGATGAGCTGGCTCGAGATCGTCGACATGATCGCTGCGACCACGGCCGAGAGCACGAGGCCCGCGATGAACGGGTGGAAGAGCAGCTTCGCCATCTCGAGCACGACCGTCTCCGCGGAGACGTCGTCGAGCACGATGCCCTGCGTCTGCAGGTAGGTGATGCCGATGAAGCCCGAGATCACCGCACCCAGCAGCGACAGCGCCATCCAGCCGATGCCGATGCGGCGCGCGACCTTCGCCTCGTGAGCGCTGCGGAGAGCCATGAAGCGCACGATGATGTGGGGCTGACCGAAGTAGCCGAGGCCCCAGACGAACGCCGAGACGATCGCGAGGATCGTCGGCCCCGAGATCTCCCCGCCGAAGAACGACGCCTGCTCGGGGGTGATGTTGTTCACGATGTCGCTCGCCTCGCCGGCGTTGACGACGGCGATGAACGCCATGATCGGGATGGCGACGAGCGCGAGCATCATCATGACCCCCTGCACGACGTCGGTGAACGACGCGCCCAGGAATCCGCCGAAGAGCGAGTAGAGGATCGTGATGCCGCCGATGAGCAGCATGCCGGCCAGGTACTCGCCGCCGAAGGAGCTCACGAAGAACTTGCCGCCGACGACCATGCCGCTCGAGACGTACAGCGTGAAGAACACGAGGATGACGAGACCCGCGACGATGCGCAGGATGTGCGTCTTGTCGTGCGTGCGGTTCTCGAAGAACGTCGGCACCGTGACCGCGTTCTTCGCGACCTCGGTGTAGGCGCGCAGACGCGGGGCGACGAGCTTCCAGTTGAGGTAGGCGCCGAGCGTCAGGCCGATGGCCATCCACGCCTCGATGAGCCCGCTGAGGTAGATGGCGCCGGGAAGGCCCATCATCATCCAGCCGGACATGTCGGACGCGCCGGCGCTGAGCGCCGCGACCGGCGCCGGCAGGCTCCGCCCGCCGAGCACATAGTCCTCGCCGCTCTTCGTCTGGCTGTAGCCGTAGAAGCCGATCGCGATCATGGCGGCGAAGTAGACGCCGAGCGCGATCAGGTAGATCGTGATGTCAGTCATTCAGGGAACCTCCAGAACCCGTGATTGCAGCGCCCCACCATACGACCGGATCGCGGTCGTCTCCAACTGGACCCGACACGTCGCTCCTGGTACTCGCGCGTACGCGTAGACCCTCCTGCGCTCATCATGCAGATCCCCGAGCTTGTCCGGAAGACCTCCCCGGGTTACTGTTGCCCTGGGAGCCGATATTCCGCAACGACGCGGAAGAGCAGGACGTCCATCCCTCCCCTCACCCCCATATCGAGAAGGGCTCGGGCACATGGCCGGAGACATCGCGCGTTCGCGCAGGAACAGGAAGATCGCCGCGATCGCGGCCGGAGCGCTCGTCGTGGGCCTCGGGGCCGCCTACACGCTGGCCTCGTGGAACGACTCGGAGTGGGTCTGGGGAGGCGCGGACGGCGACCCCGGCATCGGCACGGCGACCTTCGAAGTGCAGCAGAACACCACGGCGCCCTTCGACGACGCCGCGGGCTGGACGGACGAGGAGGAGAACCCGGGAGGCGAGCTGCAGTTCTCCCCGGGTGCTCTCGCCCTCACCCCCGGCGACACCGTGTACGCCCCCGTGGCGCTGCGCACCACCGCCGGCTCGGAGGCCGCGAGCGTCGAGCTGCAGGGGGCCGTGCCCGCCGCTGGCTCCCCCGCGCCGACCCACGACGCGGCGCTCGCCGCGGCCGTGCAGGTCTCCGTCTACACGACCGACGCGGCGGCTCCTCCCGCCTGTGATGCGACCTTCGACCCGGCCGGCTGGACCCAGATCCTCGCCGACCAGCCCCTCGGAACCACGTCGTCCGGGCCGCAGAGCCTCGACGCGGACGCGGGGTCGACGCAGCACTACTGCTTCGCGATCACGCTGCCGGAGGGCGCGGACGACGCGCTCCAGGGCCAGCAGATCTCGCCCGCGTGGGAGTTCGCGTCCGAGTCGGTCGCTCCCTGATCGCGGCGCCTGACGCGATCACCCGGGGAGGGTGAGCCGGATGCTGCGGCGCGCGCTGGGCACGGCGGTGACGACGATCCTCGTCGTCACCGCCTCCTCCGTCGTGCTCTGGTATCTGTTCTCCGCCCTCACCGGCGCGACGCTCATCACGTTCCGCACCGGCTCGATGTCCCCGACGATGCCGCAGGGCGCCGTCGCGGTCGCGTTCCCGATCTCGGCCGCCGACATCCGCGTCGGAGACGTCGTCACCGTCTCGCAGGGCGAGGGATCGCTCCCCGTCACGCACCGCGTCGTCGAGGTGCGCGACGACGCCGAGGCGACGAGCGCGGATCCCCTCCCCGAGGGCGGCCGCGAGCTGGTGATGCGCGGCGACGACAACGACGCGGTCGATCTGCACCCCTACGTGGTGACGGAGGCGCGCCGCGTCGCGGTCGCCGTCCCGCACGTCGGCGCGGCTCTCATGGTGCTGCAGTCCCCCCTCGGGATGGGCGCCATGACGCTCGTGGCCGGCGCCCTCACGGCCTGGGCGTTCTGGCCGCGGAGACCGGACGAGGACGACGACGAGGACGAGGAGCCGCAGGATCCGGCTCCCGCGGCCGCGTCTCCCGGCCCGCTCACGCGCCGCGAGCACCGCGCGCTCCTCGAGGGGAGCCGCCGATGAACCCCGCGCAGCGCGCCCTCCGCCGCCGCGCCGCCGGCGCGCTCGCCCTCGTCTTCCTGCTCGTCGCGCTCGCGGGAGGCGCACTCGTGGTCCAGCGGGCCGCCGCCGCGCTCGAGCGCGTCGAGGAGACGGGGCAGCCGGGGCTCCTGGCGCTGCGCAGCGATCCCGCCGCCCCCGCGTGGTCGCACCTGCGCCCCGGCGACCGCGTGCACTGGCTGATCGAGGCGTCGCTCGCCGACGCCGACATCGGCTCGCTGAGCCTCGAGCTGCGCGCCGACGGCGCGCTCGTCGACCGCGGAGGGATGACCGCGAGCGTCTCCTCCTGCCCCGCGCCCTTCCAGGACGGCGCGGTCCCGCGCTGCGCGGAGCCCGGGGGCGCCGTCGTGCTCCCCGCGACCTCGCTCGCCGAGATCTCCGCCGACGCCGACCGGATCGCGCTCGCCGACCTGCGCCGCGACGCGCCTCGGCACCTGCTCGTCACCCTCGCGCTCTCCCCCGACGCGGATCCCGCCGGCATCGCCGACGCCCGCGCCCGCATCGGCGTGGGCCTCCACGCCGCGGGAGACGACGCCCGCTCGCCCGATCCGCTCGCGCCCACGGGAAGCGACCTCGCCGCCGACGCGATCGCGCTCGGCCTCCTCGCACTCGGCGCCGTCGGCGCCGGGATCTGCCTCGCCCTCCGACGCAGCGCCCGGCGGACGGAGGCTGGCGCATGAGGCGCCGCGCCGGGATCCTGCGCGCCGTCCGGCGCGGCGCGCTCGCCGCCGTCTCGGTCGTCGTCGCCTCCTCCCTGCTCGCGCAGACCGCCGTCACGACCGAGGCGAGCTGGCGCGACGACGAGTGGGACTCCGCGCCCGTCGCCGCCGTCGACTGCGCCGACGCCGACGGCGCGTTCGCGACCCGGGGCGAGGGACACGCCCTCAGCGGAGGCCTCCTCGGCATCGATCTCGACGCCGTCGCGGAGGCCTCGGGCGTCGAGGTCACGAACGACGGGAGCCGTTCGCGCGTCACTCCCGGCACCGCGAGCCCCGTGGGCGACCACGCCTACGCGAACCCCCTCGACGTGACCGCGCTGAGCGCGCTGAACCTGCCCCTCACTGACCTGCTGGCGCTGCCGACGGACACCGAGACGGGCGTGCTCGCGCAGTACGGCCGCGCGGACGACGACGGCACGGCCGCGGGCGCTTCCGGATACGTCAGCGACAGCGGCGCGATCCGCCTCGATCCCGGAAACGCGTATCCCGAGCTGGGACGCCTCGACCTGTTCACCCTGCTGTCGAGCGTCAACGCCGATGCGGCGCAGCTCGTCGATGGCATCACCGGGCTGTCGCTCGACATCGGCGCCGTCGCGGGCCGTGCCGAGCTCGACGGCTGTCGGAGCGCCTGGACCGGCGATCTCGCCGCCAGCCTCGCCCGCGAGTACCTCGCGAGCGACGTCGCCCTCGAGCTCTCGTCTCCGGCGGTGGAGACCCTGTCGTCGACCCTGATCGGGGTCGCGGGCGGCCTCGACACGCTGGTCAGCGGCCTCGCCGGCGATCAGGGGCTGCTGAACGGCCTCACGAGCGGCATCTCCGGCCTGCTGAGCGGCCTGCTGGGCACCCTGCGGCTCGGGACGATCAGCATCGACAGCCTGGCCCTCTCCGTCCCCCTCGGCGACGTCCTGACGCTCGCCACCACGGAGATCTCCGACGACGGCGGCGTCGTCTCGATCGACCTCGAGGCGGGGACGATCCGCGTGAGCACCGCGGCGCTCCTCGGCGCCGCCTACGGAGGATCGGGCGAGACCCTCAACGGGCTCGATCCCAACACCGACCTCCTGGGCAGCGAGGAGGTGCTCCGCGCCCTCACCGACGCGCTCGGCGACGCGCTCGACGCCTGGCTCGATGACGTCGTCGACGCGCTCGACGAGGCGCTGCGCACGATCGAGGTGGATCTCACCGCCACGGTGGCCATCCGCGCGCTCGGGATCCTCCCCGTCGCGGAGATCGACATCGCCATCGACGGCGTCGGGCTCGACGCGCTCGCGGCGGGACAGGGCGTCACCGCGTCCGCGCGCATTCTGGGGATCATCGACGCGGGGATCCTCAACCGCCTCGTCAGCGCGCTCGTCTCCGGGCTCGGCCCCGTCGTCGCGAACCTCGTCACGGGTCTCCTCCCCGCGGTCGGGGATCTCGTGTCGGGGCTCACGACCGCCGTCTCCGCGCTCCTCGGCACCGTCAGCGGCGTGTACGACCGTCTGTTCCTCTCGGGCGTCGTCGCGCTCACCGTCAACGCCCAGAGCGATCCGCTCACGGGATCGCCCGAGCCCGCCGACTGGGCGGGCCTCGACCCCGGCAGGTACGACGTCGCCGGGCTGCGGGTCGGGGTGCTCGACGCCGCGGGAGCCGCGAACGTGCGCCTCTATCTGGGGCGCGGGTCGGTCGGGCCCTTCTGCTCCCTCGCGCGGGCCGCGACCGACTGCCCCGGGTACTGATCGCCGAGGTCAGGCCTCGGGCAGGGCGTCCGGCCCCTCCGTGACGAGCAGCCGGAACTGCTCCGCGTCGAGCACCCGGATGCCGAGATCCTCGGCCTTCGCGAGCTTCGACCCGGCGCCCGGACCCGCCGCGACGAAGTCGGTCTTCTTCGACACGCTCGACGCCGCCTTGCCGCCCGCGGCGATGATCGCCTCCTTCGCCCCGTCGCGAGTGAACCCGTCGAGCGTTCCCGTCGCCACGACCGTGAGGCCGGCGAGCACGCCTCCCCCATCGTCGAGCCGCCCCGGCCCGGGATGGCCGGGGATGCGGAACGACACGCCCGACGCCGTCCAGCGCTCGACGATCTCCCGGTGCCACGGCACCTCGAACCACGCCGCGAGCGCGGCGGCGATCGTCTCGCCGACGCCGTCGACGGCCGCGAGGTCGTCGGCGCTCGCCTCGCGGATCGCGTCGAGCGAGCCGAAGTGCTGGGCGAGCGCCCGTGCGGCGACGGGGCCGACGTGGCGGATGTTGAGCGCGACGAGCTGCCGCCAGAAGTCCTTCGTCTTAGCCGTCTCGAGCTCACTGAGCAGCTTCTCGGCCTGCGCCGACGGATGGACGACGCGGTGGTCCTTGCGGATGCCCGCCTTGCGGCGCTCGGCCGGCGTCGCGTCCTCCCAGCCCGGAGGATAGGTCAGCTCGATGCGCTGGAACGGCGCGCGGCGCACGGGCTCGCCCGTCTCGGGGTCGGTGCGCTCCTCCCCCGTCTCCGCGTCGCGGACGACCACCTCGATCGGGACGATCTCCGGAAGGGAGAGGTCGAACAGGCCCGCCTCCGTGCGCAGGGGCGGCGCGGAGGCCTCCCCTGTCTCGGTCGAGAACCCCTGCTGCGTGAGGGCCGCGGCCGTCACCTCGCCGAGCGCCTCGATGTCGAGGGCGCCTCGCGATCCGATGTGCTCGACGCGCCCGCGCACCTGGGCAGGGCAGTCCTCGCCGTTGGGGCAGCGCAGATCGACGTCGCCCTCCTTCATCGGCCGCAGCGGCGTGCCGCACTCGGGGCACGCCTCGGGCATGACGAACGCGCGCTCCGAGCCGTCTCTGCGATCGACCACCGGTCCCAGGACCTCCGGGATCACGTCGCCCGCCTTGCGCAGCACGACGACGTCGCCGATGAGCACGCCCTTCTCCCGCACCACGTCGCGGTTGTGGAGCGTGGCCTGGCGGACGACGCTGCCCGCCACGAGCTTCGGCTCCATGACGGCGTACGGGGTCGCCCGCCCCGTGCGGCCGACGCCCACCCGGATGTCGAGGAGCCGGGTCTGCACCTCCTCCGGCGGGTACTTGTAGGCGATCGCCCAGCGCGGCGCGCGGCTCGTCTCGCCGAGCTCGTCGTGCAGCGCGAGCTCGTCGACCTTGACGACGATGCCGTCGAGCTCGTGCGCGACCGCGTGGCGGTTCTCGCCGTAGTGGGCCACGAACTCCGCGACCTCGTCGACCTCGTCGCAGACGCGCAGGTAGGGGCTCGTCGGCAGCCCCCACGAGGCGAGCAGCTCGTAGACCTCGCTCTGCGCCCGGACAGGAGGATCGGGCCACGCGCCGATGCCGTGCACGAACAGCCGGAGAGCGCCGAGACGCGCGCGTCCGGCCTCGAGCTCCAGCCCCTGCTTCTTGTCGAGCTGCTGGCGCAGGCCGCCGCTCGCCGCGTTGCGGGGGTTGGCGAACGACGGGAAGCGCCGCTCGGCCGCCTGCCGCTGCCTCTCCTCGTCGAACGGCTTGCGGGCGGCGCTGCGGATCGCCTCCCACCTCTCCCTCGCCTCCAAAACCGCGCGGTCGCGGAGAGACGCCTGGAGGGCGTTGAGCTCGTGGAAGCTCTCGACCGGGATGAACACCTCGCCCCGCACCTCGACGAGAGGCGGATGCCCGTCGCCGGCGAGGCGCTCGGGGATGCCCTCCACGCGCAGGGCGTTCTCGGTCACGACCTCCCCCACGCGGCCGTCTCCGCGCGTCGCCGCCGAGGTGAGCACGCCGTCCTCGTAGCGCAGCGCGATCGCGAGCCCGTCGATCTTCAGCTCCGTCAGCCACCGCACGCGCCGACCGGCCGCCTGCTCGGTCTTGTCGCACCACTCCCTCAGCTCGTCGACGGAGAACACGTTGTCGAGGCTGAGCATGCGCTCGGCGTGCGCGATCGTCTCGAGGCCCGTTCCGACGGCGGCGGGGACGACCTGCGTCGGCGAGTCCTGGCTGGCGAGCACGGGGAAGAGCTGCTCCAGCTGCTCCAGCCGCCGCACCCATCGGTCGTAGGTGCCGTCGTCGACGGGCGACGTGTCTGAGCCGTAGTAGGCGTCTCTGGCGTCCGTGATGCGCGCCGTGAGGTCGTCGACCTCGGCGCGGGCGCCTGCGAGGCTGAGGGAGCTGTCGGAATCGGTCACACAGCGAGTCTAGATTTCCCCTCCGACGAAGAAGCTCCGATCAGGCTTCGACCGGCGCGGCGCTCGCCGTGCGGTCGATCGTGCACTGCCCGAGGACCCGCGTGCCGATGTAGACGACCGCCGTCTGCCCCGTCGCCACGCCCGTCAGGGGCTCGTCGGGGACGATCACGAGCTCGCCGCCGTCGATCCGAGCGACCGCGGGGACGGGATCCGCATGGGCGCGGATCTGGACATCGCACGCGAACGGCGTCGCCTGGTCGTCCGGCTCCGCTCCCGCCCAGGTCCAGCGGGATCCCGCGATCTCCGACACCGCGAGGGCCTCCTTCGGACCCACGACCACCGTGTTGTCGACCGGGCGCACCTCGAGCACGAAGCGCGGCTTGCCGTCGGGCGCGGGGACGCCGATCTTCAGCCCGCGCCGCTGGCCCACCGTGAAGGCGTGCGCGCCCTCGTGGGAGCCGACGACCTCGCCCGACCGGTCGACGATCTCGCCCGGCTCCGCGCCGACCTTCTCCGCGAGGTAGCCGCGCGTGTCGCCGTCGGGGATGAAGCAGATGTCGTAGCTGTCGGGCTTGGACGCCACGGAGAAGCCCCGGCGCTCCGCCTCCGCGCGCACGATGTCCTTCGACGGCGTCTCCCCGAGGGGGAACAGCGTGTGCGCGAGCTGCTCGGCGGTGAGCACGCCCAGCACGTACGACTGGTCCTTCGCTTCCTCGCTCGACCGGTGCAGCTCGAGACCCCGCGGCCCCTCGCGGAGGGTCGCGTAGTGGCCCGTGCAGACGGCGTCGAAGCCGAGCTCGAGCGCGCGCTCGAGCAGCGCGGCGAACTTGATGCGCTCGTTGCAGCGCATGCACGGGTTGGGCGTGCGACCCGCGCGGTACTCGGCGACGAAGTCGTCGATCACGTCCTCGCGGAACCGCTCCGAGAAGTCCCACACGTAGAACGGGATGCCCAGCCGGTCGGCGACGCGCCTGGCGTCCATCGCGTCCTCGATCGTGCAGCACCCGCGGCTGCCCGTGCGCAGCGTCCCTCCGGCTCGCGAGAGCGCGAGGTGCACGCCGACGACGTCGTGCCCGGCCTCCAGCGCCCGCGCGGCCGCGACCGCGGAGTCGACCCCGCCGCTCATCGCCGCCAGAACACGCATACCTCCGATTGTAGGTTCGGCGCCTGACCGCGGGATCCGCGGATCGGCGTCACCCGGTCAGACGCGCGCAGGCGTCGGCGATCGCGTCGGCCGCGCGATCGACGTCGGCCTCGGTCGTGTCGCGTCCCATCGTGATCCGCAGCACCTGACGCGCCTCGGTCTCCGAGAACCCCATCGCCCGGACGACGTGCGACGCCTGCGCGACGCCGGCCTGGCACGCGGATCCCGTGGACGCGGCCACGCCGGCGACGTCGAGCAGGAACAGCACCGACTCCCCCTCCGCGCCCGGAAGCAGGAGATGCACGTTGGCGGACACCCTCCGCACGGGGTCGCCGAGCGCGCGGATCCGCGGCGCGCGGCGCGCGAGACGGGCGAGGAGCCGCTCCCGCAGCGCGGCATGGCGGACGCCCGCCTCCTCCCGCTCCGCCTCAGCGAGCTCCGCGGCCGTCGCGAGCGCCATCGCTCCCGCCACGTCCTGCGTCCCCGCCCGCAGGGCTCGCTGCTGTCCGCCGCCCCGCAGGAGCGGAGCGAGCGCCGCCGTGCGGGAGACGACCAGGGCGCCCGTGCCGGCCGGGGCGCCGATCTTGTGCCCGCTGATGCTCATCGCCACGAGCCCCGATCCGCCCGGCGCGTCGCCCCGCCAGCGGGCGAAGTCGACCGGCGCGTGGCCAAGGGCCGCCACCGCATCGAGATGCAGCGGCGTGTGCGCCTCGGCGGCGACCCGCGCGAGCGCGTCCGCATCCTGCAGCGTGCCGACCTCGTTGTTCGCGACGAGGGCCGTCGCGAGCGCCGCGTCGCCCGGGGCGAGCGCGTCGGCCAGGCGCTCCGGGAGGATGCGCCCCTCCGCGTCGAGCACCACCGCCCGCACGTCGGCGCTCTCCTCCCGGGCGAGGTGATCGACCGGCTCGATCACGGCATGATGCTCGCCGTCCGGCAGGACGATCGCGTCGCGCCCCTGGCGCCTCGCGCCCCACAGGCCCGTGAGGGCGAGGTTCGCCGACTCCGTCCCGCCCGAGGTGAGCACCACCTCGATCGGCTCGCACCCCAGAACCCGCGCGAGGCGCTCGCGCGCATCCTCGAGCAGGCGACGCGCGCGCTGGCCCTCGGCATGCACCGACGACGGATTCCCCGCGACCTGGGCCTCCAGCCACGCCTCGCGCGCCTCCGGGCGCAGAGGGGTCGAGGCCGCGTGGTCGAGATAGACCGTCACTCCTCGCGCGCCTCCGGTCAGAAGAGCAGGCTCGCGAGGCGTCCGCGCGCCGACACGACCCGGGGGTCCGCCGCGCCGACCACGCCGAACAGCTCGACGAGCCGCTCCTGCACACGGGGGCGGTCGTCGGGCGAGGAGGTCTGGAACAGGTCGAGGAGCCGCGAGAAGGCGTCGTCGACGTGCCCGCCCGCCATGTCGGCATCCGCGACGGCGAGCTGCGCGTCGACGTCCGCCGGCGACTCCGCGGCCGCGCGGCGGACGGCGTCGAGGTCGACGCCCTGCACGCGGCGCAGCAGGCGCACCTGTCCGAGGCC
Organism: Microbacterium sp. gxy059; assembly: GCF_050958665.1. Lineage (NCBI taxonomy): Bacteria > Bacillati > Actinomycetota > Actinomycetes > Micrococcales > Microbacteriaceae > Microbacterium > Microbacterium sp. gxy059. Next base: position 172,220 of record NZ_JAMXWT010000002.1, on the reverse strand, counting down.
GGCTCGCGCCTCGTCGTCTCGGGGGTTCTCCGTGAGCGCCTTCTCGTAGGCGGCGATCGCGGCGTCGTAGTCCTCGCGGGCGATCGCGTCGAACGCCGCCTGGTGCAGCGGCGGAAGGGGCTGCTCCTCGGGCTCGGGCGCCGCGTCGTCCTCCGACACGTCGACCGATCCCGTCACGCCCGCCTGCTGGGCGAGCTGCAGCAGCTGATCGAACACCTGCCGCACCTGCTCCTCCGGCGCCGCGCTGTTCATCATCGGCACGGGCCGCTGCCCGACGAGCGCGACCACCATGGGCGCCTGCGGCACCTGGAAGGCCTGCACGATCTGCGGGTTGCGATCGACGTCGACGCGCGCCAGCACGAGACGGCCGCCGTGCTCGCGCACGACCTTCTCGAGCACGGGATCGAGCTCGCCGCACGCCGCGCTGCGGTCGGTGCGGAAGTGGATGACGACCGGCACCTGCGTCGACAGCTGCATCAGCTGCTCGAAGGTCTGATCCGTGACGTCGATCACGACGCCGCCCGCGCCCGCGGGCGCGGATCCGCCCTGCGGGGGCTGATCCTGCGGACGGTTGCGCAGGGACGACAGGTCGACGGCGCCGCGCAGCGCGGCTCCGAGGGAGGCGTCAGACATCGATCACCTTTCCGTGGTTCGGGTGTGGGGAGACGTGCCCCTATTCTCCCGCATCCTCGTCCTCCTCGGGCAGGATCTCGGAGCCGACGATGCCGTATCCGAAGCCGAGGAGGCGGATCGGCTCCTCCGCGGCGCGCGCGGGCACGAAGAAGAACAGCTCGCTCTCGTAGCGCGTCTGCACGCCCGTGGCGGTCTCCTCCTCGCCCGTGAGGTGCTGCACGAGCGGATCCGTGATCTGGATCGTCGCGTCCTCGTTCGTCGCGCGGATCGTCTCCCAGTCGCGCAGCGCGACCGACACGATCGCCCCGCTGTCGAGCGTCGCGAGCGCGACCGGCGCGGCGTCGCTCGCTCCCTGCGAGAAGTCGATCTCCGCCGTGCGCTCGCCGAGATCGTCGCTCTCCGCCGTCTCGTCGAAGTGCGTGCGCGTCGTGTCGCGCTTCTCCTTCAGCGCCGCCCGGAACGGGTCGTTCTCGAGGTCGAACAGCGACGCGTACTCGCTGTCCTCGCCCTTCGCGATCACGTCGGCGTAGGCCCGGCCGATCTGGTCGGGCGCGATCTGCAGGAACGACGAGTCCGGCGGCACGAGCGCCGCGCCGAGCCAGGCCGGAGCGAGCGCCGGGATCTCGACGTTCGGGCCGATCGTGCCGATGTACGACGCCTTGTACCGCGACCAGGGGTCGCTCTGGGTCATCGTGAAGATCGTCGGGCTCGTCTCGCCGTCCTCTTCGCCGACGACGACGAGCGCCGTACGCGGCCAGCCGTCGTTCGCCTGCGGGAGCAGCACCTGCACGGGCCCCTCGGGGATCGCGGGGGGCATCGCGTGGTCGGAGACCTCGCCGCGGATGTCGTAGTTGACGCTCCGGAGCTCGTACGCCGTGTCGGTCATCCGGCTGCCGAGCCGGTCGAGGTCCCGCTCCTCGTCGGCCTTCTGCACGGTCTGCGCGATGCTCGTGACGATGCGCTCCGACTGCGCCTGCGTCATCGCGGGAGTCTGCTGCTCCTCATCGGGCTGAGCCGTCTCCTCCTCGGTGGGCGTCGGCGCCGGCGCCGACGAGAGGTCGGGCCACGCGGTCGGCGAGCACCCCGCCAGCACGGCGCCCGCCAGGACGAACGCGGGAATCGCCGCGAACGCGCGCCGCGCGCCGGGACCCACCTCGCGGCGCCCGCCGCGACGTCCGCCGATCGCGCGCCGCGAGGGCTGCTGCGGCCCCTTGCGCCGCGGTCCGCGGCGACGGCGCAGGTGGATCATGCCGAGGACCCAGAGCACGAGGCCGATGACGAGCGCGATCCCGCCCGCGACGATGAGCGGCCCCGCCCACGGCGTCGTCACCGTGACGGGCCACGACACGCTCACCTCCTGCGGAGCGGGGGCGGCGCCGTCGGTCGCGAGGAGGAGGCTCATGCCCTCGGGCAGCGTGAACTGCTCGGTGAGCTCGCCGTCGGCCACCTGCTCCTCGATCCAGAGATCGCTGCCGCGGGGATCGACCGTGCCGCGCTCGCCGAGATCGGCGAAGACGTCGGTCGCGTCGACGGACTCGACGCTCACCTCGCCCTCGTCCAGCGTGGCGTGGTTGTACGAGACATCCGACAGCCAGGCCTCGAGGTCGGTCGTGCGCCCGTACGCGGCGAACACCTCGCCGTCCGCGGCGGCGGTCAGCGTCTGCTGACCCGGATGCTGCGCGAGGACCGCCGAGTCGACGAGCGTGTACGCCAGCTCCTCGTCAGCGGGGGCGACCTCGCTCGTCACGGTATCGGGCCCGCGCAGCACGGTCAGCTGCGCGACGCCTCCCCCGATGAGTCCCACAGCCGCGAGAAACGCCACGACGGCCCATACGAATCGCACCGATCAGCTCTCCTCGTTCGCGCGCCGGGGCGCTTCACCCCGACAGCTCAGACGCACCAGGGTAACGGGGCCCGCTGAAAGCGCCGTCAGCGACGCGTCTCGAGCGACGTTCGGGCGGGGCGCGCGGGCCTCGGGCCCTCGCGGCGGTAGCCTCGCGACGTGACCGTCGACCGGGGAGCCGCATGAAGATCCACAACCCGTTCCGACTCGCGTTCGTCGCGACGCTCGGCGTCGGCCTGGCGATCATCCTGCTGCAGAGCGTCGCCAGCCTCTCGAGCGTGCTGCTCTACGTGGGAACCGCGCTGTTCCTCTCGCTCGGCCTCGACCCCGTGGTCTCCTGGCTCGAGCGCCGGGGCCTCCCCCGCTGGGCCGCGGTGCTCGCGGCTGTCGTCGGCGTGCTCGGCGCCGTCACGGGGATCCTGCTCATCGTCCTCCCCGTCCTCGTCGAGCAGGTCACGCAGTTCGTGCGGCGGATCACCTACCTCCTCAACCGCTCCGACTGGCAGGCGGACGCCGAGGCCTGGGTCGAGGAGACCTTCCCCAACGTCGACGTCGCCGTCGTGTTCGACGCGTTCAACGGCTGGCTGACCCGCAACATCTTCTCCATCAGCGAGAGCCTCGTGAGCCTCACCGTGAGCGTCGCGAACGGGCTCTTCGGCGCGCTCATCATCCTCATCCTGACGATCTACCTCACGGCCTCGACGCCGTCGCTGAAGAACGCGATCTACCAGATCGTCTCCGCCTCCAAGCGGGAGGGCTTCCGGCACATCGCCGAGCAGATCACGGACTCCGTCGGCTACTACGTGATGGGGCAGGTGACGCTCGCGGCGATCAACGGATTCCTCAGCGCGATCGTGCTGTCGATCATCGGTGCGCCCTTCCCGATGGTGCTCGCGGTCGTCGCCTTCCTCGGGTCGATGATCCCCCTCGTCGGCACGATCAGCGGCTCCACGATCATCGTGCTCGTGTGCCTGCTGCCCGCCGTCGGCACCCCGACCACCGCGCTCATCGCCGCGGTCTACTACCTCGTGTACATGCAGATCGAGGCGTACGTCCTCTCGCCGCGCATCATGAGCAGGGCCGTCTCGGTGCCAGGCGGCGTGGTCGTCGTCGCCGCGCTCTCGGGCGGCGCGATCCTCGGCCTGCTCGGGGCGCTCATCGCGATCCCCGTCGCGGCGAGCGTGCTCATCGTCTACCGCCAGGTGCTCATCCCCCGGATGAACGCCCGCTGAGGCGCGTCAGACGGTCTCGCCGCTCCACTCGACGGGCAGCGGGGCGGCGCCGGGGTTCACGACCCCCACGATCTCGTTCAGCACGCGCGCGGTCTGCGTCTCGCCGACCCACAGGTGCTTGCCGCCCTCGACGGGGATCAGGCGCGCGTTCGGGCACGACGCGAAGCGCTCGGCCGCCTCCTCCGGACGCAGGTAGTCGTCGTGCTCGGGGATGAGCGCGACGAGGGGGCGCGATTCCCCCGCCCAGGCGGCGAGCTCGGCGTCGGTCGTGCGGTGCAGCGGGGGCGACAGGAGGATCGCGCCCTCGATCGGGTGCTGCCGCCCGTACTTCAGCGTCAGCTCGGTGCCGAATGACCAGCCGACGAGCCACGGGCGCGGCAGGCCGCGATCGGCGACGAACGCCATCGCGGCGGCGACATCCGCCTCCTCCGCGACGCCGTCCCCGAAGGAGCCCTCGCTCGTCCCGCGCGGCGACGACGTGCCGCGGGTGTTGAAGCGCAGCACCGCCAGGTCCGCGAGCGCGGGCAGCCGGGCGGCGGCCTTGCGAATGATGTGGGAGTCCATGAACCCGCCGTGCGTCGGCAGGGGATGGAGCGTCACGAGCGTCGCGACCGGCTCCGTCGACGCGGGCAGAGCGAGCTCGCCGACCAGCGTCAGCCCGTCTGAGGTGCGCAGCTCGATGTCCTCGCGCCGTGCAGGCAGCACGACGGATGCTCGGATCTCCATGACCGGTCTCTCTCCGCTTCCTAGAAGATGGTCCAGCAGTGCGTGTGCCAGTGCCGCCGCGCCTCGAGGTCGGCGCGCGCGCCGAGCACGCCGTCTTCGCGCCAGGTCACGACGTGCGCGATGCCCGCCTCCACCGTGCGCCCGCAGCCGGGGCAGGTGTACGGCTTCTCGGAGCGGCCGGGCCCGATGGGCTGCACGGACCACTCCGCGCCGCGCCGCGTCTCGGTGCGGCGCCAGCCGGAGAGGAGGCGGTCGAACGAGGCGTCAGCGCGCTGCTGACGGTCCTGCGGGCGACGGCGTCGGGAGCGGGGCACCGTCGCGGGTCACCACCAGTGGTTGGCGGTCCAGAACTCGTACGCCGCGGCCCAGCTGCCGTAGCGGTCGACCGCGTACCCCTGCGCCCAGCGCAGGTTGTCGACGGGGTCGTAGCCGTTGCCGGGCACCTTGCTGCACGGCAGGGCCTGGATGACGCCGCACGCGCCGGACGAGGGGTTGGTCGCGTTCGGGTTCCATCCGCTCTCGCGGGTGGCGATGTAGTCGACGTACCCCCAGTCGGACTCGGCGATGCCGGCTGCCGTCATCCACTCCTCCTTGGAGCCGCCGCCCTCGTACATCGGGGGCGCCATCGGCGCGGGGAGCGTCTCCTCGACGGGCTGCTCGTCGCCGGCGGACTCGGCCTCGACCTCTCCGGCCGCCGCCACCTCGGGCTCCGACTCGGGTTCGGGCTCCGGCTCGGGCGTGACGACCTCGACCTCGTAGGAGACCGTCGCCAGCGCCGAGAGCGTGCCGCCCTTGGCGGATGCCGCGAAGACCTGCGCCTCGTCGGCGGCCGAGGCGTAGACCGACAGACGCGCGTCCTGATTCGCGCTCGCGACCTGCGTGCCGATCACCGGCGCCAGGGAGGCGGCCAGGACGCCCGCGGCCGCGATCACGCCGAACGACGCTCCGACGACCCGGCGGACGCCCCAGCGGCGAGGCTGGTGACGTGCCCGCCGCGCGGCGGCCGTCGCACGGCTCATCTGTCGCGCCTCGGCGACGGCGGATCGCTCGATCGCTCGCGCTTCACGGCGGGTCATGGCTCGGGAGTCGTTGTCAGCAGAAGTCACAGTGCCATGAAGTCTACCCGAGCGTTACGCGAACGTGACCATCCCGCATCGAACTCACGGGAAATCGTCGTCATCGGACGGCGAGCATCACGCGGACGACCGCGTCGAGGACGGCGTCGACCTGATCCTCGCGGTAGCCGCGGCGCTGGGGATGGAACGCGGCGTGGCGCACCTGCTCGATCGAGACGGGGGCGCCCTCCGCGAAGAATCGCGCGAGTCTCGCCGAGACCGCGTCGACCTCGTCGACGGCGTACCCCTTGTGCATCCACCCGACGCGTTCGAAGCGGTGCTTCGGCGGACGCGTCAGGCGCGCGAGCAGCTCCTGCGCCTCCTCTCGCGCGCGTCCGACCCACCGCTCCGCGCCGGCCGCCTCGATCGCGTCGGCCCGCTCCTGCTGCGCAAAGGCGTCTTCGAGGCGCGCGAGCGCGGAGTCGACCGCGCGCACCGCGTATCCGTCGCGCACCATCGGGAACGACGCGGCGCGCACGTCGTCGCTCGTGGTCGTGCGGTCCATGCCGTGGAACGTCGCGCGAGCGGACGCGAGGAAGGCGTCCACCGCCTCGGGGTCGTAGCCTCGGCGACGCGGCCCCACGCGCGTGAAGGGCGAGGGATCGGCGGGTGCGGTCTCGGTCATGAGGCGAGCGGCTCCAGTACGTGGAAGAGGGCGAGCGCCACGACCGCGGAGGGCAGGATGCTGTCGAGGCGGTCGAGGACGCCGCCGTGACCCGGCAGCCAGGAGCTCATGTCCTTCACCCCGAGGTCGCGCTTGATCATCGACTCGCCGAGGTCGCCGAGCGTCGCAGAGGCGAGCAGGGCGACGCCGAAGATCAGCCCGGCCCACCAGGGCAGATCGAGGAGGAAGTGCGCGATGAGTGCGCCGGCGACGAGCGACACGACGAAGGCCCCGATGAAGCCCTCCCAGGTCTTGTTGGGGCTGATGCGCGGCGCGAGCGGGTGCTTCCTCCCGCGCCCGAAGAGGAGGCCAGAGGCGTACGCCGCCGTGTCGGCGACGACGACGCTGATGAGGAAGCCGATCACCCATCGCTCCCCGCCGTCCTGGGCGAGCAGCACGAGGGCGGCGCTCGCGAAGAACGGCACGTAGAGGACGACGAAGCACCCCATGAGGATGTCGCTGAAGATCGACGCGTACACGCGCCCGTCGCGCGCCGTCATCTGCGCGAGCACGCGCCAGACGATCACCAGCGCCAGCGCGATGAACAGCGACATCCAGTGCACGACCGACGAGAACCAGAACGCGGCCGCGATGATGAGCACGGCGCCCGCGATCTGCGGGACGAGGTCGATCCGCCTGCCCCTGGCCTGGAGCGCCCGGGCGAACTCGAACACGGCGAGCACCGCGATCGCGATCGCCAGCACGGCGAAGATCCACTTGAGGAAGACGAGCGAGGCCAGCACCGCTCCCCCGGCCAGCACCCCGACGCCGATCGCGGCGAAGAGGTCGCGGCCCGTGCGCTGCTTGATCTTCTCGTTCGCGGCCTCGATCTGGTCGCGAGCGTGCTCGACGCGATCCTCCAGCTCGTCCCTGGCCGTCTGCATACGGTCGTGCAGAGAGCCCGAGGAGCCCGTAGGCGGCGACGGGTCAGCGCCCGACGGCACGTCGTGCCGCGGGTCACTGGTCTCCGGCGCGTCGGTCATGGCTCAGACCTCGAGGAGCTCGACTTCCTTGTTCTTGAGCGCCTCGTCGACGAGGTCGACGTGCTTCTTCGTGAGGGCGTCGAGCTCCTTCTCGCCGCGCGCGACGTCGTCCTCGCCGATCTCGTCCTTCAGCGCCTCGAGATCGTCCTTCACCTGGCGCCGGATGCCGCGCAGACGGACCTTCGCGTCCTCGCCCTTCGTGCGCACGAGCTTCACGTACTCCTTGCGCCGCTCCTCGGTGAGCTCGGGCATCGTCACCCGCACGAGGTTCCCGTCGTTGGTGGGGTTCGCGCCGAGGTTCGGCATCTCGCGGACGGCCTCCTCGATCGCCTTCAGCGCCGACTTGTCGTAGGGCGTGATGACGACCGTGCGCGCCTCGGGGTTCGCGAGCGCCGCGAGCTGCTGCAGCGGCGTCGGGGTGCCGTAGTAGTCGACCATGACGCGCTGGAAGAGCTGCGGGTTCGCGCGACCGGTGCGCACCGTCGCGAAGTCCTCCTTCGCGGCTTCGACAGCGCGGTCCATGCGACTGGTTGCTTCGGCCAGAACGTCGGCGATCACGGGAGACTCCATTCGTCGGTGTGCTCAGAAGATTCTATCGGCGCACGGGCGGCCCCCGCGCGCACGGCTCGCGGCGTCAGCGCGTGACGAGCGTTCCGATCTGGTCGCCCATGAGCGCCTTCGTGACGTTGCCCGCGGGCTCCATGCCGAACACCCGCATGCTCATCCCGTTGTCCATGCAGAGGCTGAACGCGGTCGAGTCGACGACCTTCAGGCCCTTCACGAGCGCCTCGCCGTAGGTGACGTGGTCGAGGCGCACGGCGCTCTCGTCGGTGCGGGGATCGGCCGTGTAGACGCCGTCGACGCCGTTCTTGGCGACGAGCACCTCGGTCGCGCGGATCTCCAGAGCGCGCTGGGCCGCCACCGTGTCGGTGGAGAAGTAGGGCATGCCCGCGCCGGCGCCGAAGATCACGACGCGGCCCTTCTCCATGTGGCGCTCGGCGCGGCGCGGGATGTAGGGCTCCGCGACCTGGCGCATCTCGATGGCCGACTGCACGCGGGTCTCCGCTCCGGCCTGCTCGAGGAAGTCCTGGAGGGCGAGGGCGTTCATGACGGTGCCCAGCATGCCCATGTAGTCGGCGCGGGATCGGTCCATGCCGCGCTTGGAGAGCTCCGCGCCGCGGAAGAAGTTGCCTCCGCCGACGACGATCGCGATCTCCACCTCGCGCGCCGCCTCGGCGATCTCCCGCGCGATCTGGCCCACGACATCCGGGGCGACGCCGAGCTGGCCTCCTCCGAACGCCTCACCGGAGAGCTTGAGCAGGACGCGCCGGGTGGCGGGGGACGTCGTCTGGTCGGTCGTCACGATGTCGGATTCCTCTCGTCGTCTCCCTCTCGCGCGCGGATCCCGCGCGGTCGAGAGAGGGGGTCTGATCCATCCTGCCGAGTCATGGCTGTGCAGACGCCCCACGACCCGCCGAGAACGCGCGAACGGGGCTGGGAGCCTCCCCGGAGGGAGAGCTCCCGGCCCCGTTCGGATGCCGGTGCGACCGGGTCGCGCTTACGCGCCGACCTTGAACCGGGCGAAGCCCTGGATCGTCAGGCCCGCGTCGTCCGCGACCTTCTGGATCGAGAGCTTGTTGTCCTTCGCGTAGGGCTGGTCGAGCAGGACGACCTGCTTGAAGAACGCGTTCACGCGGCCCTCGACGATCTTCGGCAGGGCGGCCTCGGGCTTGCCCTCGTTGCGGGAGATCTCGGTGACGATCTCGCGCTCCTTCTCGACGACGTCGGCCGGCACCTCGTCGCGCGTGAGGTACTGCGGCGCGGCGAACGAGATGTGCTGCGCGATCGACCGCGCGGTCTCCGCGTCGTCTCCCGAGAACGCCACGACGACGCCGACCTGCGGGGGCAGGTCCTTGCTCGTCTTGTGCAGGTAGATCTGGAAGGCGTCGCCGGAGAGCGTCGACACGCCCCGCAGCTCGATCTTCTCGCCGATGACGGCGGCCTCGTCGGCGATGAGCTGCTCGACGGTCTGGCCGTCGACCTCGGCCTGGAGGGCCTCGGCCGGGGTCTTCGCTCCGGTCGCGGCCGCGGCGGCGAGGACCTTGTCGGCGAGCGAGATGAACTTGTCGTTCTTCGCGACGAAGTCGGTCTCGCAGGCCAGCTCGATGAGCGTCGCCGTGCCGTCGTTCTCGACCGCGGCCACGAGGCCCTCGGTCGCGGCGCGGTCGGCGCGCTTCGCGTTGCCCTTGGCGCCCTTGAGGCGGAGGATCTCCACGGCCTTCTCGAGGTCGCCGTCGGCCTCCTCGAGCGCCTTCTTCGTGTCGACCATGCCCGTGCCGAGCTGCTCGCGCAGCGCCTTGATGTCAGCGATGGTGAAGTTTGCCATGCGTGGCTTCCCTTTGGTGTCGGTGGTGGACCGGAAAGTGGGTGGGAGCGGCGGGGTGCGCCGCGAGCGAGGGCGGATGCCTGTTCGGCACCCGCCCTCGGACGATCACTCGGCGGCCGGAGCCTCGGCTGCGGGAGCCTCGGTCTCAGCCGCAGGCGCCTCGGCGGCGGGCGTCTCGGCAGCCTCCTCGGCGGCGGGAGCCTCGGCGCCCTCCTCGGCCTGCGCGCCCTGTTCGAGGAGCTCGCGCTCCCACTCGGCGAGGGGCTCGGCCTCGGCGTCGCTCTCGGGGTTGTGCTTCTGCTGGAGACCCTCGGCGGCGGCGTCGGCGATGATGCGCGTCAGCAGCGAGACGGAGCGGATCGCGTCATCGTTGCCGGGGATCGGGTAGGCGAGGTCGTCGGGGTCGACGTTCGTGTCGAGGATGCCGATGACCGGGATGCCCAGCTTCCGGGCCTCGTCGATCGCGAGGTGCTCGCGCTTGGCGTCGACGACCCAGAGGGCCGACGGCGTCTTCGTGAGGTTGCGGATGCCGCCGAGCGACTTGTGGAGCTTGTCGAGCTCGCGCTTCTTGAGGAGGAGCTCCTTCTTGGTGAAGCCCGTGCCGGCGGGGTCGTCGAAGTCGAGCTCCTCGAGCTCCTTCATGCGCGCGAGGCGCTTCGACACCGTCTGGAAGTTCGTGAGGAGGCCGCCGAGCCAGCGCTCGTTGACGTAGGGCTGACCCACGCGGGTGGCCTGCTCGGCGAGGACCTCCTGGGCCTGCTTCTTGGTGCCGACGAAGAGGATCGTGCCGCCGTGGGCGACGGTCTCCTTCACGAAGTCGTACGCGCGGTCGATGTACGCGAGCGACTGCTGGAGGTCGATGATGTGGATGCCGCTGCGCTCCGTGAGGATGAAGCGCTTGACCTTCGGGTTCCACCGACGGGTCTGGTGTCCGAAGTGCACGCCGCTGTCGAGCAGCTGGCGGATGGTGACGACGGCCATGTGCCGTTCTCCTTGCGTCTGGGCGCGGCGAGCCGCGCCTGTTCCGGTTGATATCGCCGACGACGTCGGCGAGCCTGGTGCCTCGGCGCGCTCCCGCCCTCCGCGAGGAGGGACCGTGGGAAGCGCTTCCGCGACCGCGAGGGCCGCGCGAGACACGCGAAGTCATCCCGTGCACACGGGATGCGACCTCCAGTGTAGCAGGAGGGATCCCCGTGCGCGCCCGCGCTCCGGGCGCCTCGACGTCGCCTCCCGGGGCGCCGATCCGGCCGCGTTCTCCCCATTCTGCGGGGTGCGGCGCGCGGGGATCAGCCCGCCCGGCCACGCTGGGGAGATGCCCGTTCTCCTCCGCCCCCTCACGATCGCCGTCGTCCTCCCCCTCGTCGCCCTCACAGGGCCGCCCGCGGTCGCGGCGCCCCCGACGGCGCATGCTTCCCCCGCGCAGGCCTCGGGCGCGAGGGGCGTCGACGGCGCGGTTCACGCAGCGACCGCGCCCTCCCCCGTGCGCGCGTCGGGCACGTGGGCGTGGCCGGGCGGAGAGGAGCGCATCGTGAGGGAGTTCGTCGCCCCGGAGCACGAATACGGTCCCGGGCATCGCGGGGTCGACCTGGCGGTCTCCGGCGACGAGATCGTCTCCCCCGACGCGGGCGTCGTCGCGTTCGTCGGCGTCGTCGCCGGCCGCCCCCTGATCACGATCGACCACGGCGGCGGCCTCGTCTCCACGCTGGAGCCCGTCGCGAGCGGCCTCTCCTCCGGCGACGCGGTCGCGCACGGTCAGGTCGTGGGCGCTCTCGCGGAGGGCGGGCACGCGCCGGCGGGAGCCGTGCACCTCGGAGCGCGGCGGGACGGACGCTACATCGATCCGTCGGCGCTGCTCGGCGCCGCCGAGCGGCCGGTGCTCCTGCCCTGCTGCGGCTGAGGGCCCGGACGGGTCAGGCGCGGGGGTGCGCCTGACGGTAGGCGGCGGCGAGCCGCTCGTTCGACACGTGGGTGTAGATCTGCGTCGTGCCGAGGCTCGCGTGCCCCAGCAGCTCCTGCACGGCGCGCAGGTCGGCCCCGCCGTCGAGCAGGTGCGTCGCGGCCGAGTGCCGCAGGGCGTGCGGCCCCACGGCGGAGCTGCCGACGAGGGGGCCGACGGCCCGGGCGACCAGGTCGTAGACGGAGCGCGGGCCGATGCGCCGCCCGCGGGCGCCGAGGAAGACCGCGGGAGTCGTCTCGTCGGTCCGCGCGGCGAGGGCGGGACGCCCCCGGGTCAGGTAGGCGGAGAGAGCGCGGACCGCGGGCCGCCCGAACGGCGCGGTGCGCTCGCGGGATCCCTTGCCGAGCACCCGCACGGTCGCCCGGTCGAGGTCGACGTCGTCGAGGTCGAGGCCGCAGAGCTCGGCGACGCGCACGCCGGAGCCGTAGAGGGTCTCCAGGATCGCGTGGTCGCGCAGCGCGACCGGATCGCCGTCGGCGGCCGCGCGCTCGGCGTCCGCGAGCACCCCGTCGAGCCCATCGGCGGTCGCGACGCGCGGGAGGGTGCGCCCGCGCTTGGGGGCGACGAGACGGAGGGAGGGATCGGCGTCGACGAGCCCGGCATCGAGCGCCCAGCGGAAGAGCCCCTTGGCCGACGAGGTGCGGCGGGCGATCGTGGATCGCGCGTCGCCGCGCTGCGTGGCCCGCCACAGCCAGTCGCGCAGCTGCTCGAGATCGATCAGGCCGATCTCGACGTCCCCCGTCGTCGCGGCGAGGTCGGCCAGGTCCGCGCGATAGGCGCGCGCCGTCGCGGGCGAGAGCCGGCGCACCTGCTCGAGATGCGCGACGAAGTCGGCCGTCGCCTGCGAGAGCATCATCCGCCCAGGATCGCGCGGGCGCGCCGCCGGAGGGGGACGCCGCGCCGCGGCCCTCAGGCTCCGAGCCAGCCGGCCCCGCTCTCCGCGGCCCTCCCCTCGAGCGCGAGGAGCCCGAGCGCCGCGGACACCTCGCGCGGAGCCATGCCGCTCCGGCGGGCGAGCTCGTCGATCGTGCGCGGCGTGCGGCGCGAGAGGGCGTCGGAGACGCGCACCGTCTCCGCGGCCTCGCGGCCGAGGGACGCGGGCGCCTCGGTGCGGCCGATGAGCTCACGCGCGTCGCCGTGCCCCGTGATGCAGACCGCGCCGTATTCGCGCAGCAGCCGGTGGCAGCCCGCGGAGGTCGAGCTCGTGACGGGGCCGGGCACGGCGCCGACCGGGCGACCGAGCGCCGAGGCATGCCCCGCCGTGTTGATCGACCCGCTGCGCGCGCCCGCCTCGACGACGATCGTCGCGTCGGTCATCGCCGCGATGAGCCGGTTGCGCGCGAGGAACCGCCACCGCGTCGGCGTCGTGCCCGGCGCGCACTCGGCGACGACCGCCCCCGACGAGGAGATCTGCGAGAGCAGATGCGCGTGTCCCGCGGGATACACGCGATCCGCGCCGCCGGCGACGAACGCGACGGTGCGCCCTCCCGCCCGCAGGGCGGCGCGGTGCGCCGCGCCGTCGATGCCGTAGGCGGCGCCCGAGACGATCGCGACGCCCTCCGCGGCGAGCGCGCCGGACAGCTCGGCGGCGATGTGCTCTCCGTACGGGGTCGCGGCGCGCGCCCCCACGATCGCGACCGAGGGCGCGGACGGCGACGCTCCGGGGTCTCCGAGCGCCCAGAGCGCCGCGGGAGCGTGAGGGCCGAGATCGTCGAGTCCCGACGGCCAGGCCTCGTCTCCCGGAGCGACCAGCGTCATCCCCCGCGAGCGGGCTCGCGCGACCGCGGCGCGCACGAGGTCGGGATCCCAGCGGGGCCTCCATCGCTCGGCGGCCTCGGGCACCGCGCCCCGACGCGCGCGGAGGAGGGCGCCCGCGGCGCCGTGCTGCGCGATGAGCTCCCCCGCCGTGCCGTCGCCCGGCTCGAGGAGCACCGACCACGCCGCGCGCGCCGCGCGATCCTCGGCGTCGTCGGCGCCGAGCCAGTCGGCGACCGCGTCGACGAGATCGGCGGAGAGCAGGTCGTGCTCGAACGCGCTCATGCCCGCACTCCCTTCTTCAGGAAGAGGGCGCGCCCGATGTCGACGGCGTTCGGCGCGTCGCGCCCCTCGAGATCGGCGATCGACCAGGCGACGCGGGTGATGCGGTCGTAGGCGCGCAGGGTGATGAGGCCGCGTTCCAGAGCCGCGTCGAGCGTGCCCCTGGCCGCTCCCTCCAGCGCGTGCGGGCCGTCGCGCAGCCACCTGCCGGAGACCTCGGCGTTGCGGCGCCAGGGCGTCTGCGCGAGTCGCCGAGCCGCCCGATCCCTCGCCTCCTCGACCCGCGTGCGCGCCTCCGCGGACGAGGGCGCGCGCCAGCCGTCGTCGAGCCGGACGACGCGCTCCATCCGCAGGTCGATGTCGACCCGGTCGAGGAGAGGCCCGGAGAGCCGCCCCTGATACCGGCGCACCTCGGTCGGCGAGCAGGTGCAGGCGCCGCCGGCCGCGCCGAACTCGCCGCAGGGGCACGGGTTCATGGCGAGCACGAGCTGGAATCGCGCGGGGAACCGGGCGGTGAACCCGGACCGGTGGATGTCGACGACGCCGTGCTCGATCGGCTGGCGGAGCGCGTCGAGCACCGAGCGCGGCGTCTCCGCCACCTCGTCGAGGAACAGCACTCCCCGGGAGGCGCGCGCGACCGCGCCGGGAGCGGCTCGCCTGGATCCTCCTCCGACGAGGGCCGCGAGGGTGGCCGAGTGGTGGGGCGCCTCGAACGGAGGGGTGCGAGACAGGGAGGAGATCCTCTGCCCGGACAGCGAGCGGATCGCGGCGACCTCGAGCGCCTCCTCGTCGTCGAGCTCGGGGAGGATGCCGGGCAGCCGACGGGCGAGCATCGTCTTCCCCGCGCCAGGAGGCCCCGACATGAGCACGTGGTGCCCGCCGGCCGCCGCGACGAGCAGGGCCTCGACCGCCTGGGGCTGCCCCACGACGTCCGCCAGGTCGGCCCGCTCCTCCGGAGACGCTGTCTCGTCGGCCGCCGGCTCCTCTCCCGCGCCCTCGATGATCGCGTCGTCGACCTCGGCACCGTGCAGGCGGGCGGCCTCCGCGAGGGTGCGCACGGAGAGCACCTCCGCGCCCCGGACGAGCTCGGCCTCCGCGCGGTTCGCCTCGGGGACGACGACCCGCGGCCGTCCGGCGCGGACGGCGGCCAGCACCGCCGGGAGGACGCCGGGGACGGAGCGCACGCGGCCGTCGAGCCCGAGCTCGCCGATGTGCGCGGTCCTGGCGAGCGAGTCGGGGTCGATCCGCCCGTCGGTCGCGAGGGCGACGAGGGCGATCGCGAGGTCGAACCCCGCGCCCTGCTTGGGCAGCCCCGCCGGAGAGAGGTTGACGGTGAGCCGCCGGTCGGGCAGCGGGAGCCCCGTGTTCTCGCTCGCGTTCATCACCCGCCGCGCCGCCTCGCCGAGCGCCTTGTCCGGCATCCCGATGATGCGGAAGTCCGGGCGATGCGAGGTGATGTCGGCCTCGACCTCGATGAGCGCGCCGCTCAGGCCTGTCAGGGCGACGGACCAGGTGCGCACGACGATCATCGCAGGCCCCTGACGTGCTCGAGATCGGCGGTCGCGGGGTCGCGCCCCGTGAGGGCGATCGCGTCGACGCGCAGCTCGCGGCCGACGCAGGCATCGGGGTGCTCGCGCGCCCAGGCGAAGGCGAGACGCCACAGGCGCCGCACCTTCCCGTCGTCGACGGCCTCGAGCGGGTGCCCGTACCGGCGGCTCGTGCGGGTCTTCACCTCGACGATCGCGATCGTGCCGTCGCGCGTCGCGACGATGTCGATCTCGCCGTCGGGGCAGCGCCAGTTGCGGTCGAGCACGCGGTACCCGGCGCGCTCCAGGTAGGACGCCGCGCGCGCCTCGCCCGCGCGGCCGAGGGAGTCGTTGTGGGTGCGGAGCATGCGCCCAGCATGAGCGAATCCCGGGGCGCGCGTTCCCGAGGATCCCCGGGATCATGCGGGTGGCGGGGATCGGCGGCGCGGATCCCCGGGTGTGACGCGGAGTGGCAGGGTCAGTCCTTGCCGAGCGCCAGGTCGTCGGGCAGCTCGAGATCCCGCGGGGAGAGCTCCTCGATGTTGACGTCCTTGAACGTCAGGACCCGCACGGAGGTGACGAAGCGGTCGGCGCGATAGATGTCCCACACCCACACGTCGCGCATCGTCAGCTCGAAGTAGAAGTCGTGCGGGGTGTCGTGCCGCACCACGTTGACCTCGTTCGCGAGGTAGAAGCGCCGCTCCGTCTCGATGACGTACTGGAACTGGCGGACGACGTCGCGGTACTCGCGGTAGAGCGCCAGCTCGAGCTCACGGTCGAAGTCGTCGAACATATCGTCGTCCATGGTTCCTCCATCCTACGATCCGACGGGGCGCCGTCCGAACAGCCCCGCGGCGGGCGCGATCGCCCATGAGGCGCGGTGGTGCGGGGTGAGCCCGTGCTCGGCGATCGCCTGGCGATGCGCGGCGCTCGCGTATCCCTTGTTCCGATCCCACCCGTACGGCGCGAACTGCTCGTGCAGGTCGACCATCACGGCGTCCCTCGCGACCTTCGCGGCGATCGACGCCGCCGAGATCGACGCCGCGTCCCGGTCGCCCTTGACGACGGGCCTCACATCGAGCGCGCCGAACTCGTCTCTGGCCGGGCGGGAGACGTAGTCGCGGTCTCCGTCGAGGAGGACGACGCCCGCCGGCACGTCGACTCCCGCCTCCGCGAGGCGCAGGAGAGCGCGCGTCCCGGCGAGGCCGAGCGCGCCGAGGATGCCGATCTCGTCGACCTCCCCCGGCGTCGCCCACCCGACGGAGCCGGCGCGCACCCAGTCGGCCGTCCGCTCGGCGAGGTCCGGGCGCCGCTTCTCGGAGACGAGCTTGGAGTCGCGCAGCCCCTCGGGCAGCGGGGTCGCCGCGACCCCCGCGTCCACCGCCGCCGCGCCGACCGCCACCGGCCCCGCGAGCGCGCCCCGGCCGACCTCGTCGAGTCCGATCACGAGCGGCGACGCGCCGAGCAGTCTGCTCTCGAGGTCGAGCGTGGGGACGGCGGGGCTCATTCGTCCCTCGCGGACGGCACGCCCACGAAGGCGTCGCGGCCGCCGTGGAACGGCCCGAAGCGGTCGAACGGCCAGGTGAGCAGGACGACGCGCCCCACGACGTTCTCGAGGGGCACGAAGCCCCCGCCGGGCTGCTGCGCGTGATAGCGGGAGTCCTGCGAGCGATTGCGGTTGTCGCCCATCACCCAGATGGCGTCCTCGGGCACCGTCACGTCGAAGTCGTCCGCCGACGCGAGCGAGCTGCCGTCGGGCAGACGCAGGTAGGACAGCTCGTCGACGCCGACGCCGTTCACCTCGACCTGTCCGACGGCGTTGCAGCACTCGACGTGGTCGCCCGGCAGCCCGATGATGCGCTTGACGAGGTGGTCGTCGCCGTCGGGCGCGAGGCCGACCGCGCGCAGCACCCAGTCGGCCCCGGCGGCGATCGGGTTCTCCGGGCCGCTCTGCGCCGACGAGGGAAGCCACCCGCCGGGGTCCTCGAAGACCACCACGTCGCCGCGGTCGTACTCGTTCCAGCGCACGGTGAGCTCGTCGACGAGGATCCGATCCCCCGTCATGAGCGTGTCCTCCATCGAGGCCGAGGGGATGTAGAACGACCGGACGACGAAGGTCTTGATGAGCACCGAGATGACGACGGCCACCACGACGATCACGACGATGTCGCGGAGGAACGAGGCGAAGCCCCTGCCCCGGGAGGGGCGGGGCTCGTCGGACGGGACGTGTTCGGCTGTCATCATCTTCCAGGATCCCACATGCGACTTCCGCCCCGCGACGCGGACGTCACGGGGCGGAAGTCGGGAGTCCGACTCGGGTCAGGCGTTGTCGCGCTTCTCGCGGATCTTCGCCTTCTTGCCGCGGAGCTCGCGCAGGTAGTAGAGCTTGGCGCGGCGCACGTCGCCGCGCGTCACGACCTCGATCTTGTCGATGATCGGCGAGTGCACGGGGAACGTGCGCTCGACGCCGATCTGGAAGCTCATCTTGCGGACGGTGAACGTCTCGCGCACGCCGTCGCCCTGGCGGCCGAGCACGACGCCCTGGAAGACCTGGACGCGCGAGCGGCTGCCCTCGACGATGTTGACGTGCACCTTGACGGTGTCGCCGGGGCCGAACTCGGGGATGTCGTTCCGCAGCGAGGCGGAGTCAACGGCATCGATGATGTTCATGGGATGTCACTTCCTGCGGGCGCCACGGGCCGCCTGCGTCGAGATGAGAAGGGTTCGCGTGTGCTCTGAGATCGCGGAGGGCGATCCTCGACTCCCCTGTGGCAGAGTCGAAGCCTGGCGCACCGACGGGCGCGCCGACCAAGGCACGAACGTCTATTCTGCCACATCTTCCGCCGCTCCCGCGACAGCGCTCCCCCAGCCGCCGTGCGGCCGCGTGCGGGAGAATGGACGGAAACGAGAGGACTCCCATGATCGAACTGCGCACACCGGCCGAGATCGATGCGATGCGACCGGCGGGCCGGTTCGTCGCCGAGACGCTCGCGACGCTCCGCGAGGAGACGAAGGTCGGCACCAACCTGCTCGCGATCGACCGCCGAGCCCACGATCTCATCCGGCGCGCGGGCGCCGAGTCGTGCTACCTCGACTACGCGCCGTCGTTCGGCTCCGGGCCCTTCGGCAAGGTGATCTGCACCTCGGTCAACGACGCGGTCCTCCACGGACGCCCCTACGACTACGCCCTGAAGGACGGCGACCTCGTGACGCTCGACTTCGCCGTCGCGGTCGACGGCTGGGTCGCCGACTCGGCCGTCTCCTTCGTCGTCGGAACGCCGCGCGACGAGGACCTCGCCCTCATCGACACGACCGAGCGCGCCCT
This sequence comes from Microbacterium sp. gxy059, assembly GCF_050958665.1. Lineage (NCBI taxonomy): Bacteria > Bacillati > Actinomycetota > Actinomycetes > Micrococcales > Microbacteriaceae > Microbacterium > Microbacterium sp. gxy059. The sequence goes on along the minus strand of NZ_JAMXWT010000002.1, from coordinate 153,793 downwards.
CGCCGCGGGCATCGCCGCGGCGCAGCCGGGCGGCCGGGTCGGCGACATCTCGGCGGCGATCTCCGAGATCGCGCGCGCCGAGGGGCTCGAGATCAACACCGACTTCGGCGGACACGGGGTGGGCCGCACGATGCACGGCGACCCACACGTGCCGAACGACGGGCGCGCGGGGCGCGGATTCCCCCTCAAGCCGGGTCTCGTGATCGCCATCGAGCCCTGGTTCCTGCACACGACGAAGAAGCTCGTCACCGACGACCGCGACGGCTGGACGCTGCGCAGCGCCGACGGCTCGCGCGGCGCGCACAGCGAGCACACGATCGCGATCACGGAGGACGGGCCGATCATCCTCACGGATCGCTCGCACCTGGGCTGAGCGCCCGCCCCGCGATCAGCTCGTCGCGGGGATGAGCCGCACGGCCTCGGCCGGCACCCACACGTGCACGGGGTCGCCCCGCCGGATCCCCAGCGCGGCCAGCTGAGCGCTCGGGATGTCGACCGCGAGCTCGGGCTGGGCGACGTGCACGAGCGCGCCGCCCGGCGCCGGCTCGATGCGCTCGACGCGGGCCAGCCAGCGCCCCGGCTCCGGGTTCTGATCGATCTCGTCCGCGCCGCGCACGACGCGCAGGGCGCCCGTCCACGTCTCCTCCTCGGCGCGCGCGATCTGCGCGTCCGCGGGGCGGAAGACCGCGACGATCGGCTCGCCGTCGCGGGGAGCGGGCCCCGGCTCCGCCGAGTCGAGCCGGACCGGGACGCCGAAGGACTCGGCGACCCATCCGCCGCGATCCGCCGTGCCCCGCAGGCGGTTCAGCCCCGATGCGCGGGCGACGAACGGGGTCGCGGGACGGGCGAGGACGTGGCGCAGATCGCCCTTCTGCGAGATCCGGCCGTCCTCGACGACCACGACCCGGGACGCCACGGCCACGGCGTCGACCGCCTCGTGGACGGCCACGACGGCGGTCGCGTGCGTGCCCACGAGCATGTCGTGCAGCAGCGCGCGCACGTCGGCGGCCGGGCCGGGCTCGAGCCCCGCGACGGGGTCGTCGAGCAGCACGATCTGCGGGCGGGCGGCGAAGGCCCGCGCGAGAGCCGCCCGCAGGCGCTGCTCGTCGTCCAGGTCGCGCGGCCGGCGATCGCCGAGGCCCGGAAGCCCCACGCGCCACAGCCACTCGTCGGCGTCCTTCCGCGCCAGCGCACGGGAGACCCCGCGGGTGCGCATGCCGAACGCGACGTTCTCGCGCGCCGTGAGGTGCGGGAACAGACGGGGATCCGAGTCGACGAGGACCGTCCCCCTGCGCTTCGGCGCGACGCGGCGGCGGCGCGAGACGCGCTGCTCGCCGATGCGCAGCTCGCCGCCCGTCAGCGGCACCGAACCGGCGATCGCGCCGAGCAGCGTCGACAGGCCCGCCCCGCGCGGACCGAGGATCGCGAGGGTCTCGCCGCGCGCCACCTCGAGGGCGACGTCGACCTGCGCCCCGCTGCGCCGCGCCACGACGACCCGGCCCGACAGCACGGCGCCCTCCGGCGCGCGCTCCTGACGACGCCGCGCGCGGCGCGAGGCCGTCATCGGTCGCTCCCCGTCCGCCAGGCCCTGGCGCCGAGCACGGCGGCGAGGGCGACGAGCACGAAGACGCCCCCGAGCGCCACGGCGACGGCGGGGTCGCCGGCCGCGAGGGACGAGACGGCGAGGAGCGGAGCGGTCTGCTCGCCCGGCGCGATGAAGGCCGTCGCGGCGAACTCCCCGAACGCGCGGGCGAAGCACAGCAGGACGCCCGCGACGATCCCGCCGCGCGCGAGCGGCAGCGTGACCCGCCAGAGCGTCGCCCAGCGTCCCGCTCCGAGCTGGCCGGCGGCGCGCTCGAACGCCGGGCCGCCCGAGAGGGCCCGCTCGGCGACGAGGACGAGGAAGGGCAGGGCCACGACGCTCTGCGCGAGGACGACGCCGGCGGGCGCGAGCATCTGCTCGGGCAGGAACGCGCGCAGGGCTCCGGCGACGGGCCCGCCTCCGGACGCGGCGGACGCGATCCCCGCGCCCACGACGAAGGGCGGCACGACGAGCGGCAGCGCGGCGAGGACGCGCAGGAAGCCGGCGACGACGCGAGGGGAGCGCCCGATGACGACGGCGAGCGGCAGGCCGACGAGGAGGCACAGCGCGGTCGCGACGCCCGCGAAGGCGGCGGACGCGGCGAGGACCGCGAGCGTCTCGGGGGCGGCGAGCGCGCCGGGGAGCGCTCCCGGATCGGCGAGGAGGGCGATGAACGCGATCGGGGCGACGACGAGCAGCGCCGCCAGGACGGCGGGGACGGCCAGCGCCCCGGGGAATCCGACGCGCGCGGGCGCGTCCTGCGCGGTGCGTGTCATGCGTTCCTCCTCCCCCACGATCCTGCCCGATATCCCGCCCATGTGCCATCGAGCGCGCGGCGCGGCGTCACGCTCCGTCCGGCAGGAGGTCGGGACGGCGCTCCCGGGTGCGCTCGAGGGAGCGCTCGCGGCGCCACTCGGCGATCCGGCCGTGGTTGCCGCTCAGCAGCACGTCCGGCACGGCGCGCCCGCGCCATTCGGCGGGCTTCGTGTAGATCGGGTACTCGAGCAGCCCCTGCTCGTGCGACTCCTCGACGAGGCTCTCGGGGTTGCCCACGACGCCGGGCACGAGGCGGCCGACGGCCTCGATCATCGCCATCGCGGCGACCTCGCCGCCGTTGAGCACGTAGTCGCCGATGCTCGCGAGGCGCACGCGCCCGCTGTCCGCGTAGTGGTCGATGACGCGCTGATCGATGCCCTCGTACCGGCCGCAGGCGAACACGATGTGCTCTTCGCCGGCCAGCTCGCGGGCGACGGGCTGCGAGAACACCTCGCCCGAGGGGGTCGGCACCACGAGCAGCGCGCCCTCGGTGAGGATCTCGTCGAGCGCCTCGCCCCATGGCTCGGGCTTCATGACCATCCCCGCGCCGCCGCCGTAGGGGGTGTCGTCGACCGTGCGGTGGCGGTCGTGGGTCCAGTCGCGCAGATCGTGCACGCGGAGGTCGAGGAGCCCCCTGTCGCGCGCCTTCCCGATGAGCGACACGCCCAGCACGTCGAAGAACGTCGGGAAGATCGTGACGATGTCGATGCGCATCTTCCCATCCTAGTTCCGCCCGGTTCTCGCCCCGACGGGCGCCGCCCCGCCCGCGAGGAGCGGACGGGGCGGAGAGGAGAGCCGCGCGGTCAGCGCACGGCGCCCGCGCGACGCTTGTTGTAGATGTCGAACGCGACGGCGAGGAGGAGCACGAGGCCCTTCACGATCTGCTGGCTCGACTGCGGGACGCCCATGAGCTGCATGCCGTTGGTCATGACCGCCATCACGAGGCCGCCGACGAGCGCTCCGCCGACGCGGCCGACGCCGCCCATCGTGGAGGCGCCGCCGATGAAGCACGCCGCGATCACGTCGAGCTCGAACATGTTGCCCATGCCGGGCTGCGCGCCGTTCGACCGCGACGAGAACACCGCTGCGGCGATGCCGGTGAGCAGGCCCATGTTCACGAAGATCCAGAAGTTGACGCTGCGGACGTTCACGCCGGACAGGCGCGCGGCCGACAGGTTGCCGCCCACCGAGTACACGTGCCGGCCGAACACCGTGCGGTTCGTGACGACCTGGTAGACGAGGATCAGCACCGCGACGAGGATCAGCACGACGGGGAAGCCGCGGTTGTAGGCGAGCGCCCAGGCGAACGCCAGCAGCACGGCCGAGACGGCGACGAGCTTCAGCACGAACAGCGGCATCGACTCGACCGTCTGGTTGTAGCCCTGGCGCGCCCGGCGGGTGCGCCAGGAGCTGACGACGAGGCCGCCGACCGCGAGGACGCCGATGAGGAGCGTGAACACGTCGACCGTCTGCGGAACGGCCAGGAGCCCCTCCCCCTGGCTGATCGTGATCGATCCGAACAGCCCGTCGAGGAACCCGCTCGCGACCTCGCGGTACTGCGCGGGGAACGGCGACAGCGACACGTTGCCCAGCACGAGCCAGGTGAGCCCGCGGAAGAGGAGCATGCCGGCGAGCGTCACGATGAACGCCGGGATCCCGACGAACGCCACCCAGAAGCCCTGCCAGACGCCCACGACGATGCCCGTGACGATCGCCGCGATCACGCCCACCCACCAGGGCATCCCCATGCGGATCACGAGCACCGCGGAGACCGCTGACGCGAAGGCGAGGACGGAGCCGACCGACAGGTCGATGTGCCCGCCGACGATCACGAGGATCATGCCCAGAGCCATGATGAGGATGTGGGCGTTCTGCAGGATGATGTTCGTGACGTTCTCGGGGCTCAGCAGCGTGCCGCCCGTGAGGATCGTGAACAGCAGGATGATCGCGACGAAGGCGATGTAGATGCCGGAGGTGCGCAGGTTGTGCGTGAGCAGATCCCTGACCTCGGCGAAGATGTTGTTCCTCATGCCGCGGTCTCCTTCGGCGACGTGCGTTCCATGGTCATCAGAGCCATCAGCTTCTCCTGGGTGGCCTCGGCCGCGGGCATCTGCCCCGTGATGCGGCCGTAGGCGAGGGCGTAGACGCGGTCGGACAGCCCGAGCAGCTCGGGCAGCTCGCTCGAGATCACGATGACGGCCTTCCCCGCCGCGGCGAGGGCGCCGATCACCTCGTAGATCTCGTACTTCGCCCCGACGTCGATGCCGCGGGTGGGCTCGTCGAGGATGAGCACGTCGGGGTCGGTGTACAGCCACTTCGACAGCACGACCTTCTGCTGGTTGCCGCCGGAGAGGTTGCCGACGATCTGCGCGACCGTCGGCGACTTGATGTTGAGGTCTCGCCGGTACTGCTCCGCCACGCGGATCTCCTCGTTGCCGTCGACGAAGATCGACGCCGTCGAGAGCTTGCCGAGGGCGGACGACGAGATGTTCGTCTTGATGTCGGTGATGAGGTTGAGCCCGTACTGCTTGCGGTCCTCCGAGACGTACGCGATGCCGTTGGCGATCGCGTCGCGCACCGTGCGCGTCGAGATCTCCTTCCCGCGCAGCAGCACGCGACCCGACGCGTCGCGCCCGTAGCTGCGGCCGAAGACGCTCATCATGAACTCGGTGCGGCCGGCGCCCATGAGCCCCGCGATGCCGACGATCTCGCCCGCGCGGACGGAGATCGACGCGTCGTCGACGATGACCCGGCCCGCCTGGGTGGGGTGCATGACGCGCCACCCCTCGACCCGGAAGATCTCCTCGCCGACGTTCGGCGTGCGATCAGGGAAGCGGCTCTCGAGCGAGCGCCCGACCATCCCGCGGATGATGCGGTCCTGCGTCGCGTCGGGAGCGGACATGTCGAGCACCTCGACGGTCTCGCCGTCGCGGATGATGGTCGTCCGATCCGCGATGTCGACGATCTCCCCGAGCTTGTGGCTGATGATGATGCAGGTGATCCCCTGCTCGCGCAGGTCGCGGAGCAGGTTCAGCAGGTGCTCGGAGTCGGTGTCGTTGAGCGCCGCCGTCGGCTCGTCGAGGATGAGCAGCTTGACGTCCTTCGTGAGCGCCTTCGCGATCTCGATGAGCTGCTGCTTGCCGACGCCGAGCTGCCCCACCGGCGTCGTCGGGTTCTCGTCGAGGCCGACGCGGTGCATGAGCGTCATCGCGCGGGCGTTGGCCTCGTTCCAGTCGATGAGCCCCCGACGGGTGATCTCGTTGCCGAGGAAGATGTTCTCGGCGATCGACAGCGCCGGCACGAGCGCCAGCTCCTGGTGGATGATGACGATACCCGCGCGCTCCGAGTCCTTGATGGCGTCGAAGCGCTGCGTCTCGCCGTCGAAGACGATCTCGCCCTCGAACGAGCCGTGCGGGTAAACTCCGCTCAGCACCTTCATGAGGGTCGACTTGCCGGCTCCGTTCTCGCCGCAGATCGCGTGGATCTCGCCGCGGTCGACGCCGAGCGTCACGTTCTTGAGGACCTTGACGCCGGGGAAGTCCTTGGTGATGTTGCGCATCTCGAGGATCGCGTCAGACATCGGTGCTCCTGTCGTTGTGCATGACGGATGCGGGTCGTCCCGCGTGCTCGCCGCCCCGACGGTCGAGGGCGGCGAGCACGCGAGCGGGAGTCAGTCCGCGACGCCCGAGGAGACCTCGTCCTCGGTCCAGTAGTCGGAGTCGATGAGGAGCTCCTGGATGTTGTCCTGGACGACGATGTCGGACTCGAGCAGGTTCGACGGCACGACCTTGACGCCGTTGTCGTACGTCTCGGTGTCGTTCGCCTCGGGCTCCTCGCCCTCGGCGTACGACGTCGCCGCCTCGACGGCCTGCGCCGCGAGCTTGCGCGTGTCCTTGAAGATCGTGGCGTACTGCACGCCGTCGTTGATCATCTTGACGGAGGCGATCTCGGCGTCCTGGCCCGAGACGACCGGCAGCCCCTCCTCGATGGTCGAGCCGTAGCCGGCGTTCTCGAGGGCGGTGATGATGCCGCGCGAGATGCCGTCGAACGGCGACAGCACGCCGTCGAGGGGGCGGGATCCGCCGTCGTAGGTGCTCGTGATGAGGTCCTCCATGCGCTTCTGCGCCGTGGCCTGATCCCAGCGCAGCGTGGAGATCGTGTCGAAGTCGTCCTGACCCGATCCGATCGTCAGCCGCCCGTCCTCGAGGTAGGGCTCGAGCGTGTCCATCGCGCCCTGGTAGAAGAAGGTCGCGTTGTTGTCGTCGGGCGAGCCGGCGAACAGCTCGATGATCTTCTCGTCCGAGAGGTCCGTCTCCTCGTAGTTCTCGTCGAGGTACCCGAGCCCGCGCAGGAGCGACTGCGCCTGCTGCACGCCCACCGTGTAGTTGTCGAACGTGACGTAGAAGTCGACGGCCTCGGTGCCGTTGATGAGGCGGTCGTAGGCGATGACGGGGATGCCCTTGCTGCGCGCGTTCTCGAGCTGGGTCGCGAGAGCCGTGCCGTCGATGGAGGCGACGACGAGGATGTCCGCGCCGTTCGTGATCATCTGGTCGAGCTGCTGCTGCTGGCGCGGGATGTCGTCGTTGGCGAACTGCAGGTCGACCTCGTACCCGGCCTCCTCGAGCTGCGACTGCACGGCCTCGCCGTCGGCGATCCAGCGCTCCGAGGTCTCCGTGGGCATCGCGACGCCGACGGTGATGTCGCTCGCCTCCTGCGCGTCGCCGCCGTCGTCTCCGCCCGTCTCGGCGTCGTTCGAGCACGCGGCGAGACCGAGCGCCAGGGCGATCGCGCCGGATGTCGCGATCGTTCGCATCAGGGGTCGCTTCATGGGGTTACCTCTCTTCATCGAGAGCCGGAGAACACCGGCGTTCTTCGGCCATGTTAACGCTTCCATCGGCGAGATATCAACGATCTTGCGGCTGAGACCGCATCGTGATGTTCGCGGATCCGCGCGTCAGACGCTCGTGTGCGCGACGATGCCGCGGCGCACCGCGTCGACCGCGCGGCGAGCCGTGCGGGCGAGGTCGCCCTCCGCGACCTGGCCGATCTGATCGAGCAGATCGATCGTCTGCTTCGCCCAGCGGACGAAGTCGCCCGCCGCCATGTCGGCGTCGCCGAGGACCCGGTCGAGGAGCTGCCCCCGCGCCCAGAGATGCATCGCGTGCGACAGCCCGGCCGCGAGCGGCGAGGTGCCGGGGAGCCGATGATCCTGCTCGAGGTCGTCGAGCTCGGCCCAGAGGCGCTCGGTGCGGTCGAGCGCCTCGCGGAAGGCGCCCCGCGGCAGCGGCGCCTCGCCGTTCTGCTCGTCGCGGCGGGGCTCGTACACGAGGGCGCAGGCGAGGGAGGCGAGGGACGCGGGATCCAGGCGCGCCCAGATGCCCTGCCGCAGCGCCTCGGCGACGAGGAGGTCGCGATCGCCGTAGATCCGCTTCATCCGCCGGCCGCTGTCGGTGAGCCGCGCCTCGCCGCCGTCGAGCCGCACGTAGTCGAGGTCGGCCAGCACGTCGACGATGCGGTCGAACTGGCGCGCGACGCTGCCCGTGCGCCCCTCGATCTGGCGCCGGATCCTGTCGGTGCGGCGCTTGAGCTTGTGGAAACGCTCCCCCCACCGGGCGTGCCGTTCGCGATCGGGGCAGTTGTGGCACGGGTGGGTCTGCAGGCGCCGCTTGAGCGTCGCGATCTGCCGCCGGCGCTGCTCCTGGCGCGCTTTCGAGGCGCCCTGATCCCTGCGGCTCTTCTTCTCCAGGTCGCTGAGCTCGCGGCGCAGACCGGCGTACTCCGCGAAGTCGCCCTTCTCACACGCCATCGACCGGCGGTACCCCTCGAGCGACTCCTCCGCCTGCCGCACCTCCCGGGCCAGACCGACGACGGAGCGGTCGGCCTGGAACTGGGCGAACGACGACTCGAGGATCTCGCGCGCCGCTCCCCGGCCGAACTGGTCGATGAGGTTGACCGCCATGTTGTAGGTCGGGCGGAACGACGAGTTCAGCGGATAGGTGCGCCGCGAGGCGAGCGAGGCGACCGCGTGGGGGTCGAGCCCGTCGGTCCAGTGCACGACCGCGTGGCCCTCCACGTCGATTCCGCGGCGCCCGGCGCGCCCCGTCAGCTGGGTGTACTCCCCCGAGGTGATCGGCACGCGCGCCTCGCCGTTGAACTTCTCGAGCTTCTCGAGCACCACGGTGCGCGCGGGCATGTTGATGCCGAGAGCGAGGGTCTCGGTCGCGAAGACGGCCTTGACGAGCTTGCGCTGGAACAGCTCCTCCACGACCTCCTTGAACGCGGGGAGCAGGCCCGCGTGATGGGAGGCGAGGCCGCGTTCGAGGTCGGACGCCCACTCGTAGAAGCCCAGCACGCCGAGGTCCTGCTCGGGCAGCGTCGCGGTGCGCCTGCGCACGATCTCGCGGATCTCGTCGCGCTCCTCCCGCGTGGTGAGGCGGATCCCGGCGCGGCGCACCTGCTGCACCGCCTGATCGCAGCCCACGCGGCTGAAGATGAAGAAGATCGCCGGAAGGAGGTTCTGCCGCTCGAGCAGCTCCACCGCCTGCGCGCGGTCGAGCCGTCCTCCCCCGCGCGGCGGACCGCTCCGTCGACGCGGCGGTCCGCCGCGCCCGCGCCGCCCGCCCGCGCCGGGGAGCGCCCGTCCGAGGCGGGCGAGCTCGGCGTTGACCTCGCCTTCCGCGCCGGCCTCGTCGAACAGCGGCAGGAGGTCGCCGCGCGCGAGGACGTGCTGCTCGAGCGGAACGGGCCGCGTCTCCGAGACGATGACCTCGGTCTCGCCGCGCACCGTGCCGAGCCAGTCGCCGAACTCCTCCGCGTTCGACACCGTGGCCGACAGCGACACGAGGCGCACGCTCTCCGGGAGGTGGATGATGACCTCCTCCCACACCGCACCGCGGAAGCGGTCGGCGAGGAAGTGCACCTCGTCCATGACGACGTAGCGCAGCCCGTCGAGCGCCGACGACTGCGCGTAGATCATGTTGCGCAGCACCTCCGTCGTCATGACGACGATCCGCGCGCCCCCGTTGATGTTCGTGTCGCCCGTCAGCAGACCGACCTCGTCCGGTCCGTAGACGGCCTGCAGCTCGCGGAACTTCTGGTTCGAGAGCGCCTTCATGGGGGTGGTGTAGAACGCCTTGTCGCCCGGCGCGCTCATCGCGAGGTGCACGGCGAACTCGCCGACGATCGTCTTGCCCGCACCGGTGGGCGCCGCGACGAGCACGCTCGTGCCGCCCTCGAGCGCGCGACACGCCTCGACTTGGAATGGATCGAGCTCGAAGCGCTGCGACGCGGCGAACGCGGCCGTGAGGGGATGGGTCCGCACGTCGCGGGCCTCCGCGGAGCGGTCGGCCGGTGAGGGGGTCATGTCCCCATCCCATCACCCCGGGAGGGCGAGGGGGACGGACGCGCTCAGGATGCGGCGTCGAGATCGACGTACGTGTCCGGATCCCTCCTGCGGCGCACCCGGTCGAAGATCAGGCAGACGATCCCCGCGGCCGCGTAGAGGCCGAACATGATCCCGGCGACGAGCACCATCGTCACTATGTCGGCGGGCGGAGAGGCGAACATGCCGATGACGAGCGAGATGATGAGCGCCCAGCGCCAGGCGCGGAACACCTGCCTGCCCGTGATGACCTGCGCGAGATCGAGAGCCACGAGGAAGACGGGCAGCACGAACGAGACGCCGATCACCGTCAGCGTCTTGAAAACGAAGCTGTAGTACTTGTCCGCCTCGTAGAACTGCCCGGCGACATGGGTGTCTGGCATGAACGAGGACATGATCGTGATGATGTTGGGCAGCAGCATGATCGCGACCGCCACGCCGCCGAAGAACAGCGGGATCGCGGCGGCCATGAACCCGACCGTGTACCAGACCTCGCGCTTCTTCAGCCCGGGCATGATGAACGCCCAGATCTGCCAGAGCCACACGGGCGCGGAGATGATGAGGCCGATGGCGAACGAGATCTGCATCCGCATGTTGAACGGCCCGGTGACGGTCGTGTACTGCAGGCGGATGGAGTCGTCGCCGAGCTTGTCGGCGACCTGCTCGATCGGATACCCGAGCCACATGATCACCCAGTCGGTGATGAGGAAGGCCGCGATCATTCCGACGATGAGGCCGACGGCGGCGATCGTGAGGCGCTTGCGGAGCTCCTTCAGGTGCTCGATGAGCGTCATCCGCCGCTCGCGGGGGAGGTCGGGATCGGCGGATGCGCCCGCGCCGCGGCGGGGACGTGCCACGTCGGGCTAGGGCTTGGCGTCGGGCGTCGTATCGGACGACCCGCGCCCGTTCGACGTCTCGGCGGAGGGAGCCTCGGTGCTCTCCGTCTTGCCGTCGTCGTCCTTGAGCTGCTTCATCTCTCCCTTGAAGGCACGAGCCGACTGGCCGATGCTCTTCGCGAGCGCCGGAAGGCGGGAGGCCCCGAAGATGAGGAGGATGATCACGAGGATCAGCAGGATCTGCCAGATGCCGGCGTTCCCGAAAGGCATGATTTCTCCGGTCGTCGAGAGAGATGGTGCGGTCAGTCTAACGCCGCGATCTGCAGTGTCTCCCCATCCGCGGCCCAGTTTCTCGCCGCCTCTCGCGCGGCGGCCGGGGCGAGCACCTCGATCGCTCCCCCGCCGCGGCCCGCGAGCCGCTTGAGGACCCGCGCGTCGCCGACCGGGAGCCGCGCGATGGTGCGCTCCCCGCGCGCGTCCTCCTCGGCATGCTCGAGGAAGTCCGCGACGACGGGGCGCATCGCGGTCGGGAAGCGGAGGATCGCGATCTCGTCGTCGTCCGCCGGCTGGAACATCGAGGCCCGGATGCGCTCGGTGCGGGCGGCGGGCTCCTCGGTCACGGCCACCTCGCTCATCCGCTCGAGGTGGAACGTCCGCACGGAGCGGCGCAGGTGGCACCACCCCTGCAGATACCACTCGCCGTCGGCGAGGAGGAGCCCGGACGGATCGACGGCCCTGTCGGCGCGGTCGCCCCGGAGCGGGCGGTAGGAGAAGCGCACGACGCGCCGCTCGGCAACCGCGCGCGTGAGGTCGGTGCGCAGCTCGTCGATCTCCGTCGGCACGACGACGGGCTCGGCCGGCATCGCCGACGAGCCGCGGCCGAGCTTGTCGCGGAGCGCCGCGATCCGCGCCGCGTCGACGCCGGGCAGCGCCTGGACCAGCTGCAGGCCGGCGATGAGGGCGGCGGCCTCGCGGGTCGTGAGCCGCTGCACCCGCTCGATGCCCACGGCGTGCGTGAGCCGGATGATGCCGCGCTCGTCGAGGAGATCCCAGTCGATGTCGAACATGTCGCCCGTGTACATGCCGCGGGCGGGCTCGCCGACGAGAGCGAGCCGCTCGATCATGACGCGCATCTCCCGCTCCGCGACGTCGAACGCCGCGGCCGCCTCGGCGAGCGGGGCGTCGCCCCGCTCGAGCAGCCAGGGGACGAGCGTCAGGTAGATGCGCACGCGATCCGACGACGCGAGGGGGGTGCGCCGGCGCCGGCGCGCGGGCTCGATCTGGAGGTCGGCCGCGTCCGCCGCGCCCGAGTGCGCCGCCCGCACGCCCCGCAGCCGGGCGATCACCCGGTCGCGCAGCCCGCCGGGGGCGACGACCCTGGCCTCCGGGCCGTAGGAGGCGATCTCGTCGGCCAGAACCTCCTCGTCGACGTACGGCACGGCGAGCGCGCCGTCGCTCTCGCGGGTCGCCCGACGGCGCAGCCGCAGCTCGGCCTCCGATCCGGGCGACGCCTCGATGAGGGCGCTCTGTCGACGGGCCAGGGCCGCGAGATCGGCGATCGCCCGATCCGCGGCGCCGGATCGCTCGGCCGGATCGAAGCCGCGTCCCGCATCGGCGACGTCGCTCGTGATGCGGCGGAGGAGGAAGGTGCGCGCCGCTCGGCGCTCCTCGTCCCAGGCGCGCAGGTGCCAGCGCCCCTCGAACTGCACCAGTGCGAGCGGCCGCACGACGCGCGCCAGAGCCTCCGACCGCCCCGGATTGAGGTAGGAGAACCGCACGACCCGCGCGGCGTCGATCGCCTGCTGCAGCGGCCCGAACGCGGTCTCGCGCACCGCGAGGCGCGGAGCGAACCCGAGGATCGGCTCGTCGACGTCGATGCCGAGGGCGCGGATCTTCCGCAGCGCGGCGCGCGCCTCGCCCGACATCGCCGCCTCGCCCCACGCCTCCGCCGCGAGACTCAGCAGCGCGAGCTCGTCCGGCGCGAAGTCGATGTCGTCGGGGAGGGCGTTGTCCTCGCGCGGGATGCGGTAGCGCGCGCCCCGCAGATCCTGCGGGTTCGCCGGGTCTCCGATGACCTCGATGCGCATGCCGAGGGAGACGAGGGTCTCCTTGTCGCGCTCGAACATCCGCTCGAGCGCCTCCCTGCCCGTCCCGGCGTCCGCGCGCTCGAAGAACCCCGACACGCTGTCGAAGATCTGCTGCCGGGTGAGGCCGACCTCGGTCCCGAGCAGCGCGACCGTGAGGTTCATCAGCCGCTCCTCCGCGGGGATCCGATCGCTCACTGCGCCTCCTGATCGCTCGCGCGGGACTCCCCGCTCAGCTCGCGGCGGCCGCCCCGAGCAGATCGACCACCCAGATCGTCGCACCGCTCTCGCCGTCGGGGACGACCACGAGGACCTGCGATCCGACCGTCGCACCGTCGAGCGCAGAGACGACCTCCTCGGGGAGTCCGATCTCGGCGAGCGGCGCGGTGGCCGGCGACTCGCGCGTCCACGTGGAGGTGCCGACGCTGCGCGAGGTCCAGTCGACGCTCTGCACGTGGAGCGTCACGACGTCGCCCTCGGCGAGGGCCGGACCGTCGCCCTTCAGGAGCGTCTCGACGGCCGTCGACGTCGGCGCCGCCGCATCGGGGACGACGACGCCCGGCACGCCCTCGGGGCTGCGGACGATCGAGGGAAGACCGTGGCCCGCGTTGTAGACGGGCGAGCCGTCGGCCGCGCCAGGAAGCACGCGGTGCACGTCCACCACGGCGAGCATGCGCGAGGCGTCTCCGGACAGGCCCGCCTGCTGCAGCTGCGCCGCGAGCGCCTCGTCGATGCCGCCGTCGCCGAGCGCGGCGACGAAGCGGGATCCCTCGCCCGCGCAGGCGAGAGCCGGCTCGAGCCCGGGCATCTGCGCGGTCAGGGCGGAGAGCGGGACCACCTTCGTCTCGTCGCCCTCCGTGACGACGTAGGGCAGCTCGGCGCCGGTCGCGGCGTCGACGAGCGAGATGTCGACGACGGCCGCCTGATCGATCGACTCGATGACGGCGCCCGCGCCCTCCTCCAGGTCGAGGTGGGCGGCCTCGTCGGCCACGAAGCTCTGGGGGACGCTGGTCGAGGCCCCCGATGCGTCGACCGCGCCCATGACCGAGGGCGCGGAGTCGGCGACGCGGCCGCACCCCTCGGGTGTCAGCGGCTGCGACGAGCAGCCGACGAGAGCGAGGGCGGTCAGGCCGAGCACTCCGGCCACAGCAGTCGTCTTACGCACCGGAACAGTCTAAGCGTCGTCGCGCGCACGCAGCGCCGCGGCGTGCCGCGCGCCGTCGGCGGCCCTCTCGGCCTCGCGGATCCGCTTGCGGAGGTTCTTGTCGGTGATCTCCCTGTCGCCGACGGCGCCCGGCGTCCAGATCTCCTGGTCCTCGTCGCCGTAGCTGCGCTTCGACGCGCGGCGCCTCACCTCGGGCGGGATGGAGCCGGGGGCGAGCTTGCGGGCCGTGATGAGGAAGCCCGTGTGCCCGACCATGCGATGGTCGGGGCGCACGGCGAGGCCGTCGACGTGCCATCCGCGCACCATCGTCTCGGTCGCCTCGGGCTCGGTGAAGCTCCCCATCCCGCGCAGGAACTCCGCGATCCGGCTCAGCTGGGTCGCGGTCGCCACGTAGCAGAGCACGACGCCGCCGGGCGCCAGCGCGTCGCTCACGGCCGGCAGCACCTCCCAAGGGGCGAGCATGTCGAGCACGACCCGGTCGACGGCCCCGTCCTCGACGTCGCGAGGCAGCGCCTCGGCGAGGTCCCCCTCGTGGAGGGACCACCATTCCGGCAGCTCGCCGAAGAAGGTCTCGACGTTCGCCTGCGCGACCTCGGCGAACTCCATCCGGCGCTCGAACGACATGAGGCGCCCGGAGGATCCGACCGCCCGCAGCAGCGACATCGACAGCGCCCCGGATCCGACGCCCGCCTCGACGACGACCGCGCCGGGGAAGATGTCGGCCTGCTGCACGATCTGCGCGGCGTCCTTCGGGTAGACGATCGCCGCCCCGCGGGGCATCGACATGACGAAGTCGCGCAGCAGCGGACGGAGCGCAAGGAACTCGTGATCGCCGCTGTTGCGCACGACCGACCCGTCCGGCCGGCCCTCGATCTCGTCGTGCCTGAGCACGCCGAGATGGGTGTGCAGCTCGCCGCCCTCGCGGAGCGTGATCGTCTGCAGCTTGCCCTTCGGCCCCGTCAGCTGCACGCGGTCGCCGTACCGGAACGGACCGCGGGGCGTCGCCCCCGTCACCGCCCGGCCCCCTCGCCGACGCGCGCGCCGCGCCAGAGCGCGCCGATCGCCTCGGCGTCCGCGCCCTCGAGGCTCGGCCACAGGGCGTCGGCGCCCAGGCCGTCGAGGGAGACGAGGTGGGGGACGCCGAGAGACACCGCACCCGACGAGACCGCGGCACGCAGGCCGGTCGGCGAGTCCTCGATCGCGACGCATCGCGCGATGTCGACGCCCAGGGCCTCGGCGCCCGCCAGGTACGGGTCGGGGAACGGCTTGGGACGCGGCACGTCGTCGCCCCCCAGGACGGCGTCGAACGCGTCGAAGTCGATGAGCTCGACGACCCTCTGCGCCATGCGGTGCCGCGACATGGTGACGATCGCGGTGCGCACGCCGGCGGCGCGGAGGCTGCGCAGGAGCTCCTTCGCCCCGGGGCGGAAGGGGACGCCCTGCTCGGACATCTGGCGCAGGACCTCGTCCGTGAGGTGCTCGATGATCTCCTCGACGCCCATCCGGACCCCGGCGCCCTGGAGGATCCTCGCGGATCCCTCGAGGTCGCTGCCGACGAGCCGGAGGGCGTCGTCGTGGGTCCACGTGCCGCCGAAGCTCTCGACGAGCGGCCCCTCCGCGGCCATCCAGTACGGTTCGCTGTCGACGAGGGTTCCGTCCATGTCCCACAGGACGGCCTCGGGGGCGGGGGCTTCGCGGGGAGTCACCCGACCAGCCTAAGGGCGGGAGCCTGGGCGCCTCGCCCGCGGGCGGCCCCGGGCGAGGCGCCGGGGACTACCCTGGGGTGACGCCCGACCAGGAGGGAGCCCGGTGGAGGAGAGCACGACGCAGCAGGCGTTCGGACCGCGGATCGCGGTGGCCGCCTTCGACGGCTGGAACGACGCGGGCGAGGCCGCGAGCGGCGTCGTCACGGCGCTCCGCGCCGCCCAGCCTCACGAGCTCGTCGCCGCGGTCGATCCGGAGCTGTTCTTCGACTACCAGTACACGCGCCCCGCTCTGCGGCTCGACGGCGAGGGCAGGAGGGTCGTCGACTGGCCCGAGGCGACCCTGCACCGCCCGCAGGCCCCCGAGGGGTTCTGGACGCTCTCGGGCGTCGAGCCGGCGCGGGCGTGGCGCAGCTTCACGTCGGAGTTCGTCGACGCGCTCCTCGCGGAGGACGTGACGGGCCTCATCACGATCGGCGCCATGATGAGCGACGTGCCGCACACGCGTCCGATCGCCGTGCACACCTCGACCGACAACGCCCTCCTGCGCAACCAGCTCGAGCTCGAGCGCAGCCGCTACGAGGGCCCCACGGGGATCCTCGGCGTGCTGTCGGCCGCGGCGGAGGACGCCGGCATCCCCACGGCGACCATGTGGGCGAGCGTTCCCCACTACGTGGCGGGCACCACGCCCTCCCCCAAGGCGACCCTCGCGCTCGTCGAGCGCCTCGGCGACCTCACCGCGCGGGAGGTCGACCCGGGCACGCTGCCCACGGAGGCCGCGGCGTGGGAGGCCACGGTCGACATCGCCGCCGCGGACGACGACGAGATGTCCGACTACATCCGCCAGCTGGAGGAGGCGCGCGACGCGTGGGACTCCCCCGAGGCGTCGGGCGACGCGATCGCCCAGGCGTTCGAGCGCTACCTGCGCGACGACCCGGGCAAGGGGCGCCCTCCGGCCTGAGCGGAGGGCGCGACGCGCGCGGTCAGGCCGTGCCGTAGGGCGTCAGCACGCCCATCGCGAGCAGCACCATGACGACGGCGCCGAGCGCGATCCGGTAGACCACGAACGGCAGGAAGCTGCCCGTCTTCAGGTAGCGCATGAGGTAGGCGATGACGAGCCACCCGACGACCCCGGCCACGAGCGTGGCGGCGATCGTCCCCGCCCAGCCGTACGGTCCCGCGCTGCCCTCTTCGAGCCCGTGCTTCAGCTCGTACAGGCCCGATCCGAACACGGCGGGCACGGCGAGGAGAAACGCGAACTCCGCCGCGGCGGTGCGCGTGTAGCCGAACGCGCGGGCCGCGGTCGTCGTCGCGCCGGAGCGCGACACGCCGGGCACGAGGGCGAGCGCCTGGGCGACGCCGATCGCGAGGCCGTGCGGATAGGTGACGTCGTCCATCTCGCGGTCGCGCCGCGCCGCGCGGTCGACGGCGCCGAGGATGATGCCGAACACGATGAGGACGGCCGCGACGACCCAGAGGTTGCGGAACGTGTCGCGGATGTAGTCCTGCAGCGTGAAGCCGAGGATCCCGATGGGCACGGATCCGAGGATCACGAGCCACCCCATGCGCGCGTCGGGGTCGCTGCGCGGCACCCTGCCGACCAGGGAGAGCGCCCACTGCCGCACGATCCGCACGATCTTGCCCCAGAAGTAGACGACGACGGCCAGCTCGGTGCCGATCTGCGTGATCGCGGTGAACGTCGCGCCGGGGTCGGCCGCCGACGGGAGGAACTCGCCCACGATGCGGATGTGCGCGCTCGACGAGATGGGGAGGAACTCCGTCAGGCCCTGGACGAGACCGAGGATGATCGCCTCGATGATCTGCATGGAATGCGTGCTTTCTGTCGTTGTCTGGAGGGTCAGGCGCTGCGGATGAGATCCGTCAGGACGCGTTGGCCGAACACCAGAGCATCCACGGGGACGCGCTCGTCGACGCCGTGGAACATGCCGGTGAAGTCGAGTTCACGGGGAAGCCTCAGCGGTGCGAAGCCGTATCCGGCGATCCCGATGGTCGCGAGGGCCTTGTTGTCCGTCCCCGCTCCGAGCAGGTACGGCAGCACCGGCACGCCCGGGTCGTGGCGTCCGATCGCCCGCACCATCTTGTCGACGAGCTCCCCCTCGAACGGCAGCTCGAGCCCGATGTCGCGGTGGAACATCCCGATCTCGATGTCGTCGCCCACGATGCGCTGGATCTCGGCCAGCACGCGGTCCTCCGTGCCGGGGAGGACGCGCACGTCGAGCGTCGCGGTCGCGCGGTCGGGGATGACGTTGTGCTTGTAGCCGGCCGTCGCGCCGGTCGGGTTGGCCGTCGTGCGCCATGTGGAGGCGAGGAAGGCCTCGGCGGGACCCGCCGCGCGGGCGATCGTGTCGGGGTCGCCCGTCGCGTCGCCGCAGATCTCGGACATGCCGGCGAGCAGCTGGCGCGTCGTGTCGGTCAGCTCGACGGGCCAGGCGGTGCGGCCGAGCGCGGCCACGGCCTCGGCCAGGCGCGTGACGGCGTTGTCGGGGTGCACGCGGCTGCCGTGCCCCGCGCGGCCCCTCGCCGTGAGCGTGATCCAGAGGAGCGCCTTCTCCCCCACCTGCAGGAGGTAGGCGGAGTCGTCGCCCACGGGGATCGAGTAGCCGCCGACCTCGCTGATCGCCTCCGTCGCCCCCGCGAACCACTCGGGACGGTCCTCGACGACCCGCGCGGATCCCTCCACGCCGCCGTTCTCCTCGTCGGAGAAGAAGGCGAGGACGAGATCGCGGTCGGGCTGCTCGCCGGAGCGGATGAGGTCGGCGACCGAGGCGAGGATCATGGCGTCCATGTTCTTCATGTCCACGGCGCCGCGCCCCCAGAGCATCCCATCGCGCACGACGCCCGCGAAGGGGTCGACGCTCCAGTCCTCGGCGATCGCGGGCACGACGTCGAGGTGGCCGTGCAGGACGAGAGCGGGACGATCGGGGTTGCGTCCCTTCACGCGCGCGCAGACGTTCGTGCGGCGCGGCACCGGCTCGTAGGAGGCGACCTCGAGCCCCAGCGCCTCGAGCTGGGCGCCGACGTACTCCGCGGCCTCCCGCTCGCCCTTCGCGTCTCCCCCGCCGTAGTTCGTCGTGTCGATCCGGATGAGGTCGCGGGCGATCCGGGCGACCTCGGGGAGGGCGTCCGCCGCGGCGTCGCCTGTGCCGTGCTCTTCTGCCATGTCCCCACGCTACCGGGCGGCCCTCGAGGTCCGGCGTCCACCGGACGCTCCGCCGCGTTCGCTAGCCTCGCGGACGTGACAGGAGGGACGCGAACGCAGAGCAGGGGATCCGCGGGGGCGGGGCGCACGTGGGCGCTCCTCGTCGGCGCGGTCGTCGCCGAGGTCACGGGGACGATGGCGCTGCGCGCCGTGCTCGACCACCCCGCATGGGTCGGCCTGGTCGCCGTCGCCTACATCGCGGCGTTCGCGATGCTCGGGCTGACGCTGCGCGCGGGGATGCCGGTGGGCGTCGCCTACGGCGTGTGGGCGGCTCTCGGCGTCGCGCTCACGGCGATCCTCGGCGCCTGGCTGTTCGGCGAGGCCCTCAGCGCGACGGCGATCGTCGGCATCGCCGCGATCGTCATCGGGGTCGTGATCGTCGAGACGGGGGCTCCGTCGGGCGAGGCGAGGGCGTCGGCCTCGTGACCTGGCTGTGGCTGGCCGGCGCAATCGCGTTCGAGCTGCTGGCGACGCTCAGCCTGCGCGCCTCTGACGGCATGCGCAGGCGGCTCTGGCTCATCCCCGTCGCCCTCGGCTACGGCGCGGCCTTCACGTTCCTCGGCTTCGCGCTCGCCGCGGGGATGCCCGTCGGCGTCGCCTACGGCATCTGGAGCGCGACCGGCGTCGCGATGGTGGCGCTGCTCGCCCGCGCCATCTGGCGGGATCCGCTGACGAAGCGGATGCTCCTCGGCATCGCGCTCATCGTGATCGGGGTCGTGCTCGTCGAGATCGGCTGAGCGGGCCGGGCTCAGCCCCTGCCGCCGCGCGAGCGCCATACGGCGAGGCGCGCGTCGAGGATCTCCGACACCTGCTCCTGCTTCGCGGCCGTGTCCGGCTCGTGGTAGATCGTCGGCAGCGCGTCGTCGGACAGGTCGACGTAGTCGTCGAGGTACTGCTGCGCGTAGTAGTCGCGGGCGAACGCCGCGGCCTCGGCGCCGAGGAGGTCGTCGCTCAGGGCGTCGTCGGCGAGCGCGAGGAGCGCGGATCCCTGCGCCGTCCCCTCCCGCACGCGGGCGATCTCCTGCGCCGCCTCCGCACGCCAGGCGTCGCTCTCGAGCCCGCGGGCGACGACCCAGCCGAGGAAAATCCCGATGTGGGTGGTCGCCGCCCGGGCAGGCAGGTCGTCGGGGAAGTCCTCGTCGAGGTGCCAGTCGGCCCGGTCGTGGACGTGCGACGCGGTCATCGCGCTCCTTCTCTCTCGGGGATCACCCGGTGACGGTGACGGCGTCGCCGAGGCGGATGAGCCCCTCGATGAGCGGGCCCGCGACGACGACGTAGATGATGGCGAGGAACAGCGCGTAGGTGAGGGTGAAGCCGAGGCACGCCCAGACGTTCGCGCCCGTGCGGAAGTGGTCGATCACCTTGTGCGCGAACGACGCGGGGTGCTTCACGTCCCAGCTGTTGAGCCGGAGGTAGCGGCCCAGGTACATACCGAACCCGAGCAGGAGCATCACGATGCCGACGGCGCCGAGCACCCGCGCGTCCGCGAAGGCGCGGCCGTCGTCCATGAAGACGATCGCGTAGAAGGCGTGCACGAGGAACACGTTCAGCACGGTGTTGACGACCCCCGACATCGCGAGGGTGATGACGAGGATGATGTCGTACCAGAGCGGCACCCTCTCCTCGCCCTGCGGGCGGTGCGAGAAGTTCAGCTCCGTGATGAGGTAGCTCGCGTTCGGCAGCGCGAGCAGCCACGCGAGCCCGGCGACGACGAGGGCCGCGATCGCGAGCGGCGGGGCCACGACGGCCGTGGCCACCCACACGAGCATGCCCCCGACGAGCACGAGCACCGGCAGGATCGACAGGGCGATGTTCCAGAGCATCGGCCGGTACAGGCGCGTGCGGTAGACGACGGCGCGCAGGACGACGAGGATCGCGGCGTAGAGGTTCAACGCGACCGCGCCGAGGAACAGCAGCAGCACGCTCTCAGCCTAGAGGAGCGCGGCGCTCCGTCCCGCGACGCACACGTCCCCACGTCTTCGACAAGTCCTCCGCCAATGGCAGCGGACATGTCGAAGACGTGGAGACTGAGGCCCGGGGGTGTCCCGCCCTCACGCCGCGCGGACGACGATCGACACGTCGTGCTCCGCCTCGGGCAGGTACTTCGCCGCGAGCACGGCGCCCGGCCGCACGTCGGCGAGCGCCACGGCCGGGAGCGCCTTCTCGACCCGTGCGTCGTACGTCGAGCCGTCTGGCCGCGTCACCCGGAGCAGGAGGTCGACGACGGCCGAGCCGCGGCGCACCTCGCCCGTCGACCGCATCTCCATCACGACGGCCTGGGCGTCGACCCGCTCCTCGGCGATGCGGAGCTGCTTGGGGGGGGGGTGAGCAGCCCCTGCGCGAGCCGCACGCGGTGCAGGACCGCCTGCACCTCGGCGGGGTCGGCGTCGCCCTCGCCCCGGAGCGCGCGCGGTTCGTCGTGAGGGTTCCCGGCTCGTCCCGGATCCTGCTCGCCCGCCCCGAGCAGCGCGTGCTCCGGGTCTCCTCCCCCGGCTTCGGCGACGGAGGGGCCGCCGACGTCGAGGCGCTCCTCGCGGCGGCCCGCGCGGGACTCGCGCCGGGCGCTCCCCTCGCGACGGCGGCCGAGCGCGAGGCCGCGACGCGGCGATGAGCGGCGACGCGGAGGCGCTCGTCGGGCTGCGCGGGCCCGGCGGTCTCCCCGACCGCTGGCGACACGTCGAGCCGCTCTTCGACGAGATGGCGCAGGCGCTCAGAGGCGGCGGCCCGGCCGCGGCGGAGCAGGAGACGATCCGGATCCTCTCCGCCGTCGCGGGCGACGTCGACGCGGTCGGGCTCGACATCCGCGCCAGGGCGACGACGAACCTCGCGGCGATCGCGGAGGCGCGCGGCGACCTCGATGCGTCGCTGCGCTTCGCAGGCGACGCCGTCGCGCTCTTCCTGCGCGCGGAGCGGGACCTCGGCGACGCGCGGCGGTCGGCCGATGCGCGGGCGGCCTGCCTCATCGGGCGCGCGCAGACGCACGCGCTCGTCGGCGCCCACGACGACGGGCTCGCGGATCTCGACGCCGCCGAGTCCGCGCTCGACGCCGATTCCCCGCCGCTCCTGACGATCTCCCTGATCACGACGCGGGCGAACGCGCTCCTCGCCCTCGACCGGCTCGCCGCGGCCGAAGACGCCTTCCGGCGCGCGCTCGACGCCGCCCTCGCCCACGACCCCCGCCTCGCCGCGCACGCCGTGGCCGGGCTCTCGGCGGTCGCCCAGCGCACGGGCGACTCGGCCGGCGCCCGCCAGCACGCGCAGCTCGCCCGCGGCCTGCAGGCGACGGATCGGGCCTCCGCGGCGAGCGCCGACGAGGGGCTCGCGCGGCTGCTGATCGATCAGGGCGACGTCGAGGCCGCCGAGGAGCTGTTCGCCCGGGCGGAGACGGGATACGCGCGCGGCGGGCTCCCCCGGCGCGCCGCGCACACCCGGTACGGGCGCGCGGCGACGCTCGTCGCGCGAGGGCAGCTGGCCGCCGCCCAGGCTCTCGCCGAGGAGGCGCTCCGGGAGACCGAGGCGCAGGGCGACAGGGCCGCGCAGGTCGAGACGCTCGTGCTGCTCGGGGAGATCGCGGCGCGGGCGCACCGGTTCGACGAGGCCGAGGGGCACCTCGTGCGCGCCCGCGAGCAGGCCGCGGATCGCGGGCTCCCCCACGAGGCCGCGCGCATCGACACGCGCCGCGCGGTGATCGCCCACGCCGCCGCCGCGGCCGCGATCCGCCCGGACGACGCGCGACGGCGTCTCGAACAGGCGCTCGACCTGGCGTTGCCCGCCGCGCTCGCGTCCGACGCGATGCGCGCGGGCTTCCCGCCGGGCGCGGTGCGCGAGCGATGGATCTCGGAGGTCGCGACGGTCGCGCTGAGCGCGGCGCTCGGGATCCCGCAGCGCCTCCCCCGCCCCGTGCTCGTCATCGAGCTGCTCGCGTTCGCCGCGGCGTCGCCCGATCTCTCCCCCGCGCCGACGCGTCCCACCGTCGGGGTCGCGGCGCACCCGGCGTCGCCGTTCGCGGGCGCGTTCTCGCTGACGGCGGGCGGGGATCCCTCCACGGGGTCGTCCGGGTGGGACGGCGCCGACCTCCCGCCCCGGATCCGCGCCCTGCCCGAAGGCGGCGAGCTCGACGGGTGGATCGCGATCGCCCAGGACCGCTACGGCCTCCGCGTGCGCGCCGACGAGGAGGTCGTCGCGTGGTGACGGACCGGATCGCTACGACGGGCATCCCTCGGCCCGGGTCGCCGCGCGTGCAGCTCTCCTTCGTCGACGCGGGCGACCTGTATGCGACGTGGCGCTGGGAGGACGACATCGCCAGGCCCCGGGCCGTCGCGATCCCCCGCGAGGCCGTGCAGCCGGCCCTCGACGCGCTGGCGGGGGCCGTGCCCACCCCGCGGCCCGACGAGGACGTAGCGCGGGCGCTGGAGCGCGCCGTCGACGGCCCATTCGGGGATCCCGCCCGCGAGTCGGATCTCGCGACCTCGCTCGCGGGGGCGCTGATCCCGGCGCGTCTCGGCGCGGAGCTCAACGCGGTGCTCCTCCACGGCGAGCGCCCGCACGTGCGCATCCAGCCGTCGCGGTCGGTCGCCCTCGTGCCGTGGGAGGCGCTCCTCGTCGACGACGGACGCCGCTTCGTGCACGAGGCCGACGTGTCGCTCTTGCCGCCCGCCCCGGTGCGGAACGCACGGGGTCGGCGGGTGTCGCGCTTCCGGGCCGGCGCGCCCGTCGTCGCGGCGCTGGATCCCGCGATCCCCGGCGATGTGCTCGGGCGGGTGCTGGATCCGTCGGCCGGCCCCATCCGGGAGGTCGTCGAGCGGCTCGGCGCCCGCCTTCGCGGCCCGGATCCGGCGGTCGGCGGCGCGCTCGACCGCACGCGGCTGCGCGTGATGCTGGAGGGTGCAGGGCGCCTGCTCTACGTCGGTCACGTCTCGGGCGCTGCGCACGGCCTCGACGTACGTCTGCACCTCTCGGATGCGGCGGACGCGCCCGGGCGGGCCGAGCCTGTCGGGGCGCACCGCCCGCTGAGCGCCGCCGACATCGTGCACGGCGATCGGGACGGCCCGTGGCGCGCCCCGGCACGCGTCGCGCTCCTCGCGTGCGCGTCGGGCGGCGATCACGGGTTCGTCGAGCCGTCTGGCCTCGTGTCGGCGTTCGTGCGCCGCGGTACCGAGCACGTCGCGGCCGCGCGGTGGACGCTGCCGACCGACGCGGGCATCGCCCAGGCGACGGGGTCGCCCGTCCTCGCGTTCTCGGAGGCCGTGCGCGCGGTCGACGACGCGCAGGATCGCCCGGATCCGGTGGCCGCGCTCGGCGCATGGCAGCGCGCACAGGCCGAGCAGTGGGCGGCAACGGGGGATCCGGCGCGCTCGCCCCTCCTCTGGGCCGCGTTCACGACGGCGTGGGCGCCCTGACGCCGCCGAATCCGTGATCGGGAGGCGCAGGGCGCCGCGAGGCTGGTTCCGCCGGACGCACCCGCGCCCGGCGGAACCGAGAGGAAGCGGATCATGGGACTGTTCGACCGAGCGAAGAAGGCGGCCGGCGACGCGGCGGCTCAGGCGCAGGCGGCGCAGCGGCTCGCGGCGGAGCAGATGGCCCAGGCCGGCTGGACCGACGGCTCGCTGCCGACGATGGCGACCGCTCCGGCCGTCGGGGCGCAGATGCAGGCCGACCACGATGAGCTGAACGCCTACGGGCGGGAGCTGAACCGCATCATCGCCGTCGGCGCGCCGGGCGAGTCGGTCATCGTCCAGGCGACGGACACGGGCGAGCGCACGGCGGGCAACGCGTGGTTCCTCCTCGAAGTCGAGGTGACGCTGCCGGGCGAGGCGCCCTACACGGTGCGCAAGCGCGAGATGGTGCCGGCGCAGTTCGTCGCGAACTACGCCGCGGGATCCGCGCACGCGGTGGCCGTGGATCCGGCCGACCGCCAGCGCATCGCGTTCACGAGCTGAGCCGGCCGATGGGCCTCTTCCGCGACCTGCGGCGGCTCTGGGCGGTCGCGCGCGAGAACCGGCGGCACATGGACATCGCGGAGTCGATCCGGGTGTCGGCCGACGCCGCCGAGCACTGGTCGCGCGTCGCGCGAGACGCGTCGCGCGGAGTGTACGGGGCCGCGGTGCCGGATCCGTTCGCGAACCTCGCCTTCCACCAGCGGGGCCTCGCCGCATCGGGGCGGGTGCTCTCGCTCGCCCCGACTGCGGAGGCGTTCGAGGGCGCGACGGTCTACGACGTGCGGCTCGAGGTGCGCATCGACGGCCGCGAGCCGTACGAGACCGCGTACCGCACGGTGATCGCCGCGGCGGCCCTGCCGAACTGGCAGCCGGGCCGCGTGCTCCCGTTCCGCGTCTCCCCCGCCGACCCCCACGCGCTGCTGCTGGGGTGAGCGCCCCACAAGTCCCCAAGTCTTCGCGAATTCCCCCGCCATTGGCTGGGGACTTCGCGAAGACTTGGGGACTCAGACGGGACGCACCATCGCGGATCCTTGCCCTACCGTGGAGGGAGCGACGCACGCCGGCGAGGAGGAAGACGCATGACCCCGAGCGATCCCGCGCCCCGGCACGTGAACCACGTGCACGCGGGGCGCGATCGGTTCACGAGCATCCGCTGGGTGCCTCCGGCCCGCCGCGGGGGTCTCATCGTCGCCGCGGTGCTCTCCGTCGCGCTCGTCGTCCGGTTCCCGTTCCTGCCCGCGACGATCCCGACGCACTTCGACCTTCTCGGTCGGGCCGACGGATTCGGTCCGCGCTGGGTCGCGCTGCTGCTCGGGGCGGTCCTCCTCGCGGTCATCGTGGGCGTCGCATGGCTGTCGCGCCGCACCGACCTGCACAACAACGCGCCGAGGGTCGAGGAGGACGAGGCGGAGGAGTTCCATCGGCGCAGCGAGCGGATGATGGTCCGCATCCTGCTCTTCCTCGTCGGCCTCGACGCGATCCTCGTCCTCGGCTCCTTCGGCGTGCCGGCCACTGTGCTCGCCCTCCCGCTGCTCGCCGTGATGGTGGTCTGGGCTCTCATCGACACGCTCCGGGTCGCGGGGACGACGTAGGCGAGGGCCTCGGAATCGGGCTGGCGTGGCCGCGAGCGCAGCATACGGCTGTCCGCCTCCGCCCGGACGGAACCGAACGCGTCGCGCATATCGCCAGCCGCATCGGCCAGAGCATCCTGAGCACCACGCACCCCTGCCGGCCTCGGGTGGCCTGGACCGATCCGACGGCCTCCGCGACCTTGCCGGCAGTCCCCCGCCGCTACTGCGGTGCGTCGCCGACGAACAGCTCCGGGATCCGCCGACGCACGACGGACTCGATCGCCTCGTCCGACGCCACCTCCTCGTAGAGCTCGTCGAGCTCGTCCCAGAGCTTCTCGTCGGCCTCGTCGATGTCCTCCCCGCCCGTCGGCCGGAAGCGCCGGTACTCCCGGTCAGCGCGCTCGATCAGGTCGGCCACGTCGCCCAGGCCGTACCAGCGAAACGCCTCGACCGCGTCCCGCACCAGCGTGTCCTCATCACCGGCGTGGAAGCAGTTCTCGATCGCGCCGCCCACGAGGCCGCCGTTCCCGGCGATCCCGTCGAACGCGAAGAGCGCTCCCGCATGCCGCAGCGCATCCGAATCGGCCTCGCCGCGCTGATACGCGTCGATGATGCTCTCCAGGTGATCCGTGTCCATCTCGCGCTCCTCGTGGCGTTCGGTGCGCCCTGCACGCAGCCTGCCGTCCCCGTGCGGCACGTGAGCAGGCGTCCTCCGCAGATCGTACGCTGAGCGCGGCGGTACCTCCCGCCAACGCCGAAGGCCCCGGATCCATCAGGATCCGGGGCCTTCGAACTCTGTGCGCGAGGGGGGACTTGAACCCCCACGCCCTAATACGGGCACTAGCACCTCAAGCTAGCGCGTCTACCTATTCCGCCACCCGCGCATTGGGTGTGGTCCGCTCGCTTCCCGTTTCGTTCCGCGGGGCGAACCAAGAGAAAACATTACCACCCCTCCGGGGCGCGGGCGAACCAGAGCGGATCCCGGGCGCGCCACACTCCCGTCAGCCGAGCGACACGCCGAAGACGAGGCCCAGCACGTAGGTCACCGCCGCGGCGCCGAAGCCGATCGCCAGCTGGCGCAGGGCGCGCGGCAGCGGCGCCGCCCCCGACAGGAGGCCGACCGTCGCGCCCGTCGCGAGGAGCGCCAGCCCGACGAGGGCGAGCGCGAGCGCGACCGCCGCGATGCCCGACAGCCCGAAGATCCACGGCAGCACCGGGATGATCGCGCCCCCCGCGAAGAACAGGAAGCTCGACGCGGCCGCCTTCCACGCGCCGCCCACGACCTCGTGTCCGTCGATCGCCGTCGGGCGGGTGGGCGTCTTGCCGGCGCGGGCGCGGGCGAGCACGCGGTTCGCCTGCTCGAGCGCATCGTCCTGGCCCATGCCGCGCGCCCGATAGACGAGAGCGAGCTCGTTGGCGTCGAGGTCGAGGTCGGGCAGACCGGCGTCGGCGTAGTCGCTCGGCTCCGTCGAGTCGAGCATCTCCCGCTGCGATCGCACGGAGACGAACTCCCCCGCCGCCATCGACAGCGCGCCCGCGAGGAGCCCGGCGACGCCGCTGAACAGCACGAACTGCGGCGCGACGCCCGTGGCGCCGATGCCCAT
Source organism: Microbacterium sp. gxy059 (assembly GCF_050958665.1). Lineage (NCBI taxonomy): Bacteria > Bacillati > Actinomycetota > Actinomycetes > Micrococcales > Microbacteriaceae > Microbacterium > Microbacterium sp. gxy059. Next base: position 126,393 of record NZ_JAMXWT010000002.1, on the reverse strand, counting down.
CACGAGGGCGAGGTTGCTGACGAGGCCGTCGTTGGCGCCGAACACGGCGGCGCGGAACGTGCCGGACAGGCGGCGTCGCCCCCGGGCGGCGAGCCCGCGCACGACCTCGTGGTGCACCTTCTCGTCGGCCGCCATCGCCGGCGATGCGTGCGGGTCGGTGTCGTACGGCGAGCGCGCCTCGGCGCGCTGCGCGAGCGCGAGCGTGAAGATCGACCCGAAGCGGCGCGCGAGCCACGCCGTGGAGCGCGAGCGCAGGCTGGCGCGCGGCATCCTCTGGGGCTCCCCGCCGAGCAGGCCCAGCCAGTGCTCCTCGTGCCGCTTCTCGGCCTCGGCGAGGGAGAGGAGGATCTCGCGCTCCTCCCCCGCGCGGCGCGCGGCGAGGCTGCGGTAGACGGCGCCCTCGGCGCGCTCGTCTGCGAGGTACTGCGCCCAGCGGCGGCGGTCGGATGCCGTCGCGGGTGCGGAGTCTGCTGCGGGGGTGGGCATGTCGCTCCCGGGTCGTGGCTCGCCCCGCGGGATGCTCCGCGGGGCCTCACCCAACGTAGGCCGACGCCCCCGCCCGCCGTGCCGCGGTCAGCCGCATTCGAAGCTTTTCGGGGCGCCGAAGAGCGCCCGGGATCAGCGGCGCACGCGCTTGCGCAGCAGGTCGATGCGGGCCTGCAGCTGGGCGACGGTCGCCTGCGCGACGGCGGGCCCTCCGCACGTGCGCCGCAGCCAGGCGTGCACCTGCCCGTGTGCCTCGCCCGTCTGGTTGGCGTAGACGCCGACGAGGCTGTTCAGCAGCTGGCGCTGCTCCTTCAGCGTGCGATGCAGGGGCGCAGGCAGGCTCGGCTCGACGCCCGTCTGCTGCTCCTGAGCCTCCCGCGCCTGACGGTGCTTCGACTGCCGCGCCTGGCGCTGCATGAGCAGGTCGTGCACGTGCTCGGGATCCAGCAGGCCCGGTAGCCCGATGAACTCCTGCTCCTCCTCGGATCCGGGCACCGCGAGCTGTCCGAACTGCTGCCCGTCGAACACGACCGAGTCGAAGTGCGCGGTCGACGACAGCGACTGGAACGAGAACTCCTCGTCCTGCGCGAGATCGTCGGAGGCGCGCTCCTCGCGCTCCGCCTCGGCGAGGAGCCCGTCGTCGAGGCCGTCCTCGTCGCCCTTCGGACGATCGAGCACGTGATCGCGCTGCTTCTCCATCTCGCTCGCGAGGCTCATCAGCTGCGGCACCTGCGGCAGGAAGATGCTCGCGGCCTCCCCCTGGCGGCGAGCCCGGACGAAGCGCCCGATCGCCTGGGCGAAGAACAGCGGCGTCGAGGAGCTCGTCGCGTACACGCCGACGGCGAGGCGCGGCACGTCCACGCCCTCCGACACCATGCGCACGGCGACCATCCACCGGGAGGCGTTCTGGGAGAACTGCTCGATGCGGCTCGACGCGTCGGCCTCGTCGCTGAGCACGACCGTGGGCCGCTGCCCCGTGAGGCGCCGCAGGATCTCGGCGTAGGCGCGCGCGTTCTGCTGATCCGTGGCGATCACGAGGCCGCCCGCGTCGGGCACGTGGTGGCGGATCTCTGACAGGCGCTGATCGGCGCTGCGGAGCACGGCGGGCATCCAGTCGCCCTCGGGGTCGAGCGCCGTGCGCCAGGCCTGGCTCGTGATGTCCTTCGTGTTGTCCTGGCCGAGGTGCGCCTCGTACTCGTCTCCGGCGCGCGTGCGCCAGGTCATGTGGCCGGAGTAGACGTGGAACAGCACGGGCCGCACGACGCCGTCGGCGAGCGCGCGGCCGTAGTCGTAGTTGTAGTCGGTGACCGACGTGCGCAGGCCCTGCGCATCGGGCGCGTACTCGACGAACGGGATCGGCGCGTCGTCGCTGCGGAAGGGCGTTCCGCTCAGCAGCAGCCGGCGCTTCGCCGGGGTGTAGGCGTCGCGGATCGCGTCGCCCCAGCTGAGCGCGTCGCCGCCGTGGTGCACCTCGTCGAGGATGACGAGCGTGCGCCCCTCCTTCGTGAGCTTCGTGTGCGGCGCGGACTTCACGGCGACCTGCGCGTACGTGACGACGGCGCCGTGGTAGTGGCGCGCCAGGTGGGGCGCGCTGTTGGAGAAGGTCGGATCGAGGCGGATGCTCACGCGCGCGGCGGCGTCGGCCCACTGCGTCTTGAGGTGCTCGGTGGGACACACGACGATGACGCGGTCGATCTCCCCGCGCTGCCTCAGCTCGCGCGCGACGGTGAGGGCGAAGGTCGTCTTGCCGGCGCCGGGGGTCGCCGCGACGAGGAAGTCGCGCTTGTCGGCCTCGAAGAACTGGTCGAGGGCCTCCTGCTGCCAGGCGCGCAGCCTGCCCGCGGTGCCCCGCGGGGCTCTCTGGGGGAAGGACGGACTCAGAACCACGAGCGTCCACGATAGTCGCGACCTCCGACATCGAGACGCGGATCCTCACAGGCGCCGCCCCGCCGCACATGTCGAGCGGCTAGATTCGGCTGGTCGACCGATGAGGAGCAGCGATGACCGATCCGAACGACCCGCGCACGCCGTACGTGCCGAACGACGACTCCCACCCCTGGCGGCGCTTCGTCGCGGTCGGCGATTCGTTCACGGAGGGCATCGGCGACCCCGAGCCGTCCGCCCCGGGAGGGCACCGCGGCTGGGCCGATCGCGTGGCGGAGGTGCTGTCGCAGCAGGCGGAGGGGTTCTCGTACGCGAACCTCGCCGTGCGCGGCAAGCTCATCCGGCAGATCCTCGACGATCAGATCGACGCCGCCGTGGCGCTCCAGCCGGATCTCCTCACGATCTGCGCGGGCGGTAACGACGTGCTGCGGCCGGGCACGGATCCGGACGAGATCGCGGATCTCCTCGACGGCGCGGTCTCGCGCCTGTCCGCGACGGGCGCGGCGGTCGTCGTGTTCACGGGCTTCGACGTCGGCTGGAACCCCGTCTTCCGGGCGATGCGCGGCAAGATCGCGATCTACAACGAGAACGTGCGCGCCGTCGCCGAGCGGCACGACGCCATCGTCGCCGACCTCTGGGCGCTGCGGGAGATCCAGGATCCGCGCTTCTGGGCCGACGACCGGCTGCATCTGAATGCCCTCGGCCACCACGAGGTCGCGCGCATGGCGCTGCGCACGCTCAACGTGCCGAACGATCTCGCGCACCTCGAGCCGGATCCCCTCCCCGCCCGCACCTGGCGCGCGGCGCGCGGCGAGGATCTCGTCTGGGCGCGCACCCATCTCGTGCCGTGGGTGCTGCGCCGCCTGCGTCACCAGTCGTCGGGAGACGGCCTGCAGCCGAAGCGCCCCGACGCGGCGCCGTTCGCCGGGGGCGACGCGGGCGCCTGACCGCGACGGACCCGCGCTCACCGCCTGAGACCACGACGCGCCCCGGGAAAGCGGACGACCCGAGAACAGCGAACCCCGTCGCCCCGGGATCCGCCGTTCTCGCGATCACCGCCAGGACCCCACGGCGCCCGCCCACACAGCGGACGACCCGCGAACCGGATCCGCTCGACCTGTCATCTTGTGCGTACGATCGTACGCATAAGATGGTAGCGTCCTGCTCATGACCGACCACTTCGCCGGAGACCCCCGCACGAACCGCGAGCGCATGCTGGCGGGCGACCTCTACATCGCCGACGATCCGGAGAACGAGCGCCGGGCGCGCCGCGCGGTGCGTCTCATGGGGCTCTACGCCCGCCGGGAGGCCGCGGGCGACGCCTCCGCCCGCGAGGTGCTGGCCGACCTCATCGGGAGCCTCGGCGACGACGCGTACGTGAAGCCGCCGCTGTTCGTCGACTACGGCGAGAACATCTCGATCGGAGCGCGCAGCTTCGCCAACTACGGTCTCACGGCGCTCGACGTCGCCCCGATCACGATCGGCGAGGACTGCCAGATCGGCCCCCACGTGCAGCTCCTCACCCCCACGCACCCGATCGCCCCCGACCCCCGACGCGACAAGCTCGAGGCCGCGGAGCCGATCGTCATCGGCGACAACGTCTGGCTCGGCGGCGGGGTCATCGTCTGCCCGGGTGTGACGATCGGCGACAACAGCGTCGTGGGTGCCGGATCCGTCGTCACGCGCGACATCCCCGCGGACGTCGTCGCGGTCGGCAACCCCGCGCGCGTGATCCGGAGCGTCCGGGAGGCGGACGATGACGCCTGAGCCCGGGAGCCGCCGCGGCCGACGCAACGACCCCGACCGGCGCGACCGCATCATCGACGCCTGTCTCGACGTCATCGCCGAGCGGGGCGTCGCCGGCGTCTCGCACCGCCGCGTGGCCGACGCCGCTGGCGTGCCTCTGGGGTCGATGACCTACCACTTCGACGGGATCGACGAGCTCCTGCACGAGGCGCTCTCCCGCTTCTCCTCCGCGGTCAGCGACCGCTTCGCCCGGCGCATGGCCGACGCCCCGGACCCCGCCTCGGCCCGCGACGCGATCGTGTCGATCGTCCTCGACGACGTCTTCGGGAGTCCGCGCGAGCTCGTGCTCACCCACGAGCTGTACACGCTCGCGGCCCGCGAACCGGCCTATCGAGCGCTCACCGCCGCGTGGATGGCCCGCAGCCGCGCCGCGCTCGAGCGCCACTTCGACGCCGAGACCGCCCGTCTCCTCGACGCGCTCATCGAGGGGCTCACGATCCATCGCGCCCTCGATGACGGCGACCGGGACCCGCGGGAGGTCGCGCGGGCCGTCGCGCGCCTGACGGCAGGCGCCTGACGCCCCGGGCGAGGCGTCAGCGCGCCGGCGGGTGCCGCAGCGCCCAGAGCGCGACGGCGCTCGCCGAGGCGACGTTGAGGGAGTCCACCCCGCCCGCCATGGCGATCATGACCGTGTCGTCGGCCGCGGCGAGCGCGCGCCGCGAGAGCCCCGGCCCCTCGGATCCCATCGCGAACGCGACCCGCTCGGGTCGATCCGCGGCGTAGGCGTCGAGGGGGATCGCGTCGTCGTCGAGCGCCATCGCCGCGATGCGGAACCCGCTCGCGTGCAGGAGGTCGCGCGCCCCCTCTCCCTCGCTCGGGAACCAGTCGGGCAGACGCGTCCACGGCACCTGGAACACCGTGCCCATCGACACGCGCACGCTGCGACGGTAGAGGGGGTCGGCGCACCGGGGCGTCACGAGCACCGCGTCAGCTCCGAGCCCCGCGGCGCCGCGGAACGCGGCCCCCACGTTCGTATGGTCGACGATGTCCTCGAGCACGAGGACCGTGCGGGCATCGCGGAGGACGTCCGCCACGGCCGGGAGCGCGGGCCGGCGCATCGCCGCGAGGAGCCCCCGGTGCACGGTGTATCCCGTCACCTGCTCGGCCACCGCGTCGGGCACGACGAAGACCGGCACGTCGAGATCCCCGACGAGGGCGGTCGCGTCGTCCAGCCACTTCTCCGCGGTCATCACGGACCGCGGCCGATGCCCCGCCGCGATCGCCCTCCCGAGCACCTTCGCCGACTCGGCCATGTAGAGCCCCTCCGCGGGCTCGAGCACCCGGCGCAGCGCGACGTCCGTGAGGTCGCGGTAGTCCGACAGGCTCGGGTGGGCAGGGTCGTCGATCCGCTCGATCTGCATGCGACCATCCTCGCGCACCGGCCTGCGCGCCCTCCGTGACTCCTAGGATCGGGACCGTGACGTCTCCGACGATCCTCCCCCTCTCCGAGGGCGTCTCGCGCGCCGCCGATCTGCTGGACGGCCGGCGGATCGCCGTCCTCACGGGCGCCGGCGTGTCCACCGACTCGGGGATCCCCGACTACCGCGGCGCGGACGCCCGCCCGCGCACGCCCATGACGTGGCGCACGTTCCTCTCCGACGAGGCGGCCAGGCGCCGCTACTGGGTGGGATCCCACCTCGGATGGCGCGCGTTCCAGGCCGCGCGCCCCAACCCCGGCCATCTCGCGCTCGCGCGGCTCGAGGCCGACGGGCGGACGACGGGCGTCATCACCCAGAACGTCGACAGCCTGCACCTGCGCGCCGGCTCGTCCCGCGTCGTCGAGGTGCACGGCACGATGCGCCGAGCGCTCTGCCTGCGCTGCGGGCAGGTGTTCGACAGGCGAGCGATCGCCGCGCGGATGGAGCGCGACAATCCGTGGCTCGCCGTGCCGGACGACGTGCCCCTCGGGCCCGACGGCGATGTCGTGCCCGAGACCGCGGATCACGCGACCGTCCCCGTCTGCTCGGTCTGCTCCGGCGTGCTCAAGCCCGACGTGGTGTTCTTCGGGGAGTTCGTGCCGCGGGCCCGGTTCCGCGCCGCGGAGCAGCTCGTCGCCTCGGCCGACGCGCTGCTCGTCGCCGGATCCTCGCTCGCCGTCAACAGCGGGATCCGCGTCGTGGAGCGCGCGCGACGACGCGGGCTGCCGATCGTCGTCGTCAACCGCGGCGAGACGAAGGCGGACGCGCGCGTCGACCTGAGGATCGATGCGGGGACGAGCGAGGCGCTCTCCAGCCTCGCCGCGGCGCTGGGGAGCGACGCCGCCCGATAGGCTCACGGGCGTGACTCTCATCGCTCTCGTACGCCATGGACAGACCGAGTGGAACCGCGAGGGGCGGCTGCAGGGACTGAGCGACATCCCGCTCAACGACACGGGGCGCGCGCAGGCGGCCGCGGCCGCCGAGGCACTGCGCGGCGGAGACTGGGAGCTGCTCGTCGCCAGCCCGCTCGTGCGCGCCCGCGAGACCGCCGAGATCATCGGCAGCGCACTGGGCCTGGGCGAGCCCGCCGTGCGGCCCGACCTGCGCGAGCGCGCCTACGGAGACGCGGAGGGCATGCGCCTCGAGGAGTACTGGGAGCGCTACCCGGGCGGCGTCGAGATCCCCGGCGCCGAGACCGACGAGGAGGTCGTCGCCCGGGCGCGGAGGGAGCTGCGCGCCATCGCCGACGACGCCGAGGGGCGGCCCGTCATCGCCGTCGCGCACGGCGGCCTGATCGCCCGGCTCCTGCGCGACGTCACGGGCGGGCGCCTGCCCCGCACGGGCGAGCGGATCGGGAACGGGTCGCAGCAGGTCATCGAGGTCGCGGGCTCGGATCTGCGCGTCGTGTCCTACAGCGGGTCCTGACGCACCGCGCGTTACCCGCAGTTCTGTGCGGGAAGACGCGCACGACGCGCAATCGTTCCGATAACGGATGAGCATTCTGTGCATTCGACGTCGCGGAGAGCTGGTAGCGTTCCGCACTATGACCTCCCTGGATCACGTCGATCTCGAGCTCGTCGCCGCGCTGTCGGCCGACCCGCGCGCGACCGTCGTCGCGCTCGCCGAGAAGCTGCGTCTGTCGCGCAACACCGTGCAGGCGCGCATGTCGCGCCTCGAGAAGGCCGGCGTGTTCCAATCGGCCGAGCGCTCGATCTCGCCCGCCGCCCTCGGCTTCCCGCTGCAGGCGTTCATCTCGATCGGGGTCACCCAGTCGGCCCTCCAGGCGATCACCGACGAGCTGAGCCGCGTGCCCGAGATCGTGCAGGTGCACGGCGTCTCCGGTCAGATCGACATGGTCGCGCTCGTCGCCTGCCGCGACGCGAGGCACCTCTTCGACGTCGACGCGCGGATCCTCGCCATCGCGGGGGTCTCCCGCACCGAGACCCAGCTCGTCATGAGCGAGGCGATCCCCTACCGCGTCTCCGGCCTCATGGAGCTCGCCCGCCGCGAGCCGACCCGCTGAGCGCTCACGCCCCGACGAATCCGCGGATCGCTGAGGCGGCCGCCGCACGGCACCGGGAGGACACCCGCCGTTCATGAGCCATCGCCACGATGGTCGCCATGCTCGCTTCCCCGGACGACGACCCCGCATCCGTCCCGGCTCCGAAGCACCGCACGGTCTCGTCCGCGCTCGCCGCCGACATCGACGCCGGACGCCTGCGCCCAGGTGACTTCCTGCCGAGCGAGTCGGCGCTCGCCCGCCGCTTCGGGGTCGCGCGAGGAACCGTGCGGCGCGCACTCGACGAGCTGAGCGACGCGCGGGAGCTCCTCTCCCGGCAGGGCAATCGCTGGATCGTCCACCGACGCATCCTCGCTCAGGACGCCACCCGCCTGCGCTCCTTCGGACAGTGGGCGCGCGCGATCGGCCACGAGCCGGGCGGACGCACCGTGTCCGGCGCCCTCGGCCGGGCGACCGCCACCGAGGCGCGCACCCTCGGGATCCGTCCGCGCAGCCCCGTGTTCCGCCTCACGCGCCTGCAGTCGATCGACGACGCTCCCGTCATGGTCAAGCGCACCACCTACCCGGAGTGGCTGATCCCGACGATCTCCGATCTGCCGGACGACGCGCGATCCATCATGGAGATCGTCGAGCGTCAGCACGGCCCGCAGCTCGCGCACGGCGAGCACCTCATCTCCGCGACGCTGCCGACATCCGAAGACGCGCGCCTGCTCGGCGTGAGCCGCACGACCCCGCTGCTGCGGATCCAGCGCGCCGCGCGCACGTTCGACGGCCGCCCCTTCGAGAGCAGCGACGATCGGTACCTCGCGACCGCGACGGCGATCAGCATCGTCAACTCGGCCCGTGACGACGACGCATGACCGCTCGGCGGAACCGTCAGAGGCGCGACACCCGTTCTTCGCCGCGACGCGATCCGGACGTCGCCCGATCGACAGCCGCGCGACGCCGACGCCTTCTTGTCTGGTGAGGTCCCGGGCGACATGCCCGCGACCTCACCGCTCAGGAAGGAACCACATGACCATGCGCACTGCGCATCTCGTGCGGTCCGGAGCCGTCGGCGCGATCGCCGCGACTCTGATCGCCGGACTCGCGTCCGCCCCGGCCTCCGCCGACATCGCCGATCCCCCGCCCGCGCCCGCCTCCGCGGAGGACGACGGCACCCTCCTCTCCGAGTCGTTCGACGACGGGGAGATCCCTGCTGACTGGACCGTGATCGACGGAGACTGGGCGGTCGAGGACGGCGCGCTCGTCGGGACGAGCGGAGACAAGGACGCGAAGATCCTCTTCGGCTCCCACCACCGCGACTACGCGATCGACGTCGACATCCGCTTCGACGACGCGCGCGACAGCGCGCGCTGGCTCGCGCTCGTGCTCGACGCCCCGGCCGACGGATCCGTCCCCTGGCAGCATGCCGCGCTGCGCAACGGCTCGAGCGCTCCGAACGGCGTCGAGTTCGCCCAGCGCACGGCGGGGCAGACCTGGAACGTCACCGACACGGGATCGACGGCCGAGCCGATCGGCGTCGGCGCCGACGCGCATCTGCGGGTGGAGGTGCGCGGATCGACGGGCATCTGGTACGTCGACGGCCAGGAGATCATGCGCACCCGCCAGCTCGTGCGCTCGGGCGACGGCGTGCTCGGGCTCATCGTCAACGGCTCCCGCGTGCGCTTCGACAACCTCGTCGTCGAGGAGGTCGAGCCCCTGCCTGCGATCGAGCACCGCAGCCCCGGCGAGACCGGCGTCGTCGCCGCGCACCGCGGCAACTCGTCGCTCGCCCCCGAGAACACCATGCCCGCCTTCGTCGCGGCGACCCGCGCCGGCGCCGACTACTTCGAGATCGACATCGACCTCACGAAGGACGGCGTGCCCGTCGTCATCCACGACGACACCGTCGATCGCACCACGGACGGCACGGGCCGCGTCTCCGACCTGACGCTCGAGGAGATCCGCGCGCTCGATGCGGGCTCGTGGTTCTCGCCCGCCTACGCGGGCACGGTCATCCCGACGCTCGACGAGGTCCTCACCTACGTCTCGAACGGCGGCGCCGACCTGCTGCTCGAGTACAAGGGCGACTGGTCGCCGGAAGACGTCGAGATGACCATCGGGATGATCGGCGACTACGACCTCGCCGACCGCGTGTTCGCGCAGAGCTTCAGCGCGACGACGGTCGAGAACGTCGCCGCCGCGGCCCCGGATCTCACGCTCGGGTGGCTCGTCGGAGGCCTCGACCAGCAGACGATCGAGCGAGCGGCCGCGCTCGGCGCGGACGCCGTGAACCCGTCCGCGCCGACGCCGGAGGCCGTCGCCGCCGCCCACGAGGCGGGGATGGGGGTGTTCTCGTGGACGCACAACGACGCGTCGCGCTGGGCCGACCTCACGGCGATGGGCGTCGACGGCATCATCACCGACCGCCCCGACCAGCTCGTCGGCTGGAACCTGCGCTACAACCAGGGCGGCGCTGTGCCTCCCGAGGAGCCGGAGCTCGCCGAGAACGAGCAGGCGCTCGCCGTCTCCGTGCCCGACGCTCCCCGGCCGAGCGGCGAGTTCACCTGGCGCTTCCGCTCGCAGGACGTCGTCTCGCTCGGCACCGCCCGGCAGCTGGGCGACGGCTACGTCGCCTCCGGCGTCCTCAACGACATCGAGGTCACCGACACGCGTGCGCACCCGGTCGGCACCTGGAGCATCACGGGCCGCGCGGACGAGTTCCGCGCGGGCGACGAGTCGTTCGGGTCCGAAGCGCTCGGTTGGACGCCCGCCGTCCGACACGAGGGCGCGGGCGCCGTCGCCGGCGAGGCGGTCACGCCGCGCGTCGACGGCGGACTCGCCGAGAGCTCCGTGCTCGCCGCCGCGCCGAGCGACGAGTTCAAGGGCCTCGACACCGCCGTGATCGGAGCCGACCTGCTGCTGCGCCTGCCCCTCGGCCAGGCGGCGGGCGACTACACCTCGACGCTGTCCGTCACCGTCATCCAGTGATCCCCGGCGGGGAGGGGCAGTCTGCCTGCCCCTCCCCTCCCCGCCCCTTCCGAAGGAAACCGACCATGCACCGCACGTCCCTCGCTCTGCTCGCCGCCCTCGCCGCATCCGCCGTCCTCTGGGCTCCCAGCCCCGCCGCCGCGGATGACGGGGATGTCGCCTGGAGCATGACCCCCGTCATCACGAACGTCGGAGAGGAGCGCACCTCGTTCGCCTACGCGGTCGACGCGGGAGAGCAGGTCTCCGACGCGGTGCTCGTCCGCAACGCGGGAGCAGATGAGCTGACCCTCGACGTCGCCGCGGCCGACGCCCTCACCGACGAGATCGGGCGTCTCGAGATCGCCGATGCCGAACCCGACGGAGCGGGAGCATGGATCCGTCCCGAGCTCGACGAGCTCACGATCGCCCCCGGCGACACCGCCCGGCTCCCGTTCTCGGTCGCCGTGCCCGACGACGCCGAGCCGGGAGAGCACGCGGCTGCCCTGCTCACCGTCCTGGAGAGCTCAGGAGACGCCGTCTCGGCGGATATGCGATACGCGACGCGCGTGACCGTGGAGGTCGCGGGCGACCTCCGCGCATCCCTCCGCCTCGCCGACGGAGGGCTCGCGGTCGAGACGGGGTTCTGGCCCTGGGATCCGGCATCGGCCGAGGTCGCCTACACCGCGCAGAACGCGGGGAACACGCGGCTCTCGGCGGCGCAGCTGATCCGCATGCAGGACGTCGAGCTGATCTCCACGGCCGGCTCCGCAGCCGATCTGCACGACCTCGAGGAGATGCTGCCCGCCGCCGAGGTCACGGTCCGCACCCAGCTCGACGGCCTCTCGTCGTGGTCGCCCTTCTTCCGCGCCGCGGTCGCCGTCTCGCCCGTGGTCCCCGCCACCGCATCCGGCACCGCACCCGTCGTCGAGCAGCAGACCCTCGCCATCGAGGCGCTCGCCATCGCGCCGGGCTGGTGGATGATCCTCGCGGCCGCCGTGCTGGTGGTCGCCGTGATCGTCACCCGCGTCGCACGGGCGAGGAAGCGCTCACGCCCCGACGAATCCGCGGATCTCTGAGGCGGCCTCTGCCGGCTTCTCGTAGTGGATGAGATGCCCGACGCCGTCGATCTCCACGAGCTCGGCGCGGGCGAACATCGTCGCGAGGCGCCTCTCCGCCTCGATGGGCGTGATGTCGTCCTGCACCGCGGCGACGAGCAGCGTCGGCTGCGCGACGCGCGGGGCGGCGGCGCGCACGTCGTGGGACACGCTCGTCACGAACGCCTGGCGCAGGGTGTCTCGGTCGCTGAACCCCGAGAAGAACCGGTCGTGCTGGTCGTGGATCCAGCGCCGCAGCCGCTTCTCGCGCGTCTTCGCCATCGCGACGCTCATGATCCGCACGATGACGCGCGACCGCAGCAGTCCCTCGCCGATGCGTCGCGGGAGACGTGCGCTCGCGGAGTAGTAGAGGATCGCGAGGCGCGTGAGCAGCCCGCGCGGACCCGCCAGGGCGGGCGCGCCGATGGGGTTGACGAGCACGAGCCGCGGCGTCTCGAGCCCGCGGGCCACCGCCTCCGCCGCGACGATCGACCCGAACGAGTGCCCGAGCACCACCGCCCCCGGGGCGATGCGGGACGCGAACGCCCGGAGCCAGTCGACGTAGCAGTCGAGATCGTGCTCGCGTCCCGCGACGGGCGGCGTCTCGCCGAACCCCGGGAGGTCGGGCATGATCCATCGGGCCTCGGGGAGGTGCGCCACCACGGGCTCGAGCCCGTGGTGGTCGCCCCGGAAGCCGTGGACCGCGAGGATCGTGACGGGGGCGTCGGAGGATCCGTACTCCCAGAACGCCGTGCGCGTTCCCCCCGCCTCGATCTCGCGGCGGACGACGGGGACCCGCGCGAGGAGCGCGTCGTAGGGAGAGGGCACCGGCACGGCCGCAAGTCTAAGGCGCACGGAGTGGCGTGCCCTGTGCGCCGCCCGCCAGCGCCTACCGTCGAGGCATGACCACCACGTGGCCCGATCCGCCGCCGCTGTTCGCGGTGTCCGATCTCGACCACCCCGGAGAGAAGCCGAGCTGGCTGCCGCGCCCCGCGTCGGGCGCGCGCCGACGCCCGACGCGTCGGGACGACGCGCTGGTCGAGGCGCTCTTCGACGCCGACGGCCGGATCCCGGCCGACTCCCCCGACACCGCCGATCAGGAGATCACGATGGCCTTCGAGCAGCTCGCCGCGCAGTTCGCCCCCCAGCCGGGGCGCCTCTTCTCCCGCGTGGCGGTGTTCGACCTCGAGACGACCGGAGTGGACGTGCGCTCCGACCGCATCGTCACGGCCTTCGTGGGCGTGCTCGACGAGACCGGCGCCGTGCTGGAGGCGGAGAGCTGGATCGCCGATCCGGGCATCGAGATCCCCGCCGGCGCCGCGGCCGTGCACGGCTTCACCACCGAGCGCGCCCGCGCGGAGGGGCGCGACGCCCGCGAGGTCGTCGGCGAGATCGTCGCCTCCCTCGGCCGCCTGCTCGACGCCGGCATCCCCGTCGTCGCCTACAACGCGCCCTTCGACTTCTCCGTGCTGGCGAACGAGGCGCGCCGCCACGGCTTCGCGCCGCTCGCGGATCCGTCGCCCGTCGTGGATCCCCTCGTGATCGACAAGCAGCAGGACACCTACCGCCGCGGGAAGCGCACGCTCGACATCGTCGCGGCGCACTACGGCGTCTCGCTCGACGACGCACACGAGGCGTCGGCCGACGCGATCGCCGCGGGCCGCATCGCCCTCGCCCAGGCGGAGCGCTACGCCGCCGACCTGCCCGGCACCCCGGCGGAGCTGCACGCGCAGCAGGTCGGCTGGGCCCGCGCGCAGGCCGACAGCCTCGGCGCCTACTTCGTGAAGATCGGGAAGCTGCAGCCGGGCGAAACCCTCGAGGGCGGCTGGCCGATCCGCTGATCCCCCTGATACGGTCGCGCCATGCCCCGTGATCGTCTCGCCCGCCGGTACCGGCTCTCCGCCATCGGCGGATCGTTCGACGCCGTGTGGCGCCCGAGCGCGCACGACGCCGACGGCGAACGGCAGACCCAGAGGATGCTCATCGCGCCCGTCCCGACCGCGTCGGGCGGCCCCGACGGCATCGACCTCGAGGCCGGCACGGCCACGCTGCGCCTCTGACCGGTCGTACGACGAGGGCCCCGCTTCCGAAGAAGCGGGGCCCTCGTCGTACGCGGCTTACTTGCCGAAGTTCTTGAAGCGCTGGTTGAACTTCTCGACGCGACCGGCCGAGTCCATGATGCGCTGCTTGCCCGTGTAGAACGGGTGCGACGCCGACGAGATCTCGACATCGATCACCGGGTACTCGACGCCGTCGAGCTCGATGGTCTTGTCGCTCGTCGCGGTCGAGCGGGTGAGGAACGTGTCGCCCGAGCCGAGGTCGCGGAAAACGACCGCGTTGTACGTGGGGTGGATGTCAGTCTTCATGCGGAGTCCTTGCGGGTGCGTGTGTGAGGAGGGAATCGCATCGCCGGGGGCGATGCCGGCGCACCTCGAGCGCCAGCCGTCGATTCTAGCAGAACGGATCCGGCCGTCAGGAGCGAGACGACGCGTCGGCGCGGGCGATCCAGCGACCGCCCATCTCGACCACGGCGATCGGCATGCCGAACGTCTCCGAGAGGTTCTCCCTGGTCAGGGTCTCGCGGATCGGACCCTGCGCCACGGCGCGGCCCTCGCGCAGGAGGAGCACGTGCGTGAACCCGATCGGGATCTCCTCGACGTGGTGCGTGACCATGACCATCGCCGGGGTCCCTGGCGCCGTCGCGTAGGCGCTGAGCAGCTGCAGCAGCTCCTCGCGCGCCCCCAGGTCGAGGCTCGCGGAGGGCTCGTCGAGCAGCATCAGCTCGGGATCCGTCATGACGGCGCGGGCGATCTGCACGCGCTTGCGCTCGCCGTCGCTGAGCGTGCCGAAGAGCCGATCGGCCAGGTGCTCGAGCTTCCAGTCGGCGAGCACCCGGAGGGCCTGGCGCTCGTCGATGCTCTCGTATTCCTCGTTCCACCGCCCCATGACCGAGTAGGCCGCGGTGAGCACCACGTTCAGCACCGTCTCGTCGGCGGGGATGCGCCGCGCGAGCGCCGTGGAGGCGAAGCCGATGAGGGGGCGCAGCCCGAACACGTCGGTCTTCCCGAGCCGCTCCCCGAGCACGTCGACCGAGCCGCTCGTGGGGAACATGAGCGTGTAGGCCATCTGCAGGACGGTCGTCTTGCCCGCGCCGTTGGGCCCGAGGATCACCCAGCGCTCGTCGTCCTCCACGCTCCAGTCGAGCCGATCGACGATGTGACGGCCGCCTCGACGCACGATGACGTCGTTCATCTCGAGCACACGGGTCATGCCTCGAGCCTACCGACCGCGGAGCCCCGGGGCGCACGCGACACCCTCGCGCCCGTCGCTCCCGGTACGCTCGGGTCTCGTGACCGCGCGCTTCCTCATCGTCCTCGACGCCGACTCGACCCTCATCCGCAACGAAGTCATCGAGCTCCTCGCCGACGAGGCGGGGCGCGGGGCCGAGGTCGCCGCGGCGACCGAGGCGGCGATGCGCGGCGAGGTCGACTTCGCCGCGAGCCTGCGCACGCGCGTCGCCGCGCTCGCGGGCGTCGAGACCGGGGCGTTCGAGCGCGTGCGAGCGCGCGTCGAGCCGACGCACGGCGTGGGCGACCTCGTGGACGCGGTCCACGCGCGCGACGGGCTCGTCGGCGTCGTGTCCGGCGGCTTCCACGAGATCCTCGACGACCTCGCGCCCCGGCTCGGCGTGGACCTCTGGCGGGCGAACCGCCTAGCGACCTCCGGCGGGGCGCTGACCGGCGAGGTCTCCGGCGCGATCGTCGACGCGCAGGCCAAGGCCGACCAGCTCGCCGCGTGGGCCGCCGAGCACGGCGTCGCCCCGCACCGCACGATCGCGATCGGCGACGGCGCCAACGATCTGCGGATGATCGCGGCGGCCGGGCTCGGCCTCGCCTTCAACGCGAAACCCCGCGTCCGCGGCGAGGCGCCCGTCGTGGTCGGCCCCGTCGACCTCGCGCAGGTCATCCCGCTCCTCCCCTGACGCGACGCGCCCCGGACGATCCGCCTGCGGCGGCGTCCGGGGCGCGGAGGACGCGGGTCAGTGACCCATGCCGAGGCCCCCGTCGACCGGGATCAGGGCGCCCGAGATGTACGCGGCGTCGTCGCTCGCGAGCCACGACACGACACCGGCGACCTCGTCGGCCGAGCCGTAGCGCCCCGCGGGGATCTGCTTCTTGTAGACGGCCTGGGTGTCCGCGTCGAGCTCCGCCGTCATGTCACTCTCGATGAAGCCCGGGGCGACGACGTTGGCGGTGATCCCCCGCGCGCCGAGCTCGCGCGTGACCGCGCGCGCGAAGCCGAGGAGGCCGGCCTTCGACGCCGAGTAGTTCGCCTGACCGGCGACCCCGTACAGACCCGAGACGCTCGAGATGAGGATGATGCGTCCGCGGCGGGCGCGGATCATGCTCGTGATGGCGCGCTTGACCGTGCGGAAGGCGCCGCCGAGGTTCGTGTCGACGACCGAGGCGAAGTCGTCGTCGCTCATCCGCATGAGGAGCCCGTCCTTCGTGATGCCCGCGTTCGCGACGACGGTCGTGACGGGGCCGAGCTCCTTCTCGACCTCGGCGACCGCGGCGTCGAGCGACGCCCCGTCGTTCACATCGGCCTGCACCGTGAGGGCTCCCTCCGGGCCGGATCCGCTGCGGACGGTGACGGCGACGCGGTAGCCGTCGCGCAGAAGGCGCTCGGCGATGGCCCGCCCGATTCCGCGGTTCCCTCCCGTGACGAGGGCGGTGCGGGGGGCGTCGGCGGCTGCGCTCATGGAGACTCCTGGAGGTCGTGGGCGTACGTCGCACCAGCCTACGCGGATCGCCGGGACGCGCTTTTTCGTAGACTGACGGCGACACACCCCCGGGGAGGAGCCCACCATGACCGCTGAGAACCCGTACGGCGCGCCCGACCAGCCGCCGTCCCCGCCCGCGGCGGCCCCCGCACCGTACTATCCCGCGCCCTCGGCGCCCCCGCAGGCGCCGCCGCCCGCGTACGTCGCCCCGCAGGCCTATCCCGCCTACGCGTACCCCGCCCCGACCGCGCCCGCGAAGCCGAGCAATCCGCTCGCCGTCACCTCGATGATCTGCGCGCTCGCCGCCCCCGCGTTCTGGCTCCTCAGCACCTTCCTCTTCTGGGTGCCGATCCTCGGCGTCATCATCCTCGTGTTCGCCCCCGTGGGCGCGATCCTCGGCGTGATTCTCGGACACGTGTCGCTGCGCCAGATCGCGCGGCGCGACGAGGGAGGACGGGGCTTCGCCCTGACGGGCGTGATCGTCGGCTGGATCAGCGTCGGCCTGGCGCTCCTCGGCATCCTGGTGATCGGCCTCATCGCGGGCTCGATCTTCGCGTTCATCGGCGCCGGCGTCTGACGCGCGCTCCCGGGCCGCACGCGGCCCGGGAGACGTAGTCTGGAGGGGCCGTGAAGAAGCACAAGCAGCCCGCCCAGAGCGCCACCTCCATCGAGACGTCTCCGCACGACGACGAGACGTCCCGGATGAAGCAGTACGCGCTCACGATGGGCGTGCGCACGCTCTGCGTCGTCCTCATGTTCGTCGTGCAGCCCTGGGGGTGGCACACGCTGCTGTTCGCCCTCCTCGGCGCCGTCCTGCCCTACTTCGCGGTGATCGTCGCCAACCAGGCGCAGGCCGGGCGCGTCACGACCGCCGTCCCGCCGGCGACCTCGCCCCGCGCGCTCCCCGCGCCGGAGCCCCGCGACGATGCGGAAGGCGCCGTCATCCGCATCGCGGAGACCGCGCCCTCCGAGAATCGAGACGACGCATGATCTTCGCGCTCTCCTCGCCCGACCGCGCGCAGTGCTCGCGCGCCGAGTGCCGCGCCGACGCCGCCTGGAGCGTCGTCTGGCGCAATCCGAAGATCCATGCGGCAGACCGCCGCAAGGTGTGGCTCGCCTGCGACGAGCACGTCGACTACCTGCGCGACTTCATCGCCTCGCGGGGCTTCCCCCTCGCCGTCGTCGAGGGCGCCGTCGACGGCTCGAACGTCGAGCTGGCGGGAGGCGTCCTGTGACCGGCTGGTCGCGCCTCGCCCGCTGGGGCGCGTACGTGGCCGTGGCGGTCGTCTTCGCGATCGTCTGCGCGTTCCTGTCCCAGTGGCAGTTCTCGCGCAACGACGAGCGGGCCGCGCGCAACCTCCTCATCGAGCGCAACTACGAGGCGGAGCCGGTGCCCGTCGACGACCTCATCGCCCCCGGATCCGAGTTCGATCCGGCCGACGAGTGGCATCCCGTCGTGCTCACGGGCGAGTACCTCCCCGAGGCGCAGATGCTCGTCCGCAACCGCGCGCACGGCAACACCAGCGCCTACGAGGTCGTCGTGCCGCTGCGCCTCGACGACGGGCGCATCGTCGCCGTCGACCGCGGATGGGTCCCGCCCGCCTACGACGGCGGGGCCGAGGCCGTTCCCGCCGCGCCCGAGGGCGAGGTGACGGTCGTCGCCCGCCTGCGCCCGTCGGAGCCGCTCCCGACGTCCGGGCGC
Source organism: Microbacterium sp. gxy059 (assembly GCF_050958665.1). Taxonomy (NCBI): domain Bacteria; kingdom Bacillati; phylum Actinomycetota; class Actinomycetes; order Micrococcales; family Microbacteriaceae; genus Microbacterium; species Microbacterium sp. gxy059. The sequence continues at coordinate 108,248 of NZ_JAMXWT010000002.1, read as the reverse complement.
AGCGCGCCCGCCGGCCAGCTCCCCACGCTGCACGTGCCGTCCATCGCCGAGGAGACCGGCGAGGAGACCCTGACGAGCGCCTACGCGCTCATGATGTCCGAGGACCCGGCTCCCGCCGCGCGCCCCAGCGCCATCCCTGCTCCCGACGTGGACCCCGGCCCCCACCTGTCGTACGCGATCCAGTGGATCCTGTTCGCCGTCATGGGCTTCGTGTTCATCGGATACATGATCCGCACCGAGATCGTCGCGCGGCGCGGAGAGACGCGCGACGCGGAGGACGAGGACGACGCCGAGCTCGAGGGGCTCGAGCCGGAGAGCCCGCGCCCGCCGCGACGCTCCCGCCGGCCGCGCCGCGACCGCGACGCCGAGGAGGAGGACGCCCTCCTCGACGCGTGAGCGCCCGCCTCAGGCGAGCGTGATCAGGTCGATGTAGTCCTTGTTCCAGATGTCCTCGACGCCGTCGGGCAGCAGCAGGACGCGCTCGGGACTGAGCGCCTCCACCGCGCCCTCGTCGTGCGAGACGAGCACGACGGCGCCCTCGTAGTGCGCGAGCGCGCCGAGGATCTCGTCGCGCGACGCCGGGTCGAGGTTGTTCGTCGGCTCGTCGAGCAGGAGGACGTTCGCACTCGAGACGACGAGGGTCGCCAGCGACAGGCGCGTCTTCTCGCCGCCCGAGAGCACGCGAGCCGGCTTGTGCACGTCGTCGCCCGTGAACAGGAAGGAGCCGAGCACCTTCCGCGCCTCCGTCTCGGTGAGGTCGGGCGCGGCCGAGACCATGTTCTGCAGCACGCTGCGGTCGACGTCGAGGTTCTCGTGCTCCTGGGCGTAGTAGCCGATCTTGAGGCCGTGCCCCGGCTGCACCTCCCCAGTGTCGGACGCGTCGACGCCCGCGAGGATCCGCAGCAGCGTCGTCTTCCCGGCACCGTTGAGCCCCAGCACGACGACCTTCGACCCGCGGTCGATCGCGAGGTCGACCCCGGCGAAGATCTCGAGCGCCCCGTACGACTTCGACAGCCCCGACGCCATGAGGGGCGTGCGCCCGCACGGGGAGGGCTTCGGGAAGCGGATCGCGGCGACGCGATCCTCCTGGCGCACGTCGTCGAGGCCCGCGAGCAGCTTCGCCGCCCGCGCCTGCATCTGGTGCGCGGCCGCGGCCTTCGTCGCCTTCGCGCCGAACTTCGCCGCCTGCTGCTGCAGCGCGCTCGCCTTCTTCTCCGCGTTGGCGCGCTCCTTCTTCCGGCGCTCCTCGTCGGCGACGCGCTGGCGCTGGTAGTGCTTCCAGCCCATGTTGTAGATGTCGATGACCTGGCGGTTGGCGTCGAGATAGAACACGCGGTTCACCGTCTCGCCCACGAGGTCGACGTCGTGGCTGATGACGATGAGCCCGCCGCGATAGGTCTTGAGGAACTCGCGCAGCCAGACGACGCTGTCGGCGTCGAGGTGGTTGGTGGGCTCGTCGAGGATCATCGTGTCGGCGTCGCTGAAGAGGATGCGCGCGAGCTCGATGCGCCGGCGCTGGCCGCCGGAGAGGGTCTTCAGGGGCTGGTCGAGGATCCGGTCCGGCAGGGAGAGGTTGTGGGCGATCGACGCGGCCTCCGCCTCGGCCGCGTACCCGCCGAGGGTCTCGAAGCGCTCCGTGAGGCGGGCGAAGCGGCGCATCGCCTTCTCGGCGACGCCCGCGTCGTCGGATCCCATCTCCTCGGTCGCCCGCGCGATGTCGGCGGTGAGGTCGCCCAGGCCCCTGGCGTTGAGGATGCGCGTGCGCGCGAGCTCCTCCGGGTCGCCGGAGCGGGGGTCCTGCGGGAGGTAGCCGAGCTCTCCCGAGAGCGTCACGGTGCCGTCCGACGGCTGCAGGTCGCCCGCGAGCACCTTGGTGAGGGTCGTCTTGCCGGCGCCGTTGCGCCCCACGAGACCCACCTTGTCGCCGCCGGCGACGCGGAAGCCCACGCCGCTCATGAGCAGGCGGGCGCCCACGCGGATCTCGAGATCACTGACGGCAAGCACGGGTGACACCTGTCTCTGTCGGGAGCGGAGGGAAGCGGCCGAATGGCCAGCCTCCTACCTTATCCCCTCGCATCTGCGACGGGACTGGGCGGGGTTCCGGCCTCGCGCGGATCAGCTCGCGATGTCGGCGGCGATTGCCTCAACTGCCGTGAGTTCGGACATGCACTTCACGCTCTGAGTTCTTCATATTCGTGAGGTGCGCTGGGCTCCCACCGCCCGCGTGGATTCACGAAGAAAGTTCACGATTCGTGAAAGAACCGGCGCATTGTTGAGGTTGAAGCGCCCCGGGTGTGATGGAGGCTCTCAAACCAGTGAAGGATGAGAGTCATGGCAGCACCACGGAAGTACAGCGAGGAGCTCAAACAGCGCGCGACACCTGTTCGTCAGCCTGCTCACCGCAGGCCGCCTCAGCTTGCCCGGACACCAGTTCCCCTGGCACACAGCCGGGATCTCCGCCCAAGCCCTCCGCAACGACCGCATCATCCAAGAGATCCAAGCCACCGGCGGCGACACCCGCCGCATCGCCGACCTCTTCGGCATCGGCGTCGACGCAGCCGCCCGCTACCTCCGCGTCCTCGACCCGGGGACGGGCGCCAACGAGGACGGGTGACTTCAGCCATCTGAGGTCTTCGATCAGATTGTCTGCCGCCCCGCTGGCCATTCACGAAGCGGATAGCTGAGGTCGGAGAACGTCGATGCGCCGGGCAATCTCGTCAAAGGCAGCGTCGTAGGCAGCGTCGGTGCCGACCCGGCCGGGGTTGGAAATCGACCAATGCAGAGCTTCGGGGCGGTGGAGTTCTTCGTGGGCGCGGTCGCACACTGTGATGACAAGGTCGTCCTTGCCGATTGCTCCGTCGATGTCGCGAGGGACGGGCGGGTCGAACCGGAGTCCGCGGCGTGCGGCGACCGCAACCGCTTTTGGTGACGTCGCCGCAGCAGGGTGCGTACCCGCTGATGTTGCCGGTATGGAGCTGCCTTGTTCCCAGAGCGCGGCGGCCAGTGGGGAGCGGGCGGAGTTTCCCGTGCAGACGAACACGATCCGCTGGGCGGAGAGGATGGGAGTGAGCGGGAACCCGTCGAGCCCCGAAGGACGAAAGTGGAGGTAGCTGCGGCGCCGGTCACCTTCGGAGCGGGTGCGGGCGATCAATCCCGCCCGCTCCAGGACCCCCAGGTGATGGGCGAGCAGGTTCGAGGTCATGCCCAACTCGATCTGCAGCTCGCTCGGCGATCGGTCGGCAACGGTGAGGAGATCGACGATCCGCAGCCGTGCCGGGTCGGCGAGGGCGGCGTGCCTCGCCGCCCGATCCTCAAGGGAAATTTGCTCAGTGTTCATTGCCTCAAGGTTGACTGAGGCAATGGTTGCCGTCAAGACTGGTCGTGATGAACACGCACCCAACTCTCGTCTCTGCCGCCGCCCGTCGTCCGGGTGGGGTGGCCGAGGTCTTCTGGGTGTTCTTGCGATTGGGGGTGACGTCGTTCGGTGGGCCGGTGGCGCATCTGGGGTACTTCCGGGAGGCGTTCGTGGAGCGGCGCCGGTGGTTGACGGATCGGGCGTATGCGGATCTGGTCGCGCTGTGTCAGTTTCTGCCCGGCCCGGCGTCGAGCCAGGTGGGCATGGCGATTGGTCTGCAGCGGGCGGGGATGCTCGGACTGCTCGCGGCGTGGACGGGGTTCACTCTGCCGTCGGCGGTCCTGCTGGTCGGTTTCGCCTACGGTGCAGCGTCTCTCGGCGACGCGATCGGATCAGGGTGGCTGGTCGGGTTGAAGGCAGCTGCGGTCGCGGTGGTCGCCCACGCGGTCCTCGGGATGGCGAAGACCCTCACTCCGGACGCGCGGCGAGCGACGATCGCGGTCGGTGCGCTAATCGTGGTGCTGCTCGTTCCGGGGGTGCTCGCACAGATCGCCGCGATCATCGCCGCCGGAATCGCCGGATGGGCATGGCTACGTCCCTCCAGCGCGCCGGCAGAGGACGCGGACGCGTTCCCGGCCAGGGTGCCGCGGGTCATATCGATCGTAAGCCTCGTCCTGTTCGCGGTGCTGCTGGCGGCGCTTCCCACTCTGGCTGCGGTGACCGGGAACGGGGCGGTGGGTCTGGTGGACGTGTTCTACCGGGCCGGGTCTCTCGTGTTCGGCGGCGGGCACGTCGTCCTGCCGCTGCTGGAAGCGGAGACGGTGCAGACCGGACTGGTCGGTCATGACGCGTTCCTCGCCGGGTACGGGGCCGCGCAGGCCGTCCCGGGGCCGCTGTTCACTTTCGCGGCCTACCTCGGCGCCGTCACCACGATCGGTCCGACCGGGATCGCCGGCGCAGCGATCGCGCTGGTCGCGATCTTCCTCCCTTCCGCGCTGCTGATCGTCGGAGCGCTGCCGTTCTGGGAGCGACTGCGCCACGTCCGTCACGCGCAGCGCGCCCTGGCCGGTGTGAATGCCGGGGTCGTCGGTATCCTCGCCGCCGCCCTTTACACGCCCGTGTTCACCCAGGGCATCACGGGAGGCGGAACCCTCGCCCTAGCTGCAGCCGCGTTCGTCGCGCTGACGATGTGGAAGACCCCGGCTTGGGCCGTCGTCATCGCCGCCGCCCTCATCGGATGGATCACCCTATGACCCCCGCACCCCTCTGGCGACGTGCCGCCGCCGAGTTCCTCGGCACCGGGCTCCTCGTGACTGTCGTGGTCGGCTCCGGCATCGCCGCCCAGCGCCTCTCCCCGGGCGATGTCGGCCTGGAGTTGCTGGAGAACTCGATCGCGACCTCGCTCGGGCTCGCGGTGCTCATCCTGATCTTCCAGCCCGTGTCCGGAGCCCACCTCAATCCGGTCGTCACCCTCGCCGACCGCACCCTCGGCACCCGCCTGCCCGCCTGCCCGCCGCGACGGTAGCTGTCTACGTGATCGCGCAGGTGGTCGGTGGGATCGGCGGCGCGATCCTCGCGAACGCCATGTTCGAGACCCCGACCACCATCTCCACGACCGAGCGCACCTCTGCGGGGCAGCTACTCGGTGAGATCGTGGCAACCGCTGGGCTGATCCCGCTGATCTTCGCCCTCGCGCGCACCGGCCGTGCCACCCTGGTCGGGCCGGCGGTCGGGGCGTACATCGGGGCCGCGTACTGGTTCACGTCCTCGACCTCCTTCGCCAACCCCGCCGTCACCATCGGCCGGATCTTCACCGACACCTTCGCCGGCATCGCCCCGGCATCCGCGTGGCCGTTCCTGGCCGCGCAGTTCGTCGGCGCCGCGCTCGGCGTCGGGCTCGTCCTGCTCCTGTTCCCGCTTCCCCGAAAGGCACACCCTTGACTCACCTCGCCATCATCGGCGGCTCCGACGCCGGAATCTCCGCCGCGCTGCGCGCCCGCGAACTCGACCCCACGACCGACGTGACCGTCGTCGTCGCGGACGAGTACCCGAACTTCTCCATCTGCGGCATCCCCTACTACTTCACCGGCGAGGTCGCCCCGTGGCAGTCGCTCGCGCACCTCACGAGCGCGGACCTCGAAGCCACCGGCATGACCCTGCGCCTGAACACCTACGCGACCGGGATCGACGTCGCCGGGCAGCGCCTCGAAGTCCGCAGCTCCGACGGATCGAGCGAGCACATCGCCTATGACGAGCTCATCGTCGGCACCGGAGCCCTCCCGTCCCACGCCGGCATCACCGGCCTCGATCAGTTCGGCCCCGCGGATGGCGTGCACGTCATCCACTCGATGGGCGACACGTTCGCCCTGGACCGTGATCTGACCGAGCGGCAGCCTGCCTCGGCGATCATCGTCGGCGCGGGGTACGTCGGCCTGGAGATGGCCGAAGCCTTCACCGCTCGCGGCATGCAGGTCACCCAGATCCAGCGCGGCTCCGAAGTCCTCTCCACCCTCGACCCCGAACTCGGCGCCCTCGTCCACGCGGACCTCGACGCCCACGGCGTCGAGGTCATCACGAGCACGATTATCACCGGGATCGAGAAGACCCCGGCCGGGCTCACCGTCACCGGCACCCACGCAGGCGAGCCGTTCCAACAGGCGGCCGACCTGGTACTCGTCGTCGTTGGCGTCCGGCCCAACACCGAGCTTCTCGAGCGTGCCGGTGCGTCGCTCGGCGCGGGCCGCGCGGTCGTCGTGGACCAGCGGATGCGCACCGGCCTGCCGCACGTCTGGGCCGCCGGCGACGGCATCATCACCCACCACCGGCTCCTCGGCCTCACCTACCTGCCGCTCGGCACAACCTCGCACAAGCAGGGCCGCATCGCCGGGGAGAACGCCCTCGGCGGCGACCGCGCCTTCCAGGGGTCGGTCGGCACGCAGGTCGTAAAGGTCTTCGACCTCGTTGCCGCCCGCACCGGACTGCGTCACCATGAAGCCGAGTCTGCTGGCTACGTCCCGTCGACGGTCGCGGCGGCCGCGGACGACCACAAGCGGTACTACCCAGGCGCCCACCCCATCCAGTTCCGCATCACCGGCGACACGACGACTGGGCGGCTCCTCGGCGCGCAGCTCGTCGGACGCCGCGGCACCGAGGTCGCCAAACGCGTCGACACCTACGCCACCGCCCTCTGGGCCGGCATGAGCGTCGAGCAGATCACCGAACTCGACCTGTCCTACACCCCACCGCTCGGCTCCCCGTGGGACGCCGTACAGATCGCAACCCAGACATGGGACGCGCAACACCGCCTCGCTGCCCCCCCAGCCTGACCAGCGGGAACTCACGGGTCCAGGTACGCTGGAACCACACTTGGGCCCGTGAGTTCCCGCCGTTTCAGGATTCACGAATCGTGAACTTACGGGGTTCGGCGCGCATCGCCTCCACGGCGTAGATCTCGTCCTGCTCCGTGCCGTGGTCGCTGAGCTTGACGATCACGGTGTCGGTCGCAGGATCCACCCAGATGTACTGGCCGTACACGCCCAGCGCGAGGAAGTCCTCCCCGGCCCCCGGAGCGCGCCACCACTGCGCGGAGTATCCCCAGCCGCCCTCCATCTCGAGGCCGGTCGGCGTCGAGATGCGCTCGATCCACGCCTCCGGCACGATCTGCGCGTCGCCCGCGCGGCCGCCGTCCGCGACGAGCTGACCGATGCGCGCGAAGTCGCGCGCCGTCGCGTTCAGGCCGCAGAAGCCCTTCTCGGGGCCGTCCGGGCTGTCGAGGTTACAGAGTGCGTCCGATTCGGCACCCATCGGGGCCCACAGGTCCTCTCCCGCGATCTGGGCGAGCGGACGGCCGTCCACCCGCTCGAGGATGATGCCGAGCATCTGCGTGTCGACGCTGCGGTAGTCCGACCGGCTGCCCGGCGCGAACGACACCTCGCGGTGGTGCGCGACGCAGCCGGGCAGGTCGGTGCTGAGCAGCAGGCGCGCGGTTCCCGTGAACGGCCACCAGGGGTTGCAGTTCTCCGACACGTCGATGCCGGAGGCCATGTCGAGCAGGTGCGCGACCGTGATGTCGTCGTACGCGCCGCCCGTGCGGAGCTCGGGGAGGATGTCGACCATCCTGTCGTCCTCGGCGAGGTCGCCGCGCTCGCTCGCCTGCCCGACGAGGAGGGACACGACCGACTTCGCGACCGACCACGACGACAGCCGCGTCTCGTCGTCGACGCCGTCGACGTACCACTCGTCGACGATCCTGCCCTCGTGCAGGACGACGAGGGCGCGCGATTTCGTCTCGTCCAGCATCTCCCGGGTGGAGATCCGCTCGCCCTTCCACGGCACCGTCGTGGCCAGCACATCGCCCGGGGCGCGCTCGAGCTCCGCGGCGTCCGGGCCCGCGGCGACGGTGCGGGTCGGGAAGACCTCGCCCTGCGCGGAGGGAGCCGTGGCCAGCAGGCGGACGAGCGCGTGCGGCGGCGGGACGTCGATGAGGGCGGTCGCCGCGTAGGCCGCGCCGGTCAGCGCGACAAGCGCGGCGAGCGTCCCTCCGGTCCAGGCCGCCCACCGGCGTCCGCCGCTACGCGTGGCCATCGTTCCGGTCCTCTCGCTGCGTCTCGGTGACGACGCTGCTCACCGCTGTCCAGAGCGCGGCGAGCAGCGCCTCGAGCACGTCGTCGTCGGAGACGGAGGCCAGCCCGCCGACGTGCGTCGCGACCGCGGGATGCGTCGTCGGCGACACCGCCGAGTACACCCCGCTCCACGCCTGCGCGTCGCCGCGGCGCAGCTCGGGAGGCAGCAGATCCTGGCTCGCTCGCAGGCCCGCATATCCGAGCATGGCGTCGGCGATCATGCGCTGCTGGACGGCGATCCGGTCGGCGGGGACGCCGACCTCGGCCAGGGCGCGCAGCGTGAACTCGACGACGGCGAGCTCGCCGGCCCCCCGCGTGGTCCGCCCGGCGACGAGGGCGCCGATGCTCGGGTGCGCCGAGAAGGTCCGCACAAGAGCCCGGGCGAGGGCGTTCATGCGCTCCCGCGGGAGCAGCCCGCCAGGCACCGCGTCGAGCGACATCCTCAGCAGGCGGTCGCCCACCGCGCGCAGGAGCTCGTCCTGATCGGCGAAGTGACGCCAGATGGCGGAGCGGTCGACGCCGAGCTCGTCGCCGAGGGCGCGACCGGAGATGCCCGATGCGCCGGGGCGCGCGGTGAGCGCGATCGCGGCATCGACGATCGCGTCGGGTGACAGAGTTCTGCGCGGCATGTCATCAGTGATGACATCACCGATGACTTCTGCGCAATCGCGCCTCCGGGCGCGGAGGCGGGCGCTCGCGCACGAGGTCCGATCGCCCGCGTGCCGTGCCCGCGGAAGCGCCGCGCCGCGCCCCGCGGCGCGCGGGCGACGGACGGGATCCCGTCAGGCGAAGTAGAGGTGCGCGTGCAGCCGGCAGCCGTCGTTGAACGCTCCCCCGCAGCGCGCGCAGGCCGACGTCTCCCGATAGCGTCCGATCGCCGTGGTGCCGCCGCAGCGTCCGCACAGCAGCGCCTCCTCGGAGACGGCGTCCGCCGGCCAGACCTCCGCGGGATGGTCCGCGGCCTCCTCGTGGCAGGCATGACAGGGGAACCAGGCGCGGCAGCAGGGGAAGAGGATCGCCAGCACGTCGTCGGGGCCGTGCCAGTGGGCGCACCGCGTCTCGTCGTCGAGGATGGCCCCGCCGACGAGACGCTCGCCGACTCGGCGCGGAGCCCCCGCGCTCACGCGATCCCCCGCGCGGTCAGCGCGTCGGCCATGTCGTCCGCGTGCCGCAGCGACATCACGAGCAGCGTCACGATAGAGCGCGCGCCGAGGCGCACCCCCCGGGCGCGCTGGGCTTCGCGGATCCGCGCGGCGAACCCCTGGATGACGGGCAGCACGGCGATCGCGAGCTGCACCGTGAACGCGATACGCCAGGGGTCGACGCCGAGGCGGCGGAGCGGCCCCAGGACGCGCTGCAGCACCTCGACCGTCTCGGATGCCGGCGTCGTGAAGGTCACCAGGGCCGCGAACAACACGATCGAGACGACGCGCGCCGTGTTCGCGACGGCGGGCTCCCACCCGAGGAAGATCGTCTGCGTCGCCCCGAGGACGAGGACGATCCACTTCGTCGCCCACAGCTGGCGCAGCCAGAGGCCCGCGCCGAGCCCGCCCGCGACGAACAGCGCGAAGACGAGGACGAACGCGCTCCCCGCGATCCAGAGCGTGCGCGGCAGCAGCGATGCGGCCAGCGCGAACGCCACGAGGCCGGCGAGCTTGACGCCCGCCGGGAGCCGGTGGACGAGGCTGTCGCCCGGGCGGTAGAGCGCGATCACGCGAACTCCATCGCGTACCGCTCGATGACGCCCTCCGGCTCCCCCGCCTCGACGAGCCGGCCGTCGGCGAAGCGCAGCGCGACGTCGCAGCGGGCCGCGAGCTCGAGATCGTGCGTGACGATCACGACCTGCTCGGCGACGGCCTCCCCCTCCTCGCCGAGGAGCAGGCGGCCCATGCGGCGCGCGTTGCCGAGATCGAGGAGGGTCGTCGGCTCGTCCGCGACGAGCACGCGCGGCTCGCGCACGAGGACGGCCGCGAGGGCGAGGAGCTGCTTCTGGCCGCCCGAGAGGCTGTATGCCGGCTGGTCGCCCCGCTCTGCGAGGCCGAAGCGGGCGAGCGCCTGACGCGCCCGCTCCGCGATCTCGCCCTTCTGCACCCCCGCGGCCCGCAGCGACAGGGCGAGGTCCTCCTCCGGCGTCGGCATGAGGATCTGCGCGTCGGGGTTCGAGAACAGGAAGCCGACGGTCTCGCGCGCCTTCTTCGGCTCGGCCGACGGATCGATGCCCCGCACCTCCACGCGCCCCTCGGTCGCGGCGACGAGCCCGTTGAGCGTGCGGGCGAAGGTCGACTTGCCCGATCCGTTCGCCCCGATCACCGCGATGCGCGGCTGCTCCAGCGCGATCGTCACGTCGCTCAGGATGCGCGCGCCGTCGATCGCGACGCCGAGGCCCTCCGCCCGGATCACGCGGCCTGCGGCGCCGGCGCCGTGCGTCCTCGACGCGCCGAGGCGGGGAACGCGGGCGGGTAGGCGCGGAACAGCACGAGGGTCAGGACCGTCGCGAGCACGACCTTGATGAGGTCGCCGGGGAGGAAGGCCAGAGACTGCAGCGCGGAGAGGCCGAGGGGCTGACCCGCGACGATCGACTGCACGGGCAGGCCGAACGCGTAGATCACGGGGATGCCGCCGATCGCGGCGCCGAGCCCCACGCGCCACCAGGTGAGGGGCCCCGAGTGGGCGATGGCGCCCGCGACGGCGGCGCCGAAGAGCCACCCGATGAGGTAGCCGCCCGTCACGCCGAAGAACGAGCCGAGCCCTCCCCCGCCGCCCGAGAGCACGGGGAGGCCGATCGCGGCGAGCACGAGGAGCACGCCGACCGCCGCCGCGCCGCGCTTCCAGCCGAGGATGGTGCCGGCGAGCATGACGCCGAGGGTCTGCGCGGTGATCGGCACGAGACCGGGCACGGGGATGGGCCCCATGAGGCCCAGCACGGCGATGAGCGCGGCGAACACCGCCACCCGGGCGAGGTCGCGCGCTTCCCAGCGATCGGTCTTCGTGGCCATGGCTTCTCCTCCTGAACGGTGTTCATTGAACGTCGTTCAGTATAGTCAGAGGATGACCGGTCGCCCGACGCACGACCTCGACGGCATCGTCGACGCCGCGATCGCCCTGCTCGACGCCTACGGGCTGCCCGACCTCTCGATGCGCCGCCTCGCGAGCGAGCTGGGGGTGCGCGCCAGCGCGCTGTACTGGCACGTCGAGAACAAGCAGTCCCTCCTCGCCGCCGTCGCCGACCGCATCGTCGGGCAGGCCGCGCCCTCCGAGGGCGTCCGCGCCACGGCCCACGCGCTCCGCGACGCCCTCCTCGCCCACCGCGACGGCGCAGAGGTCGTCGTCAGCACCGCCGCGCTCTCGCTCGGATCCGGCGCGGCGCATCGGCGGCTCGCCGACGCCTTCGCCGCGGAGGGCGCCGGGGATCCCGACCGAGGCGCCCGGATCCTCGTGCCGTTCGTGCTGGGGCACGCGTCGATCGTGCAGCAGCGGATGCAGGCCGCGCAGATCGGCGCCTACGACGCCGACCCCGCGACCGTCGCGGCCGAGACCCGAGCCGACTTCTCCGACGGGCTCGACGCCCTGCTCGCGGGCCTCGCGCCGCACCCCGCCTGATCCGCGCCCGCGGCGCCGCGGCGTCGCGAGAGAATGGACGCATGCGCCTGTGGTCCGTTCATCCCCGCTATCTCGACGGAAGCGGCCTGACGGCCTGCTGGCGCGAGGCGCTGCTCGCCCAGGCCGTCCTCTCGGGCCGGACCCGCGGCTACGCGTCGCACCCGCAGCTGACGCGCTTCCGCACCCTCGACGACCCGATCGGCGGCGTCGGTTCCTACCTCTGCGGCGTCGCGGACGAGGCGGACGCCCGCGGGTACCGGTTCGACCGCGCGCGGATCTCCCGCCCGGGATCCCTCGACGCGCGCCTCCCCGTGGCCGACGGCCAGCTCCGGTACGAGTGGGGCCACCTCCTCGCGAAGCTCGCGGCGCGCAGCCCCGAGCTCCGCGCGCGCTGGGGCGACGTGGACCTCCCCGATCCCCACCCGCTGTTCACGTGCGTCGCGGGAGGGATCGCCCCCTGGGAGCGCCCGCGCTGACCTCAGCGCCCTCCGACCGATCCGCCGCCGAAGCCCCCGCCCGCGGATCCGCCGCCTCCGCCGACCCCTCCTCCGCCTCCGCTGTCGCTCGACCCCGAGGACGAGACGGAGAGGGAGCTGCTGTGCAGGGTGCCGAGGTTCGCCGCGAAGACCGCCGTGTCCGGCGTCCACGACGTCTCGTGCCCCGCCTGCCGATGCCAGTCGGTGAGGGCCCGGGCCCAGGCCTCGTCGATCCCGGACAGCGCGGCGTAGGGCAGCAGCGCGTCGTTCGCCGCGAGCGCGGCCTCCTCGTCGCCTCCCGCCTCCTCGCGCAGCGTCTCCTGCCGCTCGCGGGATCCGCGCAGCATGAACCTCTCGAGCCCCCGCAGCTCCTCCGCGTCGTCCGCCGCCCGCCCGATCGGCTGGAGCACGGGCATCGTCAGGAACAGCGCCCCGCCGATGAGCGCCGCGAAGCCGAGCAGGATCGCGAGCGCGAACCACCCGAGCAGGTCGTCGGAGACGTGGCGCCACGTCAGCACGGTCAGGACGCTCCCCGCGAGCATGACCGACAGGGCGACCGCGGGCACGACCTGGGCGCGCTTCCGGCGCGCCAGGTCGCCGCTCTCCTTCGCCGACTGATGGGCGTCGCCAGCGAACTCGCCCCAGCGCCGCGCGAGCTCGCGCGCGCCCGGGTGGAGACGAACGACCGCGTCTCCCCTGCCCACGCGCAGCACGTCGAGGACGAAGGCGCGCTGCTCCTCGTCGAGACCCGTCAGATCACCCGTGCCGCGCAGATCGATGTCTCTGTCGCCCCGCGGCTCGATCCGCAGCGCCCCGTGCACGGCGGCGGACAGGACGCTGGCCGCGAAGGAGCGGGCGTCCGGTCGCTTCCCCCCGCTGCGCAGGATCCCCGCCCGCACGGGCGGGATGGTCGTCGAGGTGCGGATCGGCACCGGGCCCGCCGGCGCGTGCGTGCGGCGGAACCGCACGCGGTACACCGTCGCCCACGTCGACGCCCCGAGGCCGACGAGCAGGAGGAGGAACGACGCCGCCTGCAGGGGCGACAGGGCGTTCAGCGCCGTGCCGGAGCGGATCGGGCTCTCGTCGAAGCGCAGCTCGAGCGTCAGCGCGTCGGTCCCGATGTCCATCGGACCGACAGAGAACGTCGTCTCCTCCCCCGTGTCGGTGCGCGCCACGTCGCATCCCGAGGTGTCGCTCGATCCCGAGGCGCCGAGATAGCAGGCGATGTCGAGCCCGTCGAGGCCCTCGTGATCCGCCCACTCGGGGATCTCGCGCACGCCCTCCGCGAGGACCGCGGGGATCGTCACCTCGGCGGAGAAGCGATCGATCCGCTGCCCGCGGTTCTCCGGAACGAGGTTCGGGGAGTACCAGGTGCTGTACTCCTCCTCGCGCAGCGTGTTGACGAGGGCGTACGACACGACGTAGGTCGTCTCCCCGTGCACGTAGTCGTCGTCGCCCAGCGCCAGCTGCACGTACGGGGATCCCTGCTCCTGCGAGCGCTCGAAGAACACCGCCTCGCCGTTCTCGTCCACGACGGAGATGTCCTCGATGCGCATGGTCTGATGCCCCATCTGCACGGGGATCGCGCGCACGATGCCGCGGTTCTGATCCTGCTCGGGGAAGTCGGCGACGATCGTCTCCACGAACTCGGAGCGCACCATCTCGCCTCCCACGAGGCCCCGCTCGATGCTCGTGCGGATCTCGGTGTGCCAGCTCGAGAACGAGAAGCCCTCCGTGTCGGCGCGCGCGGCGGGTGGCGCGGACACGAGGAGCGCGAGGACCGCCAGCGCGGTCGCCGCGACGGCGAGGCGCAGGGAGCGGGGGCGTTCGGAGCGGATCGCGGTGCGCATGCCCCCAGTCTGGCGGACCGCGCCGTCGCCGGCGACCTCAGCCGCGGAGCTCTGCGGCGTGACCGAGCCGCATGCCGGGGGCGAGCGCCGCGAGGGCGATGAGGACCGCGATGCCGAACACGACGGGGAACGAGAAGGCGACGGGGACCGCGACGAAGGCGAATCCCATGATCGCCATGGTCGACGACGTGCCGACCGCGTCGCTGATCTGCAGGGCCGACGAGTTGAAGCCCTGGTTCTGCCGCGTCGAGTAGGCGAGCGACAGCACCGTGAGGCGCGGGTACAGCAGTCCGATGCCGCCGGACGCGACGCCCCAGAGCACGATGGGGACCGCCGCAGGCGGATCGACGACCGACGAGACCGCGAGACCCGCGGTCGCCGCGGCGAGGAGCCCCGCGCCGGTCCCCGCGATCCGCCTGTTGCCGATCCGATCGCCCCAGCGGCCGGTGATCTCGGCGGCTCCCGCCCAGGTGAGAGCGCCGACCGTGAGGCCGATGCCCGCCCAGGTCGGCGAGAACCCGTAGTGGTCCTGCAGCAGGTAGGGAACGTAGATCTCCGCGCCGAAGCAGGCGCCCGCGATCAGACCGCGCATGAGGATCACGCTGGGAAGACCGCGCCCGGCGCGGAAGGCGCCCGCGGGCAGGAGCGGCCGCATCGCGACGAGCACCACGGCGAAGGCGACCACGGCGATCGCAGCGCCGCGCAGGAGGCTGTCCCCCGCCAGGGGTCCGCCCTCGCCCGACAGCCCCAGCGCGAGGGCGCCCGCCGCCACGACGACGGCGAGCAGGAGGCGCCGGGCGACGGGATCGGAGGAGGGCTCCTCGGTCGCGAGGTCGAGCTTCCGCAGCTGCACCGCGAGGAGCGCGAACGCCGCGACAGCGAAGAGCGCCACGCCGCCGAAGACCCAGCGCCAGTGGAGGAACTCCGCGACGGCTCCCGCGCCCGCCGGCCCGACGAGCGAGGGGACGACCCACGCGGCCGAGAACACCGCCATCACGCGCCCGTGGAGGTTCGCCGGATAGACCCGCGCCACGATCACGTACAGCGAGACGACGAGTCCGCCCGACCCGAGCCCCATCACGAGGCGCCCCGCGAGGAGCAGCCCCATCGTGGGGGCGAGAGAGGCGATCACGAGGCCGGAGATGAAGGCGAGCACGGCGATCCAGATGGGCGCCGCCGGCCCCCTCCTGTCCGCCCAGGCGCCCGCCGCGACCATGCCGATCACGGACGTCGCGAACGTCCCGGAGAACGCGACCGCGTAGAGCGCGTGCCCGTCCAGGTCGTCGGCGACGGACGGCATCACGGTCGTGACCGCGAGCGACTGCAGCGCGGCGAGGAAGATGAGCGACACCGCGCCGATCGTCGTCCCCGCGTACCGGGCGCTCCAGATGCTGCCGCCGTCGACCGGCGGGACGATGGGAAGCGGTCCGGAGAAGCTCGCGGGATCGCCGTGGCTCATCGCCGCGACGCGCCGCGGACGGCGTCGCCGATGCGGCGGACGGCCTCCGTGAGGATCTCCGGACCCGTCCCGTAGTTGATCCGCACGTGCCCCGCCCCCGACGGCCCGAACGAGGGGCCGGGGTTCAGCGCGACGCGGGCGTCCTCGAGGATCCGCCTCGCGGGGTCGTCGCCCCACCCGAGCGCCCGCGCGTCCACCCAGGCGAGGAAGCCCGCGTCTCCGGGGGCGTAGACCGCGCCGGGGACGTGCTCGGCGAGGAGATCGGCGAGCAGCCGCTGGTTCTCGTCGAGACGGGCGAGGAGCGCGTCGAGCCAGGGCTCGCCCTCCTCGAACGCCGCGATGCCGGCGTGCAGGCCGAACAGACCCGTGCGCCACTCGACCTCCATCGGGATCGCCCGGACGAGAGCCGCCTTCTGCGGGTCCGCGGTGACCAGGTGGGCGCACTTCAGGCCCGCGAGGTTGAACGCCTTGCTGGCGCTGAGAACCGACACGCCCACGCGGCGGGCCTCGTCGCTCACGTCGAGGAACGGGGTGACCGTGCGCCCGGGGAGGCCGAGCGGCGCGTGGATCTCGTCGCTGATGATCGTCGCGCCGTGGCGCTCCGCGATCCGCGCCAGCTCCGCGAGCGACGCGCGGGAGTGCGCGGTGCCTGTCGGGTTGTGCGGGTTGCACAGCAGCATCGCGACCGCCCCGTCGGCGAACGCCTGCTCGATCCCCTCGAGGTCGAGCTCCCAGGATCCGTCGTTCTCGACGAGCGGCACGTCGACGGGCACCGTGCCCGCCTCGTCGTGGACCATGAAGAACGGCGGGTACACGGGCGAGGTGACGACGACCTTCTCCCCCGGCGACGCGGCGGCGCGCACGAGCTCCGCGACGCCCATCATGACGTCGCAGGTGGTGCGGACCTGGCCGGGGTCCACGGCCCATCCCCAGCGGCGCTCGGCGAAGCCGGCGAACGCCTCGGGGTAGCGGGTCCGCGGGGGGACGTATCCCGTGTCCCCGACGCGGAGAGCGGTCAGGAGCGTGCGCTCGATCGGCTCGGCCAGGGGGAAGTCGGTCTCCGCGACGAACAGCGGCAGCACGTCGTGCGGGTGGGTGGCCCACTTGGTGCTGGTGCGCTGGCGGAGCGTCTCGATCGGAAGAGCGGCGAGCGGGGCGGCGGCGTTGGTCACGATCCGAGCCTAATCCTCGGCGAACCGCGCGGCGCCGCCTCCGTCACGCGCCGTCGCACGCACGACGACGCGCCCCGCCGATCCGGAGATCGACGGGGCGCGTCGGGAGCGATCAGATGGCGAAGCCGAGGGCCCGCATCTGGTCGCGCCCGTCGTCCGTGATGCGCTCGGGGCCCCACGGCGGCATCCACACCCAGTTGATGCGGAACCGCTCCACGACGCCGTCGAGCGACTGCGCGGTCTGCTCCTCCAGCACGTCGGTGAGGGGGCAGCCGGCGCTCGTGAGGGTCATGTGGATCACGAGCGCGTCGTTCTCGTCATCCCAGGCGAGGTCGTAGATGAGCCCCAGGTCGACCACGTTGACCCCGAGCTCGGGGTCCATGACGTCCTTGAGGGCCTCGATGACCTCGTCGTACTTCTCGGAGCTGAGCGATCCGGCCATGATCGACCTCAGCCCTCGAGGGGCGCGCCCTCGGGCAGGTAGGCCGCGTAGCCCTCGTTCTCGAGGCGCTCGGCGAGCTCCGGCCCGCCCTCCTCGACGACCTTGCCCGCGACCATCACGTGCACGAAGTCGGGCGTGATGTAGCGCAGGATGCGGGTGTAGTGCGTGATGAGCAGCACGCCGAGGCCCGTGTTCTCCTTGGCGCGGTTCACGCCCTCGGACACGATGCGCAGCGCGTCGACGTCGAGGCCGGAGTCGGTCTCGTCGAGGATCGCGAGCTGCGGCTTGAGGAGCTCGAGCTGGAGGATCTCGTGGCGCTTCTTCTCGCCGCCCGAGAAGCCCTCGTTCACGTTGCGCTGGGCGAACTTCGGGTCCATGCGCAGGGCGGCCATGCCGTCCTTGACATCCTTGGTCCAGGTGCGGACCGAGGGGGCCTCGCCGTCGATCGCCGTCTTCGCCGTGCGGAGGAAGTTGGTGACGGTGACGCCGGGGATCTCGACGGGGTACTGCATCGCGAGGAACAGGCCGGCGCGGGCCCGCTCGTCGACGGACATCTCGAGGACGTCCTCGCCGTCGAGCGTGATGGAGCCGCTCGTGACGGTGTACTTGGGGTGGCCAGCGATCGTCGACGCGAGCGTCGACTTGCCGGAGCCGTTGGGACCCATGATCGCGTGGGTCTCGCCGCTGCGGACCGTGAGGTCCACGCCGTTGAGGATGGGGGTGGTTCCCTCATCCGTCTCGACCGTGACGTGCAGGTCGCGGATCTCGAGGACAGCCATGTCAGTCTTCCTTCTTCAGGTGGGGATCGATGAGCACGTCGTCGCCGTCGATCTGGACGGCATAGACCGGGACGGGCTCGTAAGCGGGGAGGTTCAGGGGCTTGCCGGTGCGCAGCGAGAACGCCGAGCCGTGGGCCCAGCACTCGAGCGTGTCGCCCTCGACGAAGCCCTCGGACAGCGAGATGTCGCCGTGCGTGCAGGTGTCGCCGATGGCGTGCACCTCGTCGTTCGAATCACGCACGACGGCGATCGGCACGCCGTCGATGACCACGCGCAGGGGGCTGTCCTGCTCGAGGTCGCTGAGCGCGCAGGCGCGCGTCGCGGTCACGCCGACACTCCCTCGGCAATCTCGCGCTCGATGGCGGCGATGAGCCGCTCCTGTAGCTCGGGCACCTGGATCTTCTGCGGGATCTCGGCGAGGAAGCCGAGCACGACGAGACGACGCGCCTCGGTCTCGGAGATGCCGCGGGCCTGCAGGTAGAACAGCTGCTCGTCGTCGAAGCGACCGGTCGCCGACGCGTGGCCGGCTCCCTTGATGTCGCCCGTCTGGATCTCGAGGTTCGGGATCGAGTCTGCGCGCGCGCCGTTGGTGAGCACGAGGTTGCGGTTCGCCTCGTACGAATCGGTGCCGACGGCGTCCGGTCCGATGAGGACATCGCCGATCCAGACGCTGCGGGCGCTCTCGCCCTGCAGCGCGCCCTTGTACAGCACGTCGCCCGTGGTCTCCGCTCCCTTGTGGAAGAGGTACACCTGGCTCTCGAAGTGCTGGCCCGAGTCGCTGTACGACAGGCCGAACATCTCGCCGTTCGACCCCTGGCCGGACAGCTCGAGGTTCGGGTTCACGCGCACGACGCCGCCGCCGAAGGTCACGACGAAGTGGGTCAGCGACGCGTCGCGGTCGACGCGCGCCTGGTGCGCAGAGGCGTGGATCGCCTCGTCGTCCCACTGCTGCACGGAGATCACCGTGAGGTCGGATCCGTCGCGGGCGATGATCTCGACGTTCTGCGCGTACTGCGCGCTGCCGGTGTGCTGCAGCACGACCGTGCCCTTGGACATCGGCAGCGCCTCGATCACGATGTGCGCGTCGGCGCGTCGGTCCGCGCCCTGGCCCTCGATCCGCAGGACGACGGGCTCGTCGAGCTCGGCCTCCTTCGGCAGCTGGATGTGCAGCGCCTCGGTCGCGCCCTGCCAGGCGACGGCGGCCGTGACGTCCTCGGGGACGAAGAACTCGCCGCGCGGCGCCTGGCCGGCGGCCAGAGGCGCGGCGGCGAACCGCTCGCCCGAGGCGAACGAGTACGCCACCCCGTCGTTCGCCTCCGCGCGCTCGAACAGCGGCGCCAGGCGGTCGATCGGCGTGTGCTTCCAGTTGACCTCGCGCCCCGTGGGCGCGCCGAAGTCGGCGGGCTCGAACGAGCGGGGACGCTCCGAGCGGGTCTGGATCGGCACCACGGCGCCGTCCGAGAGCGCGCGGGCGGGGTCGACGTGTGCGGGCTTCTCCTGCGCCTCGACAGGCGCGTTCGTCGTCGTCATTCCTAGCCGACCGACCCTTCCATGCCCATCTCGATGAGCTTGTTCAGTTCCAGCGCGTACTCCATGGGCAGCTCGCGCGCGATCGGCTCGATGAAGCCGCGCACGATCATCGCCATCGCCTCGGTCTCCTCGAGGCCGCGGCTCATGAGGTAGAAGAGCTGCTCCTCGCTGACCTTCGACACGGTCGCCTCGTGGCCGAGCACGACGTCGTCGACGCGGATGTCGATGGCGGGGTACGTGTCCGAGCGCGATTGGGTGTCGACGAGCAGGGCGTCGCAGACGACGGAGTTGGCCGAGTGGTGAGCCTTCTCGTCGACGCGCACCTCTCCGCGGTATCCGGCGCGGCCTCCGCCGCGGGCGATCGACTTCGAGACGATCGACGACTGCGTGTAGGGCGCCATGTGGATCATCTTCGCGCCGGCGTCCTGGTGCTGGCCGGGGCCCGCGAACGCGACCGAGAGGGTCTCGCCCTTGGCGTGCTCGCCCATCAGGTAGATCGACGGGTACTTCATCGTCACCTTGGAGCCGATGTTGCCGTCGACCCACTCCATGGTCGCGCCCTCCTCCGCGATGGCGCGCTTCGTGACGAGGTTGTAGACGTTGGTCGACCAGTTCTGGATCGTCGTGTAGCGCACGCGGGCGTTCTTCTTGACGATGATCTCGACCACGGCCGAGTGCAGCGAGTCGCTCTGGTAGATCGGGGCGGTGCAGCCCTCGATGTAGTGCACGTAGCTGCCCTCGTCGGCGATGATGAGGGTGCGCTCGAACTGGCCCATGTTCTCCGTGTTGATGCGGAAGTAGGCCTGCAGCGGGATCTCGACGTGGACGCCCTTCGGCACGTAGACGAAGGAGCCGCCCGACCAGACCGCTGTGTTCAGCGCGGCGAACTTGTTGTCGCCGGCCGGGATGACCGTGCCGAAGTACTCCTCGAAGAACTCGGGGTGCTCGCGCAGGGCCGTGTCGGTGTCCATGAAGATGACGCCCTGCTTCTCCAGGTCCTCGCGGATCTGGTGGTACACGACCTCCGACTCGTACTGGGCGGCGACGCCCGCGACGAGGCGCTCGCGCTCGGCCTGAGGGATGCCGAGGCGCTCGTACGTGTTCTTGATGTCCTCAGGCAGGTCCTCCCACGACTGGGCCTGCTTCTCCGTCGACCGGACGAAGTACTTGATGTTGTCGAAGTCGATGTCGCTGAGGTCGGCGCCCCAGGTCGGCATGGGCTTCTTCTCGAAGAGGCCGAGCCCCTTCAGACGGGTCTTGAGCATCCATTCCGGCTCCGCCTTGAGGCGCGAGATGTCGCGGACGACGGCCTCGCTGAGACCGCGCTGCGCGCTGGCGCCGGCGACGTCGGAATCGTGCCAGCCGAACTCGTACACCCCCAGACCTTCGAGCTCGGGGCGATCGATCAGTACCTCAGACATGACGGCTCACACTCTCCTCGGGGGTCACGAGCAGTGTCATCTGCCCCGCCGCCTCGGAGCGGAGGCGGTGTTCTCGGACCCTGCTTTCGGGCGCAGGTTTCGCGCCTAGACTGTACGCGGATGCTCCGAGCCCTCGGCTCGCATCCTCAACACCCCCGATTCTACAGGTTCCGCCCTGCGTGTCTCCGTTTGCGGGACACCGCGTCCCGGGGCCGCCAGGAGCTCCCATGACCATGCCGTCCCCCGTCTCCGCCCCCTCGCGCACGCTGCGGATCCTCGCCTGGCTCTCGTTCCTCGCCGAGACGATCATCATCGGAACCGGCGGCGCGGTGCGGCTCACGGGATCGGGTCTCGGCTGCTCGGAATGGCCCCTGTGCACGCCGGGCTCGCTCGTGCCGACGCCCGAGCTCGGCATCCACGGCATCATCGAGTTCGGCAACCGGACGATGACGGGCGTCGTCGGCGTCCTCGCCCTCGCCGTGCTCCTCCTGACGCTCCACCTGGCCGGCGGCCGCCGCGCGGTCTCCCGCTCGCTCTGGTCCGCGCTGGCCGCGATCCTCGTCGGCATCGCGGGCTTCGTCGTCGCGATGCCGTTCGACGTGCCGGCCTTCCCCGTCGCCTCCGCTGGCCTGCTCCTCGCGACGATCGTCGCCGCGGTTCTCTCGATCCGCTCCGTCTCGCAGCGCGCCGATCTCGCGGTGCTGGCCTGGATCGTGCTCGTCGGCGTCGTCGCGCAGGGCTTCGTGGGCGGCATCACCGTGCTCACCGGCCTCAACCCGTTCATCGTGGGCTTCCACTACGCGTCGTCGCTCGTCCTCGTCTGCGTCACGGCCGCCTTCCTCGTGCGGATGGGCGCGGCGCCCGGCGCCCGCGAGCGCGCGGTTCCGCGGTGGTACGCGATCACGACGCACGTCACCTCGCTCGTGCTCGCCGTCACGATCGCCTTCGGCGTGCTGACGACCGGCAACGGCCCGCACTCGGGAGACGCCGACGTGGTGCGCACCGGGTTCGACGCGACGCTCCTGTCGCACATCCACTCGTGGCCCGGCTACCTGCTCTTCGCGCTCGTCGCGGTGCTCGTCGTCGCCGCCTGGCGCCTCGATCTGCCGACCCGGGGATGGGCCACGGCGCTGCTCGCGGTGCTCGTCGTGCAGATCGGCGTCGGTGTCTGGCAGGCCAACGCGGCGCTCCCGCCGCTGCTCGTGGGCATCCACATGGTGCTCGCGGCGCTGTCGGCCGCCGCCTTCACGGCGCTGGTCCTCGCGCTCAAGCGCCCCGCTCGCTGACCGCGCGCGTCAGCCGCAGGCCAGGGCAGCCTCCACGACCGCCTGCTCCGGAGGCACCCCTCCGTAGTAGTAGTCGACGCCGTTGCCCCACGGGTCGTCGAAGCCCTTCCCGATCGCCCACGCGGTCGCGAGCAGCTCGACGTCGCCCGAGAAGGGCTCCGCCTCGAGCACCTCGCGGCACCGCGCCGTCGCCGCGTGTCCCGTCTCGTGCGCGACGAGACCCCGGAACCGCTCGTCCGGCCAGAAGGCCGCGACGCTGTCGGAGAGCTCGATGGTCGCGTAGCCGCCGTCCGCGTACCACCACGTCGTGTACCCGCCGGCGGACTCCCCCTCGCCCAGGCCGTTCACGATCGGCGCCCAGTCGAAGTCGATGCGCACATCTCCGACGATCGAGCGCGCGAACTCCTCGACCTCGAGGCGCGCGTCGAGCAGTCCGCCGCGGTCCTTCTCCGCCATCTCCGCCTCCTGCGACTCCCTGACCGCGCTCGCGCTCCGGACGTAGGCGCGGATCTCGGCGGCTCCCGGATCCGCCTCAGCCGCCCTGGCGGCCTTCTGCAGCGCGATGCGCGCGGGCGCCTCGGCAGAGATGTTCTCGGCCTCGACGCGGTCCGCCTCCTCGGGGAGCCGGTCCGAGACCGAGGAGACGGCGGCGTCGATCGCCTCGGCCGACTCCTCGAGCTCGCCGGAGGAGGCGTCGACGGCGGCGAGGCTCGCCTCCGCGTCCGCCGCCTCGGCCTCGATCGCGTCCGCGGCCTCGCGGAGCGCGGAGAAATCCGTCTCCGAGGCGGGCGGCTCCGCGCGCTCCGCCGCGCGCAGCGTGTCGAGGATCCGCTCGGCGACGCGGGCCTCCGGCAGCCGCTCGGCGCTCTCGAGCGCGGGGAGGTCCTCGTCGGGCACGAGCGAGCGGAGGTGCGCGAGCACGGCGGTGGCCGTCTCCGTGCTCTCCTCGGCCGCCGCATCCGCCGCCGCGTAGCGGTCGAGAGCGTCCTCGCGGAGGTCAGCGACCCGTTCGAGGGTCGAGGACGCCTCGGCGATGCGCTCGAGCGCGCCCCTCCGCTGGATCTCGAGGGCTACCGCCGCGGCGGCGACCGCGACGACGACGAGGACGACAGCGCCGATCAGCCAGGCCGCGCGCCGGCGGCCGCGGCGCGAGGACGCGACGGGCGGCGGCGTCACGAGACCGCCTGCGCGCGCCGCCGCCCCTGCTGGTCGACGAGCGCGATCGCGACCGCCCCCGTCACGAACAGCGCGGCGGACAGCAGCCCGGTGCCGTAGGCGTCGTGATAGACGGCGCTGCCCTCGGTCTCGACGTCGTGCCCGATCACCGTGGAGTAGAACAGCGACAGCGCGATAGCCGCGCCGATCGCGTTGCCGACGCGCTGCCCGAGCTGTCCCACCGAGCCGGCGAGGCCGCCCTCCGAGGGCGGGATCTCCGCGAGGGTGAGGGTCTGGTTCGGCGAGATCACGCAGCCGCCGCCGAGGCCCCCGACCGTCAGCACCGCCACCATGATCCAGGGGGTCGCCTCGTCGCTCGCGAACCGGCCGACGATCACGAGCGCGCCGATGCACCCGAGGACGAGGAGGAGGCCGACGATCACGAGCGCGCGCCCGTATCGCGCGACGAGCCGGCCGCTGTACCAGGACGACAGCGCGCTCAGCAGGGCGAAGCCGATCGTCACCATCCCGGTGTGCATGGCCGACAGACCGAGGCCGCTCTGCAGGTACAGGGCGGTGAGCAGGAAGATGCTCGGCATCGCGGCGAAGTAGAGGGTCTGGATGATCGTCCCGTTGCGCCACGAGGCGACGCGGAACAGCCTCAGCGGCACGAGCGGCGCGCGCCCCCTCGCGGCGTATCTCCGCTCCCAGGCGACGAACCCGATGGCGAACAGCCCGCACGGGACGAGGAGCCACCAGCGGGCCGGCTCGTCGTCCGGGGAGCCGGTCGTGAACAGGAAGGGCACGAGGAGCGTCACGACGACGATCCCGAACAGCGCGAGCCCGACGGGATCGAGAGAGAGCCGCTCGACGCTCGGACGCCGCACCTCGGGCAGCGTCACGAGCGCGAACACGATGACGGCGATGCACAGGGGGACGTTCATCCAGAAGATCCAGCGCCAGCCGTCCTCCGGTCCGCCGAGGGCGATGAGGAGGCCCCCGACGGTCGGGCCGAAGGCCGTGGCGAGGCCGATCGTCGCGCCGAACAGCCCGAAGGCCATGCCGCGCTCGCGCCCCGTGAAGACCTGCTGCAGCGTGCCCATCACCTGCGGCATCTGCACGCCCGCGGAGATGCCCTGCAGGAAGCGCGCACCGACGAGCACCCAGGCGTTCGGCGCGAGCGCGCAGAGGGCGCTCGACAGCGTGAAGCCGACGAGCCCCGCGATCATGAGGCCGCGCCGCGAGCGCTGGTCCCCGATGCGGCCGAACGGCACGAGGACGAGCCCGAAGGCGAGGATGTACCCGGACACGATGAGCTGCAGCTCCGTGGATCCCCCGCCGAGCGCCTGCTCGATGGAGGCCAGGCCGACGTTCACCTTCGAGATGTCGAGGATCGTCAGCGCCGCGACCGAGGCGCAGACCCAGAAGGCCCGCCAGCGGCCCGCGTGGTCGAGGGAGATGCTGCGCGTGTCCGTCGGCGGGGTCTCGTTGCTCATCGTCGACCAGGCTAGCCGTCCGCCGGCGGGCTCCCGCGGCGCGCCCGAGTCAGAACGGGAGCAGCGGGTCGACCGCGACCGCGAGGAAGACGAGCGTCAGGTAGGTGATCGACGCGTGGAACACGCGCATCGGACGCGCCTCGGATCCCCGCTCGACGCCCGCGGCGGCGCGCACCGACATGTTGTACATGCGGTGCGACTCGTAGATGAACCATCCGCCGAACACGAGCGCGGACGCCGTGTAGACGAGCCCCATGTCCGCGACGGGGATGAGCAGCAGAGAGCAGGCGGCCGTCGCCCACGCGTAGAGCACGATCTGGAGGCCCACCTGGGCGCTCGAGCGCGTGGCGCCGAGCATCGGCACGTCGGTCTCGTCGTAGTCCTCGGCGTACTTCATCGACAGCGGCCAGTAGTGCGGGGGCGTCCAGAGGAAGACGAGCGCGAACAGCACGAACGCGGGCCAGTCGAGCGAGTTCTGCACCGTCGCCCAGCCGATGAGCACGGGGAAGCACCCGGCGATGCCGCCCCAGACGATGTTCTGCTCGGTGTGGCGCTTGAGGAGCACCGTGTAGACGAACGCGTAGAAGAAGATCGCGACGCACGAGAGCACCGCGGTGAGCACGTTGGCGAACGCGAGGAACCAGACCGCCTGGAGCACCGCCAGCGTCCAGGCGAACACCAGCGCCTCGCGCGGCGTCACCTCGCCCGTGACGATGGGGCGGTTCTTCGTCCGCCGCATGTGCGCATCGATGTCGCGGTCGAGGTACATGTTGAACGCGGCCGCCGACCCCGCGCTCATCGCGCCTCCGACGACGGCGACGACGACGAGCCAGAGGTTCGGCAGACCGTCGGCGGCGAGGAACATCACCGGGACCGTCGAGACGAGCAGCAGCTCCATGACGCGCGGCTTCGTCAGCGTCACGTAGGCGCGGATCTTCCGCCCGAGGGGGAGCTTCGCGGGGGCCGTCTCGTCGGCGGCGCGCAGGTGAGCGGCTTCAGGTCGGCTCGTCGACACGGGCGTTCCCTCCCAGTGCTGGATTCTGATCAGGCTTTCGTTCAGTCTAGTGCCCTCCGCCTGACCGGAGGCGGGGCGTCCGGCGGCGACGCGGGCCGTCATCGACGCGCCGGGGCGAGCCGCGAGAGCACTATGCTGGGGCGCGTAAAGCCCGCCGCGACCACCGGAATACCGTCTCTCGCGAGGCGCGCATCCCTCGGACGCGGCTGGGACCATCCCCCAGGAAAGGTGGCCCGGTGTCGGATCTGCGTTGGGACGAAATCGATCGGCGCGCTGTGGACACGGCGCGCGTGCTGGCGGCGGACGCGGTGGAGAAGGTGGGCAACGGCCATCCCGGCACCGCCATGAGCCTGGCTCCCGCGGCCTACCTGCTCTACCAGCGCGTCATGAACCATGACCCGGCCGACACGCACTGGGCGGGTCGCGACCGATTCATCCTGTCCGCCGGGCACTCGTCGCTGACGCAGTACGTGCAGCTCTACCTCGGCGGCTTCGGCCTCGAGCTCGATGACCTCGAGGCGCTGCGCACCTGGGGCTCGAAGACGCCGGGCCACCCCGAGTACGGCGAGACCGACGGCGTGGAGATCACGACCGGCCCCCTCGGCCAGGGGCTCGCCTCGTCGGTGGGCTTCGCGTACGCGGCGCGCTACGAGCGCGGCCTGTTCGACCCGTCCGCGCCCGCGGGCGAGAGCCCGTTCGATCACTTCGTGTACGTCATCGCCAGCGACGGCGACCTGCAGGAGGGCGTCACGAGCGAGGCCTCCTCGCTCGCGGGGCACCAGAAGCTCGGCAACCTCGTCGTCCTCTACGACGCGAACCAGATCTCCATCGAGGACGACACCGACGTCGCCTTCACCGAGGACGTCGCGAAGCGCTACGAGGCCTACGGCTGGCAGGTGCTCGAGGTCGACTGGAAGAAGACGGGCGAGTACGTCGAGGACGTCGCCGAGCTCCACCGGGCGATCGAGGACGCGAAGGCCGACGCCGACCGCCCCTCGCTCATCGTGCTGAGGACGGTCATCGGCTGGCCGGCCCCCGGCAAGCAGAACACCGGCGGGATCCACGGCTCCGCGCTCGGGGCCGACGAGCTCGCCGCGACGAAGAAGGTGCTCGGGTTCGACCCCGAGGCGTCCTTCGCCGTCGCGGACGACGTGATCGCGCACACCCGCGAGCTGCGTGATCGCGGCGCGGCCGCGCACGCCGCCTGGCAGGAGCGGTTCGACGCGTGGGCCGAGGCGAACCCGGAGCGCAAGGCGCTGTGGGACCGCCTCGAGGCCGGCGAGCTGCCCGAGGGCATCGAGGACGCGCTCCCCGTCTTCGAGGCGGGCACCGGCGTCGCCACCCGCGCCGCGTCCGGGAAGGTCCTGAACGCCCTCGCGGCGGAGCTGCCGGAGCTGTGGGGCGGCTCGGCCGACCTCGCGGGCAGCAACAACACCACGATCGACGGCGCGTCGTCGTTCAACCGCGCCGAGCACTCGACCGCCAAGTTCCCCGGCGACCCCTACGGCCGGGTGCTGCACTTCGGCATCCGCGAGCACGCGATGGGCTCGATCCTCAACGGCATCGTCCTGCACGGGAAGACCCGCGCCTACGGCGGCACGTTCCTGCAGTTCGCCGACTACATGCGGCCCGCGGTGCGCCTGGCCGCGCTGATGGGCATCCCCAGCATCTTCGTGTGGACGCACGACTCGATCGCGCTCGGCGAGGACGGCCCCACCCACCAGCCCGTCGAGCACCTCGCGGCGCTGCGCGTCATCCCCGGTCTCGCCGTCGTGCGCCCCGCCGACGCCAACGAGACCGCGGCCGCGTGGCTCGAGATCCTGAAGCGCCGCGGCGGTCCCGCGGGGATCGCGCTGACCCGCCAGGGCGTGCCGACGTTCCCGCGCGGCGAGGGCGAGGAGTTCGCCTCGGCGTCGCTCGTCGCCAAGGGCGCATACGTGCTCGCGGAGGCCCCGAACGGCTCCCCCGACGTGATCCTCATCGGCACCGGATCCGAGGTGCAGCTCGCCGTGGAGGCGCGCGAGGCGCTGAAGGCGGAGGGCGTGAACGCTCGCGTCGTGTCCGCTCCCTCGCTGGAGTGGTTCGCGGAGCAGTCCGAGGAGTACCGCGAGAGCGTCCTGCCCTCGTCGGTGAAGGCGCGCGTGTCGGTCGAGGCCGGCGTGGCCCAGCCCTGGCGCGGCATCGTCGGAGACGCCGGACGCTCGGTGTCGATCGAGCACTTCGGCGCGTCGGCCGACTACAAGACCCTGTTCGAGAAGTTCGGAATCACGACGGAAGCGGTCGTCGAGGCCGCCCGCGAGACCCTCAAGGAGAACGCATGACCTCCCCCACCGCACAGCTGCAGGCCGCGGGCGTGAGCATCTGGCTCGACGACCTCTCCCGCGAGCGCATCGCGTCCGGCAACCTCGCCGACCTCATCTCGTCGCGCAGCGTCACGGGCGTGACGACGAACCCGACGATCTTCGCCGGCGCCCTCTCGAAGGGCGAGTCGTACGCGCCCCGCGTGGCGGAGCTCGCCGCGGCGGGCGCGTCGACCGACGAGGCGATCTTCGCGATCACCAGCGAGGACGTCCGCGACGCCTGCGACATCTTCCGCCCCGTCTACGACGCCACGGACGGCGTCGATGGCCGCGTGTCGATCGAGGTCTCCCCGGATCTCGCCCACGACACCGAGGGGACGGTCGCGCAGGCGAAGGACCTCTGGGCGCGCGTCGACCGCGAGAACGCGCTCATCAAGATCCCCGCGACGAAAGCCGGCCTGCCGGCCATCACCGAGGTCATCGGCGCCGGCATCAGCGTGAACGTGACCCTCATCTTCAGCCTCGAGCGGTACGCCGAGGTCATCGACGCCTACCTCGCGGGCCTCGAGAAGGCGCGCGAGGCCGGCATCGACCTCGCAGGGATCCACTCGGTCGCCTCCTTCTTCGTGTCCCGCGTGGACAGCGAGGTCGACAAGCGCCTGGCCGCGCTCGGCACCGACGAGGCGCTCGCGCTGAAGTCGAAGGCCGGCGTCGCGAACGCCCGCCTCGCGTTCGAGCTCTACGAGAGCGCCTTCTCCCAGGAGCGCGCGACCGCCCTCGCGGCCGCCGGCGCCAACCCGCAGCGTCCGCTCTGGGCGTCGACCGGCGTCAAGGACCCGTCGCTGCCCGCGACGCTCTACGTCACCGAGCTCGTCGCGCGCGGCGTCGTGAACACGATGCCCGAGAAGACCCTCGAGGCGACGTTCGCCGAGGCCGAGGTCACGGGCGACACCGTGACGGGCGCCTACGCCGACGCGCACGCCGTCATCGACGGCCTCGGCGCGGTCGGCGTCGACTTCGCCGACGTGACCCAGGTGCTCGAGGACGAGGGCGTCGAGAAGTTCATCGCCTCGTGGCACGAGCTGCAGGAGACGGTGCGCCAGGCGCTGGAGACGGCGAAGTGACCTTCTCCATCCACGCCTCCGGCGCGCTCAAGGGCGCCGTCGACCAGTGGCTCCCGAAGCTGTCGGCCGACCTGGTGGCCTCGGGCATCACGGGCGGCGACCCGACCCTGTGGGGCCCCGACGCCGAGGACGAGGCCTCGAAGCGGCTGGGCTGGGTCAACGCCGTCGAGGTGTCGCGTCCGCTCGTCGACGAGATCGTCTCGCTGCGCGCCTCCCTCGCGGAGAAGGGCGTCGACCGCTTCGTGCTCGCCGGCATGGGCGGCTCGTCGCTCGCCCCCGAGGTCATCACCCAGACCGCGGGCGTCGACCTGACGATCCTCGACTCGACGGCCCCCGGGCAGGTGCTCGCGGCGCTCGACGGCGGCCTGGAGCGCACGGCGCTCGTCGTGTCGTCGAAGTCGGGATCCACGGTCGAGACCGACTCGCAGCGTCGCGCGTTCGAGAGCGCGTTCCGCGACCTCGGCATCGACCCCGCCGAGCGGATCATCGTCGTCACCGACCCGGGGTCGCCCCTCGAGGCGTCGGCCCGCGAGGCGGGCTACCGCGTCTTCACGGCCGACCCCGAGGTCGGCGGCCGGTACTCGGCCCTCACCGCCTTCGGCCTCGTGCCGTCGGGCCTCGCGGGCGCCGACATCGCCGAGCTCCTCCGCGAGGCGGAGGCCACGCTGCTGCAGTGCTCCGTCGACGCGCCGGAGAACCCCGCGCTCGTCCTCGCCGCCGCCATCGCCGGCACGTCTCCTCGCAAGGACAAGCTCGGCCTCGTGACCGACGGCACGCACATCGTGGGCCTGCCCGACTGGATCGAGCAGCTCATCGCCGAGTCGACGGGCAAGCTCGGGACCGGGATCCTCCCCGTCGTGCTGCTGCCCGTCTCGCCCGAGGTGGAGAACCCGCCGGCCGACCTCGCGATCTGCCGGATCGTCGACGACGCCCACGAGAGTGCCCGGCGCTACGAGGGCGAGCTGCTCATCAGCGGCTCGCTCGGCGCCCAGCTCGTCGTGTGGGAGTACGCCGTCGCGATCGCGGGCCGCATGCTCGGCATCAACCCGTTCGATCAGCCCGACGTCGAGTCGGCGAAGGCCGCCGCGCGCGGCCTTCTCGACGCGCGTCCCGAGCCCGAGGCCCCGGCGTTCGTCGAGAACGGCGTCGAGGTGCGCGTGAGCGACGCGGAGCTCGCCGCGTCCGGCACAATCGCCGGCGTGCTCGACGCCCTCTGGGCGCGCCTCGCCGAGGACGGATACGTCTCGATCCAGGCGTACGTGGACCGTCTCCAGCTCCCGCAGCTCGCGGGGTTGCGCGAGATGGTCGCCGCCGACTCCGGGCGCCCGACGACGTTCGGCTGGGGGCCCCGGTTCCTGCACTCGACCGGTCAGTACCACAAGGGCGGCCCCGCTCAGGGCGCCTTCCTGCAGATCACCGAGCGCACGGACGTCGATGTGGAGATCCCCGGTCGCCCGTTCACGTTCGGCCAGCTGATCGAGGCCCAGGCGGCGGGAGACGCCGCCGTGCTCGCCGAGCACGGCCGACCGGTCGTGACCCTCACCCTGACCGACCCGCAGACCGAGGTCCTCTCGCTCTTCGAGGCAGCCCAGTAAGGCAGGCATGACAGTTCCCATCGGGCGCGGCGTGAACCCGCTGCGCGATCCCGACGACCGCCGGCTCAGTCGCATCGCCGGCCCCAGCGCGCTCGTCATCTTCGGCGTCACCGGCGATCTCTCGCGCAAGAAGCTGATGCCGGCCGTGTACGACCTGGCCAACCGCGGGCTCCTCCCGCCCGGATTCGCTCTCGTGGGCTTCGCCCGTCGCGAGTGGGACGACGAGGACTTCGCGCAGGTCGTGCACGACGCCGTCAAGCAGCACGCGCGCACGGAGTTCCGCGAGGAGACGTGGCAGCAGCTCGCACAGGGCATCCGCTTCGTGCAGGGCGCCTTCGACGACCCCGACGCGTTCGCGCGCCTGCGCGCGACCGTCGACGCCCTCGACGAGGAGCGGGGGACGATGGGCAACCACGCCTTCTACCTCTCGATCCCCCCGAAGGCGTTCCCGCAGGTCGCGAAGCAGCTGCTCGACTCCGGGCTCGTCGACGAGGAGCAGAACGAGGATCGGTGGCGCCGCGTCGTCATCGAGAAGCCGTTCGGGCACGACCTCGAGTCCGCCCGTCACCTCAACGACTCGCTCGAGGCGGCCTTCCCCAGCGACTCGATCTTCCGGATCGATCACTACCTGGGCAAGGAGACGGTGCAGAACATCCTCGCGCTGCGCTTCGCCAACGAGCTCTACGAGCCGATCTGGAACCGCAACTACGTCGACCACGTGCAGATCACGATGGCCGAGGACATCGGCGTCGGCGGGCGCGCGGGCTACTACGACGGCGTGGGCGCGGCCCGCGACGTGATGCAGAACCACCTCCTGCAGCTGCTCGCACTCACCGCCATGGAGGAGCCGATCAGCCTCTCGGCGGCCGATCTGCGCGCCGAGAAGGAGAAGGTGCTGTCCGCCGTGCGGCTGCCGGACGATCTCTCGACGGCGACCGCGCGCGGACAGTACGCGGGCGGCTGGCAGGGCGGCGAGCAGGTCACGGCGTTCCTCGACGAGGACGGCATGGACCCTGCGTCGAAGACCGAGACCTACGCGGCGGTCAAGCTCGCCATCGACACCCGCCGCTGGGCGGGCGTGCCATTCTACCTGCGCACAGGCAAGCGGCTCGGTCGCCGCGTGACGGAGATCGCGGTCGTGTTCAAGCGCGCCCCCGAGCACCTCTTCTCGCGCAGCAGCGAGCTCGGGCAGAACGCCCTCGTGATCCGGGTGCAGCCCGACGAGGGCGTGACGACCCGCTTCGGCTCGAAGGTGCCGGGCAACGGCACCCACGTGCGCGACGTGACGATGGACTTCGGATACGGCCACGCGTTCACCGAGGCGAGCCCCGAGGCCTACGAGCGCCTCATCCTGGACGTCCTCCTGGGCGACCCTCCGCTCTTCCCGCGTCACGAGGAGGTCGAGCTGTCCTGGCGGATCCTCGACCCCATCGAGCGCTACTGGGCGGATCTCGAGGAGCCGCTCGAGCAGTACGAACCCGGATCCTGGGGGCCGCGCTCCGCGGACGCGCTCCTGGCCCAGGACGGCCGCGTCTGGAGGCGCCCGTGATCATCGACCTGAACGAGACCACCGTCAGCCGGGTCGCGCGCGAGCTCGTCAGCGTGCGGGAGGAGGGCGGCGCCGTCGCCCTCGGCCGTGTGCTGACGCTGATCATCAAGAGCGAGAACCGTCCGTCGGAGCAGGCGATCGACGCCGCGAACGCGGCGTCGCGCGAGCACCCGATGCGCGTCATCGTGCTCGTCACGCATCCGGAGGACGCGCCCCGTCTCGACGCGCAGATCCGCGTCGGGGGCGACGCGGGCGCGAGCGAGGTCATCATCCTGCGCGCGCACGGCGCCGCCGGCAGCAACCCCGAGTCGCTCGTGACCGGCCTGCTGCTGCCCGACGCTCCCGTCGTGGTGTGGTGGCCGGAGGAGCCGCCCGGGGCCCCCGCCCTCGATCCGCTCGGCCGCATCGCGCAGCGCCGCATCACCGACTCGTCGACGACCGTCGAGGCCGCCGACCGGCTGCAGCGCCTGGACGAGACGTACCGCCCCGGCGACACCGATCTCGCGTGGACGCGCCTGACCCGCTGGCGCGAGCAGCTCGCCGCGGTCCTGGATCAGCCCCCCTACGAGCCGATCACCTCGGTGGAGGTGTGCGGGGCGAGCTCGTCTCCGTCCACGGCGCTGCTGGCGGCCTGGCTGGGCATGACGCTCGACGTCGGCGTCACGTGGCGCTACGAGCGCTCGTCCGACTGGGATCACGGCATCCGGTCCGTGCGCCTCACGCGCGAGAGCGGGGACATCCTGCTCGAGCGGCGCACCTCGACGCACGCCGTGCTCACCCAGCCGGGTCAGCCCGACCACGATCTGCTCCTCCCCCGCCGCTCGCTGCGCGAGTGCCTCGCGGAGGAGCTGCGCCGCCTCGATCCCGATGTGCTCTACGGGCGCGTCATCACGGACGGCTGGAACGCCCTCATGCGGGGCGACCGGGACGAGAGCGCGGAGGAGCCCCGGTGACGGGCCCCGACGAGATCGTCCGCCCCGACAAGGCGTCTCTCGCCCGCGAGGTCGCCGGCCGTCTGCTCTGGGTGCTCTCCTCGCTGACCTCCGAGGGCGATCGCACCGCGCACGTGTCGCTCACGGGCGGCTCGATGGGCATCGGCTCGCTCGCGGCCGTCGCCGCGCACCCGGACCGCGACGCGGTCGACTGGTCGCGCGTGCACCTCTGGTGGAGCGACGAGCGCTTCGTGGCGCGGGACGACGACGAGCGCAACGCGCTGCAGGCCAGGCGCGCCCTGGGGGACGCCATCGACATCCCGGCCGCGAACGTCCACGAGCCGAGGGCCGCGGGCGCGGGATCCCTCGACGACGCCGCCCGCGCCTACGCCGAGGAGCTGCGCGAGCACGCCCCCGAGGGCGCGGTCGCTCCGCGCTTCGACGTGTGCCTTCTGGGGGTCGGACCCGACGCCCACATCGCGTCGCTGTTCCCGGGACGCGACGAGGTGCACGTCGACGACGCGACCGTCCTCCCGGTGCGCGAGTCGCCGAAACCCCCTCCCGAGCGGATCACGTTCACCCTGCCGGTGATCAACGGCTCCGCGCGCGTCTGGCTCGTGGTCGCGGGCTCCGACAAGGCAGATGCCGTCGCGAAGGTGCGGGCGGGAGCCCCGCTCTCCGACGCCCCGGCCGCGGGAGCACGCGGCGACGTCGAGACGATCCTGTTCGTCGACGAGGCGGCCTCGGCCTGACCCGCGCACGACGAAGGCCCCGTCCCCCTCTCGGGTGGGACGGGGCCTTCGTCGTCTGCGTCGGGAGGCGGTCCTATGCCTCGCCGCGCTTCTCGCGGAGCTTGCGGAGGGCGTCGTCGAGGAGCTCCTCGGCTTCGTCGTCCGAGCGACGCTCCTTCACGTACGCGAGGTGGGTCTTGTACGGCTCGGTCTTCTGCGGGGCCGGAGGGTTCTCCCGGTCGCGCCCCGCGGGGAGACCCGACTGGGGGTGGTCGACGACCTCGGGGATCTCCTCCTCGGGCAGGTCGGCGGAGTACTGACGCACCACCTCGTTGCCCTGCGCGTCCCAGTAGCTGATCGAGATGCGATCCGCGTGGTGTCCGTGGTCCTGCTCCCCCATGGGGCCGGACCCGATGCGCGTTCCGCGGATGGCGCTGCCGCCCGCGGCCATCAGAGCACCTGGAACTTCGTGATCAGTCCCAGGCCGACGATGGACAGGAACCACACGAGAGCGATCGAAATCGTCAGGTAGTTGAGCACGCGCTCTGCGGATCCGGACGAGCTGACCGCCTGCGCCATGCCGCCGCCGAACATGTCGGAGAGACCGCCACCGCGGCCCTTGTGCATGAGGATGAACAGCGTCAGCAGCAGGCTCGTGAGGCCGAGCAGGACCTGCAGGATGAACTCGAGAATCTGCACGGGTGTGCCCTTTCCTTCGTGCGGCGCGACGATTGCCGCACGATCATTCAGTATACGGGGGCCGGACCGGAGG
Source organism: Microbacterium sp. gxy059 (assembly GCF_050958665.1). NCBI lineage: Bacteria > Bacillati > Actinomycetota > Actinomycetes > Micrococcales > Microbacteriaceae > Microbacterium > Microbacterium sp. gxy059. Next base: position 73,587 of record NZ_JAMXWT010000002.1, on the reverse strand, counting down.
GGTCAGACCCCGACGTGCTTCTGGAAGCGGATGATCGACGAGAACTCGTCGACCTTCAGGCTCCCGCCGCCCACGAGCGCGCCGTCGATGTCGGGCTCGCGCATGAACGAGGCGATGTTCGACGACTTCACCGATCCGCCGTAGAGGACCCGCGTCGACGCCGCCGCGTCGTCTCCGAGCGAGGCGCGGATCACGTCGCGCAGCTTGGCGCAGACCTCCTGGGCCTGCTCGGGCGTGGCCGCCTGCCCCGATCCGATCGCCCAGACCGGCTCGTACGCGACGACGATCTCCGCGTCGGAGGCGACGCCCTCGAGCGCCTTCTCGAGCTGGGCGACGGGCACGGCGCTCGCACCGTGCCTCTCGAGGTCCTCGCTCGTCTCCCCCACGCAGATGACGGGGACGAGGCCGTGCTTCAGGGCCGCCTGGGTCTTCGCGGCGACGACCGCGTCGTCCTCGGCGTGGTACTCGCGGCGCTCCGAGTGCCCGATGATCACCTGCGAGCACCCCAGCTTGCCGAGGAACGCGCCGGAGACCTCGCCCGTGTAGGCGCCGGAGTCGTGCACCGAGAGATCCTGAGCGCCGAACCCGAAGGGGATCTTGTCGGCCTCGATCAGCGTCTGCACGCTGCGGATGTCGGTGAACGGCGGGAACACCGTCACGTCGACCGACGCGAAGTCGTGGTCGGCGTCCTTGAGACTCCAGTGCAGCTTCTGCACGAGGGCGACCGCCTGCAGGTGGTCGAGGTTCATCTTCCAGTTTCCCGCGATGAGCGGGGTGCGGCTCACTGCCATCCGAGGACCTCCAGTCCGGGGAGCTTCTTGCCCTCGAGGAACTCGAGGCTGGCGCCGCCGCCGGTCGACACGTGGCCGAACCGGTCGTCGGCGAATCCGAGGGTGCGGGCCGCCGCGGCGGAGTCGCCGCCGCCGACGACGCTGAGTCCGTCGACCTCGGTGAGCGCCTGCGCGACGGCTCGGGTGCCGTCGGCGAAGGCGGGGAACTCGAACACGCCCATGGGTCCGTTCCAGAACACGGTGCGGGATCCGCGGATCGCGTCGGCGAACGCGCGCGCCGAGTCGGGGCCGATGTCGAGGCCCATGCCGTCGGCGCCGAAGCGGGTCCCCTCGAAGGCGTCGGCCGGGGCGACCTCGTGCTCGGCGTCGGCGGAGAAGCCGGACGCCACGACGATGTCGGTCGGGAGGATCAGCTCGACGCCCCGCTCGGCGGCGCGCGCGATGTACGCGCGGGCGGTGTCGAGCTGGTCGGCCTCGACGAGGCTCTTGCCGATCGCGTGCCCCTGGGCGGCGAGGAAGGTGAACACCATCCCCCCGCCGATGAGGAGCTTGTCGACGCGCGGCAGCAGGCTGTCGATGACGCCGAGCTTGTCGCTGACCTTGGAGCCGCCGAGCACCACCGTGTAGGGGCTCTCGGGCGCCTCGAGCAGGCCGTTCAGCACGCCCACCTCGTGCGCGACGAGGGAGCCGGCGGCACTCGGAAGCAGCTCGGCGAGCTCGTAGACGCTCGCCTGCTTCCGGTGCACGACGCCGAAGCCGTCGGAGACCATGGCGTCGGCGAACGCCGCGATCCGCTCGGCGAACGCGCGGCGCTCCGCGGCGTCCTTCGAGGTCTCGCCCGCGTTGAAGCGGAGGTTCTCGAGGACGGCGATCTGCCCGTCCTCGAGCGCGTCGACGGTCTCGGCCGCCGAGGAGCCGACGGTGTCCGTCGCGAACGCGACGGGACGGTCGAGCAGCTCGGACAGGCGGGTCGCGACGGGCGCGAGCGAGAACTGCGGGTCGGGCTCGCCCTTCGGACGGCCGAGGTGCGACGAGGTGATCACCTTCGCGCCGGCGTCGAGGAGAGCGGTGAGGGTCGGGAGGGCGGCGCGCACGCGGCCGTCATCCGTGATCGCGCCGTCCGAGAGCGGCACGTTGAAGTCGCAGCGGACGAACACGCGCTTGCCAGCGAGGTCGCCCAGGGATTCGAGAGTGCGGAGAGTCATCATTCCTCACGATACAGCGGACGCCCGCCCGCACGCGGCAGCATGCGGACGGGCGCCCGGGATCAGGGTGTCCGTCGGATCAGAGCTTGCCGGCGACGAGCTGCGCGAGGTTCACGAGACGCGACGAGTAGCCCCACTCGTTGTCGTACCAGGAGGAGATCTTCACGGTGCGGCCGATCACGCGGATGAGGCCCGCGTCGAAGATCGACGAGTGCGGGTCGGTCACGATGTCGGCCGAGACGATCTCGTCCTCGGTGTACTTGAGGATGCCCTTGAGCGGGCCCTCCGAGGCGGCCTTCTTGTAGGCGGCCTTGATCTCGTCGACCGTCACGTCGCTGCCGGCCTCGAGGGTGAGGTCGGTGATCGAGCCGGTGGGGACGGGCACGCGGAGCGCGAAGCCGTCGAGCTTGCCCTTGAGCTCGGGGAGCACGAGGCCGATGGCCGCGGCGGCGCCCGTCGAGGTCGGGATGATCGACTGCGCGGCGCCGCGGGCGCGACGGAGGTCGCTGTGGGGGCCGTCCTGCAGGTTCTGGTCGGCCGTGTAGGCGTGGACCGTCGTCATGAGGCCGCGCTCGATGCCGAACTCGTCGTTGAAGACCTTGGCGAGCGGCGCGAGGCAGTTCGTGGTGCACGACGCGTTCGAGATGATGTGCTGCGTCTCGGCGTCGTACTGGTCGTCGTTCACGCCGAGGACGAAGGTCGCGACGTCGCCCTTCGCGGGCGCCGAGATGATGACCTTCTTCGCGCCGGCCTCGAGGTGGGCCTTCGCCTTGTCGGAGTGCGTGAAGCGCCCGGTCGACTCGATGACGATGTCGACGCCCAGCTCGCCCCAGGGGAGCTTCGCGGGGTCGCGCTCCTCGAGCGCGATGATCTTCTTGCCGTCGACGTAGATCGCCTCGTCGTCGTACGTGACCTCCTGCTCGAGGCGGCCGAGGATCGAGTCGTACTTCAGCAGGTGCGCGAGCGTCTTGTTGTCGGTGAGGTCGTTCACCGCCACGACCTCGAAGTCGGCTCCCTGCTGGATGGCCGAGCGAATGAAGTTGCGTCCGATGCGGCCGAAGCCGTTGATACCGATCCGTGCGGACACTGTGTGTCTCCTCGTGTAGGTGCCCCGGGAGGGGCGGTTTTCAGATGAAAGCGTGGGGAAAGGGGACGAGGCGCGGGATCCGCACTCCCGCGCCTCGTCCGGAGGTCACTTCGCGACGAGGAGCCCGGAGGTCTTCTCCCGGGCCGTGTCGAAGCGCTCCTTCACGTTGTCCCAGTTCACGATGTTCCAGAACGCCTTGACGTAGTCGCCCTTGACGTTCTTGTAGTCGAGATAGAACGCGTGCTCCCACATGTCGAGGAGGAGCACGGGGACGGTGCCGGCGGCGAACTGCGACTGCTGGTCGAAGAACTGCTGGATGACCAGGTTCTCGCCGATCGAGTCCCAGAACACGCCGGCCCAGCCGGAGCCCTGGATGCCCAGCGCGGCGGCGGTGAACTGGCCCTGGAAGCCCTCGAACGACCCGAAGTGGTCGTCGATGGCCGCGGCGATCTCGCCCTCCGGGCGCTCCTGGCCCTCGGGGGTCAGGTTCGTCCAGAAGATCGAGTGGTTGGTGTGACCGCCCAGGTTGAACGCGAGGTCCTTCTCGAGCTTGTTGATGTTCGCGAAGTCGCCCTTCTCGCGGGCCTCCGCCATCTTCTCGAGCGCGGTGTTGGCGCCTGCGACGTACGTAGCGTGGTGCTTCGAGTGGTGAAGCTCCATGATCTGCGCGCTGATGTGCGGCTCGAGAGCCGCGTAGTCGTAGGTGAGTTCAGGAAGCGTGTACTGAGCCATCGGTCGCCTTCTCTTTCCTCAGGGGATTCTCGACGCGCAGAACGCGCGCCGAGGGGACATTCCTCATCCTAGTGACGCGTGCGCGCCGCGGAACCCGATTGTTGCATCTCGCGTCCGCTCGCGCGAGCGCGCAGAACGCGGGAAGACCCCGCAGCGGACGGATCCGTGCGGGGTCTTCCCGGGCGCGTCAGACGCTCTCGCTCGCGGCGGGCACCGCCGATTCGGTGCCGGGCACGCCCTCGGCGACGGCGCGCTTGTCCGCCATGGCCAGCAGACGGCGGATCCGCCCGGCGACGGCGTCCTTCGTCAGCGGGGGGTCCGCGTGGTGTCCGAGCTCGTCGAGGCTCGCGTCGCGGTGCGCGAGGCGCAGCTGTCCGGCTTCCTTGAGGTGGTCGGGCACGTCCTCGCCGAGGATCTCGAGCGCGCGCTCGACCCGAGCGCACGCGGCGACCGCCGCCTGGGCGGAGCGTCGGAGGTTGGCGTCGTCGAAGTTGACGAGGCGGTTGACGCCCGCGCGCACCTCGCGGCGCTGACGCATCTGGTCCCACTCGCCCGCGGCCTTCTCGGCGCCCATCGCGACGAGCATCGCGCGGATGTCCTCGGCGTCGCGGATGACGACGCGGGGCACGCCTCGCACCTCGCGCGACTTCGCGGAGATGCCGATGCGGCCCGCGGCGCCGACGAGAGCCATGCCGGCCTCGCCCGACGGGCAGGACACCTCGAGCGACGCCGATCGTCCCGGCTCCGACAGCGATCCGGTCGCGAGGAATGCGCCGCGCCAGACGGCCGCGAGGTCGTCGCGGTTGCCCGTCGTGAGGCGGTTCGGCAGGCCGCGCACGGGACGGCGGCGCATGTCGAGGAGGCCGGTCTGCCTGGCGAGGGTCTCGCCCCCGTTGACGACGCGCACGGCGAAGCGCTCGCCCTCGCGAGCGCCGGACGCCTGGATGTGGGCGAGCTCGGGGCGCACCCCGTAGATCTCGGCGATGTCGCGGGCGGTCCGCAGCGCGAGCCGGCGGTCGTCGACCTCGGCCTCCACGGCGACGCGTCCGGCGATCGAGTGCAGGCCGCCCGCGAAGCGCAGAAGGGCGGTCGTCTCGGCCACGCGCACCGTCGGGCGCGGGTCCCGGACGGCGATCAGCTCGGCCTTCACATCGGCAGTCAGAGCCACGGATCTCCTCACTCGAAAGACGTATCGCCCCCTTGCGGGAGCGGGGCAACAGCTTATCGCGTGCCCTCTCCCGCGTCCGGGGTGGAACTCACAGCGGCCGGGTTTCGCCGGAGAGGGGAGGCCGTGTTAGGGACGCGTCACTCGCGCCCGAGGTCGCGGTGGCGCACCCGCACCTGCAGGCCGGGGATCGTCTGCAGGAGGGCGCCGAGCGCGAGCGACATCGCGACCGAGCGGTGCTTCCCGCCCGTGCAGCCGATCGCGACGGTCGAGTGCGTCTTGTTCTCGCGCTGGTATCCCTCGATCACGGGCCGCAGCGCCTCGACGTACGCGTCGAGGAACTCCGCCGCGCCCGGCTGGGCCAGCACGTAGTTGCTGACCGCCTCGTCCTCGCCCGTGAGGTGGCGCAGGTCGTCGTTCCAGAAGGGGTTCGGGAGGAAGCGCATGTCGCCGACGAGGTCGGCGTCGGCGGGCAGCCCGTACTTGAAGCCGAAGCTCAGGATCGTCATGCGGTGCCGCGGGGCGTCGTCGTCCTCGAAGAGGTCTGCCGTGCGGCTGGCGAGCTGGTGGATGTTGAGGGTCGAGGTGTCGATCGTGACGTCGGCTTCCTCGCGGATCGCGGCGAGCTGGCGGCGCTCCTCGCGGATCCCGTCGAGGAGGGTGCCGTCGCCCTGCAGGGGGTGGGGCCGGCGCACCTGCTCGTACCGTCGGACGAGGACCTCGTCGCTCGCGTCGAGGAAGACGATGCGGAGGTTGTTCGCGTCGCGCAGCTGCTGGGCCGTCGCGGGCAGCTCCGACAGCCGATCGCCGCCGCGCACGTCGACGATCGCCGCGACCCGCGGCAGCTGTCCATCGATGCGCCCGGCGAGCTCGAGGAGCGGGCGCAGCATGGCGGGTGGGAGGTTGTCGACCACATACCAGCCGTGGTCCTCGAGCGCGTTGCCGACGGTCGTGCGGCCCGCCCCGGACATGCCGGTGATGATCAGGACCTCTCCGCGCTCCTCAGCCACGTCATCACACTATCGGGTCAGGTGGCGGTGGACGCTCTCGGCGAGCACCCGCCCGAATCCCGGCAGCTCCTCGATCTGCTCGACCGTCGACTCCCGCAGCGCGGCGACGGATCCGAAGTGCTTCAGGAGCGCCTTGATGCGCGCCTCCCCCAGCCCCGGCACCTCGCTGAGAACCGTGCGGATGTCGCGCTTCCGCTTCTTCCGCTGGTGGGTGATCGCGAACCGGTGCGCCTCGTCGCGCAGACGCTGGACGAGGTAGAGCGCCTCGGAGGTGCGCGGCAGGATCACCGGGAAGTCGTCGTCGGGGAGCCAGAGCTCCTCGAGGCGCTTCGCGATGCCGGCCAGCGCGATCTCCGTGTGGCCGGACTCGCGCAGCGCGCGCGCCGCCGCCGCGACCTGCGGCTGGCCGCCGTCGACGAGCAGCAGCTGCGGCGGATAGGCGAAGCGCCGACGCCGCGAGGCCTCGGTGACGACGCCCTCCTCGTCGCGCGTCGCGAGCTCGGCCTCGTCGACCGGCTCCTCCCCCGGATCGTCGAGGTGGGCGAGCCGCCGGGTGAGCACCTGGTGCATGCTGTCGGTGTCGTCGGTGGTGTGCGCGATCGAGAACGTGCGGTACTGATCCTTCCGCGGCAGCCCGTCCTCGAAGACGACCATCGAGGCGACGACGTTCGTGCCCTGCAGGTGCGAGATGTCGTAGCACTCGATGCGCAGCGGCGCCTCGCTCATGCCCAGCGCCTCCTGCAGGTCGGCGAGGGCCTGCGAGCGGGCCGTGTAGTCGCTCGACCGGCGGGTCTTGTGCCTCATGAGCGCCTGCTGCGCGTTGAGGGTCGCGTTGCGCATGAGCTCGGCGCGCTGCCCTCTCTGCGCGACCTGGATCTCGACGCGCGATCCGCGCTTGCCCCCCAGGAGCTGCTCGAGCTCGGCGTGCGCGGACGGCAGCGTCGGCACGAGCACGCGACGCGGCACGTCGCTCCCCTCCGCCTCGCCGTAGGTGCGCTGCAGGATCTGCTCGACGAGCTCTCCCCCCGAGATGTCGAGCTCCTTGTCGAGCGTCGTCGAGTGCACGCCCCGCACCCGCCCGCCGCGGATGACGAACAGGTGCACGGCGGCGGCCAGCTCGTCCTCGGCGATGCCGATCAGGTCGGCGTCGGCCTTCTCGGGCAGCACCAGCGCGCTCTTGCTGAGCACCGCGTCGACCGACTCGAGCTGGTCGCGGTAGACGGCCGCCTGCTCGTAGTCCATCGCGGCGGCGGCTTCCCTCATGCGCGCGGTGAGCTCGCGGGTCACCCGCTCGTCTCCGCCCTGCATGAACGCGACGAAGTCGTCGACGATCGCGCGATGCTCCTCGACCGTCACCTTCTGCGAGCACGGTCCGCCGCAGCGGCCGATCTGCCCGGGGAAGCACGCCTTCCCCGTCTCCATCGCCTTCTTGTACGACGAGTCGCTGCACGTGCGGATCGGGAAGATCTTGAGCATCAGGTCGATCGTGTCGCGCACCGCCCACACCTTCGGGTAGGGCCCGAAGTACTTCGCTCCGCGGATCCTCCTGTTGCGGGTGACCATGACGCGGGGCGCCTCGTCGGCGAGGGTGATGGCGAGGAACGGGTACGACTTGTCGTCGCGGTACTTGACGTTGAACGGCGGGTCGAACTCCTTGATCCACTGGTATTCGAGCTGCAGCGAGTCGACATCGGTCGGCACGACCGTCCACTCGACGCTCGTGGCGGTCGTGACCATGCGCCGAGTGCGCTCGTGCAGGGTGCGCAGCGGGGCGAAGTAGTTCGAGAGCCTCTGGCGGAGGTTCTTCGCCTTGCCCACGTACAGCACCCGGCCATCGGGCCCGCGGAACCGGTACACGCCCGGATTCGTGGGGATCTCCCCCGGCGCCGGCTTGTAGGGAAGCTGATCGGCCATCGGCTAGCGGGAGGAGGTCTGCGCCTTCGCGGCGCTGCGGCGGGCGGTGAGGCCGAGCGTCTCGGCGAGGAACTGCCCGGTGTGGCTCTCCTCGACCTTCGCGACCTGCTCGGGCGTGCCGGTGGCGACGATGGTGCCGCCGCCTGACCCGCCCTCGGGCCCGAGGTCGACGATCCAGTCGGCCGACTTGATCACGTCGAGGTTGTGCTCGATGACGATGACGGTGTTGCCCTTCTCGACGAGGCCGTTCAGCACCTCGAGGAGCTTGCGCACGTCTTCGAAGTGGAGGCCCGTCGTCGGCTCGTCGAGCACGTACACGCTGCGTCCGCGGCTGCGCTTCTGCAGCTCGGTCGCGAGCTTGACGCGCTGGGCCTCTCCGCCGGAGAGCGTGGTCGCGGCCTGACCGAGCCGCACGTACCCGAGGCCGACGTCGACGAGCGTCTTCATGTAGCGGTGGATCGCCTGGATGGGCTCGAAGAACTCCGCGGCCTCCGCGATCGACATCTCGAGCACCTCGGCGATGTTCTTGCCCTTGTAGTGCACCTGCAGGGTGTCGCGGTTGTAGCGCTTGCCCTCGCAGACCTCGCAGTCGACGTACACGTCGGGCAGGAAGTTCATCTCGATCTTGAGGGTGCCGTCTCCCGAGCACGCCTCGCAGCGGCCGCCCTTGACGTTGAAGCTGAAACGGCCGGCCTGGTAGCCGCGCACCTTCGCCTCCGGGGTCTCCGCGAACAGGGCGCGGATGCGGTCGAAGACGCCCGTGTAGGTGGCCGGGTTGGATCGCGGCGTGCGGCCGATGGGCGCCTGGTCGACGTGGATGACCTTGTCGAGGTGCTCGAGGCCCGTCACCCGCTTGTGCTTGCCCGGCACCGTGCGCGCGCCGTTGAGCTTCTGCGCGAGGACCTCGTAGAGGATGTCGTTCACGAGGGTCGACTTGCCGGATCCGCTCACGCCCGTCACGGCCGTGAAGACGCCGAGGGGGAACGAGGCGTCGACGCCGCGGAGGTTGTTCTCCCGCGCGCCCTGCACCGCGATCATGCGCTTGCGGTCGATCTTCCTGCGCTTCGCCGGGACCTCGATGCGGCGGCGCCCGGCGAGGTAGTCGCCGGTGAGCGAGCGCTCGTCGCCCGCCAGCTGCTCGTACGGGCCGGAGTGGATGACCTCTCCCCCGCCCTCGCCCGCGCGGGGCCCGATGTCGACGACCCAGTCGCTCGACTCGATCGTCTCCTCGTCGTGCTCGACGACCACGAGCGTGTTGCCGAGGTCGCGGAGGGCTTCGAGGGTGCCGATGAGCCGGCGGTTGTCGCGCTGGTGCAGGCCGATCGAGGGCTCGTCGAGCACGTAGAGCACTCCCGTCAGCCCCGTGCCGATCTGCGTGGCGAGCCGGATGCGCTGCGCCTCGCCGCCCGAGAGGGACCCCGCCGAACGGCTGAGCGTGAGGTAGTTGAGGCCCACGCGCAGGAGGAACTCGAGGCGCACCCGGATCTCGCGCAGCACCTGCGCGGCGATCATCGCCTCGCGGTCGGTGAGCTCGATCGAGTTCACGAGCTCCATCGTGTCGTCGAGGCTGAGGTCGGCCGCCGCGGCGATGGATCGCCCCGCGACCTTGACCGCGAGCACCTCGGGCTTGAGGCGCGCGCCCTGGCAGACGGAGCAGGGGATCTCGCGCAGGTACTCGGCCCAGCGCGCCCGCTGCGTGTCGCTCTCGGCCTGCGCGTACTGGCGCTCGATGTACGGGACGACGCCCTCGAAGCCGCTGGCGTAGCGCACCTCGCGGCCCCAGCGGTTCTTGTACTGGACGTTGACCTTGTAGTCCTGCCCGTAGAGCACCGCCTCGCGGACCGACTCGGGAAGCGCGCGCCAGGGCGTGTGCAGGGAGAAGGAGAGGTCGTCGGCGAGCCCCTCGAGGAGGCGCTCGTAGTACTGGAACAGCCCCTTGCCCTGCGTCGTCCAGGGGACGATGACGCCCTCGGCGATGGACAGCTCGTCATCGCCGAGCATGAGGTCGACGTCGACCGACATCTTCGTGCCGAGCCCCGAGCAGACCGGGCACGCGCCGAAGGGCGCGTTGAACGAGAACGTGCGCGGCTCGATCTCGGTGAGCTGCAGGGCGTGCCCGTTGGGGCACGCGAGCTTCTCGCTGAACGACTGCCAGGCGTCGTCGCCGTCCTCGTCGACGAAGTTGACGTCGACGACGCCGTCGGTGAGGCCGAGGGCCGTCTCGACGGAGTCGGTGACGCGCGAGACCATGCTCTCGCCGCGGGCCACGAGGCGGTCGACGACGACCGCGATGTCGTGCTTGTACGACTTCCTGAGCTTCGGGGGCTCGGACAGCTGGATGAGCTCGCCGTCGACGATCGCGCGGGAGAATCCCTTCGACCCCAGCTCGGCGAACAGGTCGACGAACTCGCCCTTCTTCTGGCTGACGACGGGAGCGACGACCTGGTAGCGGGTGCCGTCGGGCAGCGCGACGAGCTGGTCGGCGATCTGCTGCACCGTCTGGCGCTGGATCGTGGCGTCGCAGACCGGGCAGTGCGGGATGCCGATGCGCGCCCAGAGGAGGCGCATGTAGTCGTAGATCTCGGTGATCGTGCCGACGGTCGAGCGCGGGTTGCGGTTGGTCGACTTCTGGTCGATCGAGACCGCGGGGCTGAGCCCCTCGATGGCGTCGACGTCGGGGCGGTCGACCTGGCCCAGGAACTGCCGCGCGTAGGCGCTGAGCGACTCGACGTAGCGTCGCTGGCCCTCGGCGAAGATGGTGTCGAACGCGAGGCTCGACTTCCCCGATCCCGACAGACCCGTGAACACGATCATCTTCTCGCGCGGGATCTCGAGGTCGACGTTCTTGAGATTGTGCACGCGGGCACCGCGCACGGTGATCTTCTGGGTGGTGTCTACGGGGATGATCGGCACGTCGTCGATCCTACGTCCGACCTCGGACATTCGGACGCATGTTCGAATGGATTCTCAGCTTCCTCGCCCCTCCCGGCGGACGCCGGCCTTCTCGGGGTGCTCAGGGCGGATCAGGCGTGGCCGGCCTTCTCCATCTGCCGCAGCTCGTACTTGAGGTCCTGCACCTCGTCGCGCAGCCGGGCCGCGAGCTCGAACTTGAGCTCCTCGGCCGCCTGCAGCATCTGCTGCGAGAGATCGGCGATCGACTGCTCGAGCTGCTCGGCGCCCTCCGCGGCGATCCCCTCGCGCTTCCGGACGGGAGTCGCCGCGCGACCGCGACCGCCGTCCTTGACGCGGGGATCCTTCTTGCGCTTGCCGAGCAGCTCGGCCGTGTCGGCCTCCTCGCGCGCGAGGCTGTCGGTGATGTCGGCGATCTTCTTGCGCAGGGGCTGCGGGTCGATGCCGTGCTCGCGGTTGTAGGCGATCTGGATCTCGCGACGACGATCGGTCTCGTCGAGCGCCCTCCGCATCGAGTCGGTGATGCGGTCGGCGTACATGTGCACCTGGCCGGCGACGTTGCGCGCCGCGCGGCCGATGGTCTGGATGAGCGAGGTCTCGCTGCGGAGGAAGCCCTCCTTGTCGGCGTCGAGGATCGCGACGAGCGACACCTCGGGCAGGTCGAGGCCCTCGCGCAGCAGGTTGATGCCGACGAGCACGTCGTACACGCCCTGGCGGAGCTCGGTGAGCAGCTCCACGCGGCGAAGCGTGTCGACGTCGCTGTGCAGGTAGCGCACCCGCACGCCGTGCTCGTCGAGGAAGTCGGTGAGCTCCTCGGCCATCTTCTTCGTGAGGGTCGTGACGAGCACGCGCTCGTCGCGGTCGACGCGGAGGCGGATCTCCTCGAGCAGGTCGTCGATCTGGCCCTCGGAGGGCTTCACGATCACCTCGGGGTCGACGAGGCCCGTCGGGCGGATGATCTGCTCGACGACACCGTCGGCGATGCCCATCTCGTACTTGCCCGGCGTCGCGGACAGGTAGACGGCCTGGCCGATGCGCTCCTTGAACTCGTCCCACCGGAGGGGGCGGTTGTCGAGCGCGCTCGGCAGGCGGAAGCCGTGGTCGACGAGGGTGCGCTTGCGCGACGCGTCTCCCTCATACATGGCGCCGATCTGCGGGACCGTGACGTGGGACTCGTCGATGACGATCACGAAGTCGTCGGGGAAGAAGTCGAGCAGCGTGTGCGGGGGCTCGCCCGCCTCGCGCCCGTCGAGGTGCCGCGAGTAGTTCTCGATGCCCGAGCAGAAGCCGATCTGCTGGAGCATCTCGAGGTCGAAGGTGGTGCGCATCTTGAGGCGCTGGGCCTCGAGGAGCTTGCCCTGCTTCTCGAGCTCGGCGAGGCGCGCGGCGAGCTCGGTCTCGATGGTCGTGATCGCGCGGGCGACCGTGTCGGTGCCCGCGGCGTAGTGCGTCGCGGGGAACACGGCCACGGCGTCCATCTTCTCGATGACTTCGCCCGTGAGCGGGTGGAGCTTCTGGATCGCCTCGATCTCGTCGCCGAAGAGCTCGATGCGGATCGCGTGCTCCTCGTACACCGGGATGATCTCGATCGTGTCGCCCCGCACGCGGAAGTTGCCGCGCGAGAAGTCGACGTCGTTGCGGTTGTACTGCATCGAGATGAACTGCCGGATGAGCGCGTCGCGGTCGTAGCGCTCGCCGACCTGCAGCGCGACGAGGGACCGCAGGTACTCCTCGGGCGAGCCGAGTCCGTAGATGCAGGAGACGGTGCTGACGACGATCACGTCGCGGCGGCTCAGCAGGGAGTTCGTCGTGGAGTGCCGGAGCCGCTCGACCTCGGCGTTGATCGAGCTGTCCTTCTCGATGAACGTATCGGTCTGCGGCACATACGCCTCTGGCTGGTAGTAGTCGTAGTAGGAGACGAAGTACTCGACGGCGTTGTGCGGCATGAGGTCGCGGAACTCGTTCGCGAGCTGCGCCGCGAGGGTCTTGTTGTGCGCGAGGACGAGCGTGGGCCGCTGGATCTGCTCGATGAGCCAGGCGGTGGTCGCGGACTTCCCCGTTCCGGTCGCGCCCAGCAGGACGACGTCGGTCTCGCCGGCGTTGATGCGGGCCGCGAGCTCTCGGATCGCCTTCGGCTGATCGCCGGAGGGCTGGTACTCGCTGACCACTTCGAAGGGTCGCACGCTGCGCGTCGTCTGCATGCTCCCAGGCTATTCCCGCCCTCCGACATCGGAACCGGACGGACGGATCCTCTCAGCTTCCGGCGGGGCGGAGCCTCCTCCAGAGCGCGTCGGCCTGCGCGAGCGTCTCGTCGATCGTCCCGGACGTGTCGACGACGGTGTCGGCGAGGGCGCGGCGCTCGTCGTCCGACGCCTGGTTCGCGATCCGGGCGCGCGCGTCCTCCGCGCTCATGCCCCGCTCGGAGACCATGCGGGCGACGCGGGTCTCTGCGGGCGCGTGGGCGACGACGACGTGATCCCACTCCCCCGTCCCTCGCGCCTCGGCGAGCAGCGGCACGTCGTACACGACGACCGCGTCGGGATCCGCGTCGAGCGCGGCGCGGAAGCGGCGGGCGGTCTCGGCGCGCACGGCGGGGTGCACGATCGCGTTGAGAGCCGCGAGGCGGTCGGGGTCGGAGAACACGAGGGCGCCGAGGGCGGCCCGGTCGAGGGACCCGTCCTCGGCGAGCACGTCGTCGCCGAACGCCTCGACGATCGCGGCGAGCACCGGCTCGCCCGGCTGCTGCAGGTCGCGGACGACGCGGTCGGCGTCGACGACGACCGCCCCGTGCTCCGCGAGCCGCCGGGAGATCGTGGACTTGCCCGACGCGATCCCGCCGGTGACTGCGATGAGGGGCATGGCCTCAGCGTATCGGTCGCGCCGCCCGCTCTCGCCGACCCTGCCGGCCTCACCCGACCGCGGCGCAGCCGGGCCCGGTCGGGTCCTCGAGGCACGTGCTGTCGACGAGCCCCGTGCGGATCTCGTAGACCTCCACCTCGGTCGTGTGAGCGGCCGGCGTGACGAGGCCCTGGACGGGGTGCGCTCCCCACCGCCCGAAGTCGACGACGGCGGAGTAGGACACCGAGACGGTGACGACGTAGGCGCCCCGCTCCGCGTAGGCGTGGCTGGTCGGCGTGGCCGTGAGCTGCTCCTGGCCGAGCTCCTCCCAGGTGCCGACGCCGCCGGACACGGTCTGCGCGGATCCGTCGCCGTAGTCGATCGCGTAGCTCGCCGGCGTGAAGGTGACGCTCACGGGCAGATCGAACAGGGTGCCGCCGACGGTGTGCACGGGCGCGGAGATCGCGACGTTCATGGGCGCGCCGCGCACGCCGATGCCGTGGGGCTCGATGACGGGGCCGACCGGCTGAGGGGCGAAGGAGGCGACGTCGCTCACCCGGATCGGCGGGATCTCGGGCACCGGATCCTCCCCCGGCGGAGGCTCCTCCGCCGGGCCCGGCTCGTCCGGGGGCAGCTCGCCGCACACGATGCCGAGGGGCACGCCGTCGGGGTCGAGGCACTGCCGCCCTCCCCCGCCCGTGTCGCCGGGAGATCTCTCGTCCGGCGCCCGCTCTCCCGGGCCGCCCGGGAGCGCAGGGCCCGGGACGGGGACGACCGGCGGACCGCCAGGCGCCGGCGGAGCGGGATCCGGGGCCGGCGCGGAGGGGCCGGGGACGGGGATCTCGCCGCCGATGATGACCTCGTCGCCGGGGTTCTCGGTGCAGATGCCCAGATCGATAGCGATGGTGTTACAGGATGACGAAAAACCCTCCGTCGCGTCCGCTACTTCCGCGCCAGCGCCGAGAAGGCCTCCAGCAAATAGCAGGACAGATATCAACACGACCTTCCTTCTTCCTCAGAAAGCTCCGAGATCAGGAGTTCTGAGTTGATCGAGGTGAAATCGACGACCACCTGATAGCGAGGGCTATCCTCGCGGGGCGTGACGACCTCACCTTGCGCATCTTCAACGAATAGCCCGCTACCGTCAATGCAAACTTCCGCTGAGACGGCGATGCTCTCACCCGTCTCGCTATAGCTAATCGGTTCGAATGCCAGGATCTCGGTTCGACCGCCCATCACCAGGCCATTCTCGTCGAGCCATTCTTGCCCGTCCCTCTCGCCATCCTGCATCTCCGGCGTCAGGTACTGCAGATAGCTCTCGTCGTCCCCGCCCGCATACCGCTCCATCGACGCCTCGTGGAACGCCCGATACACCTCCTCGGCCTCGGCGTACGCCCGCTCCTCCGTCCAGGTCGGCTCGGGCTCCTCCGCCGCGCAGGAGACGAGGACGAGGCTCGCGAGGAGAGCGGAGGAGGCGAGGAGTCGACGTGC
Organism: Microbacterium sp. gxy059; assembly: GCF_050958665.1. Lineage (NCBI taxonomy): Bacteria > Bacillati > Actinomycetota > Actinomycetes > Micrococcales > Microbacteriaceae > Microbacterium > Microbacterium sp. gxy059. The sequence continues at coordinate 58,444 of NZ_JAMXWT010000002.1, read as the reverse complement.
CATGCTCAGCACGCTAGAGGCTTCTGGGATCCCTCGCTGAAGTTATCCACACCCGGTCCGGCGTCGGATCAGTCGTCGTCCTCGTCGTCGAGATCGTCATCATCGTCGTCGTCGAGATCGTCGTCGATGTCATCATCATCGTCATCGTCGTCGTCATCGTCGTCGTCATCGAGGTCGACGGGCGGAGGGGGCGCGACGGGCTGCGGCGCGTCGCCCGTCCCCGTGCCGGCCTCTCCGGAGTCCGCAGAGCCAGGGGCGGGCTCGGGATCCGTGCTCGGAGACGGGGACGGGGAGGGAGACGGCGTCGCCGAGGGGCTCTCCGAGGGCGTCGGCGAGGGCGTCTCGGACGGCGCGATGAGCGGCGCCTCCCGGACGACCGTCGGCTCCTCGTCCGGGGCCAGCGCGGAGGCGATGCCGATCGCCCCGAGCACGATCGCGGCGGCGCTCGCGGCGATGCCGATGCCCAGCACCAGGCCGTTTTTTGTCATGTCCGGTCCTCTCGTCCGCGCGGGGTCGCGCTCCTCAGCCTGTCATGCATCGCCGGTCTCCTCGAGGCAGAGGCGCAGGAGATCCCGTCGCGCCGCGTCCCGCCCGGGCGGGCGGAGGAGATGCACGCTCGCGATGCGGAACCGCGCCGCCCGTCGCCACGCGTCCAGCCGCTCCGGGCCGACGTCGAGTGCTCTCGCGGCCGACGCGATCTCTCCTCGCGCGAGCCGCGCACGACGACGCGGCCACGCCCCCTGCACGACCGCGAACTCGACGTGCGCGAGGAGATTGCCGAGGTCGAGCGCCGGGTCGGCCCGCGCGCACGTGTCGAGGTCGATGACGCCGATCCCGTGCTCCGGATCCCACAGCAGCTGCTTGTCGTGCAGATCCCGGTGGGCGGCCGCTCGCGCGGGTCCGGCGCCGGCGACCACGCGTCCCGCCAGCCGCCCCGCCGCGGTGCGCAGCAGATCGGCCTCGCGGTCGTCCCGCGCGCGCTCCGCCGCTCGCTCCGCCCACTCGCTCAGGATCCGCGCCTCGTCCTGCGCGTCATGGGGCGGCAGCGCGGAGGCGTCCGCGTCGGCGACGCTCGAGACCCACGCCTCTCTCCAGGCCCGCCATGCCGCACGCCACTGCTCCTCCGAGAGATCGCGGTCCCCGCCGAGCTCGTGCAGCGTGCGCCCGGGGATCGCCTCGATCTCGATCGCGTCGGCGCCGCGCGCGAGCAGACGGGGCACGGCGAAGCCGCCGGAGAAGGCATCCGCCCCGCGTTCGTGGGCGTCCGCCGCCGCCTCGCCGCGACCGCGGCGCAGGGCCTTCGCGTACCCCTTCCCCTCGGCGAGCCGCACGACCGCGCGGCGTCCGGGCCGATGCGACACGATGGTCCCGCGCCGCGCGAGCGCCCCGAGAGCGGGCAGGGCGGGGTCCTCCCCGGGGGCGAGCATCTCGGCCGTCCCGTCGGCCCGCAGGAGGCCGCCTCGGATCTCCCCTCCCCGACGCGCCTCGAAGGGAGCGGGGTCTCCGGGCCAGACCCGCGCGATCATCCAGGCGGCGCCGCCGATGACGACGACCGCGGGCGCCTCGGGGATCATCCGAGCACCTCCCTCGCCGCGGCGATCTCCGCGCGCACGGCCTGCGGCCAGCCAGGCAGGGCCGTGCGGAACGGCTCGACGGCGCGCTGCAGATGCGCGATCGCCCGCCAGGCGCGGATCGCGTCGGCATCCGGCGCGCCGCCCGCCTCGCGATAGCCGTCGACGAGCGCCTCATCGCCGCCCGCGGCGAGGAACGCCCCGAGATCTCGCTCGGGCTCTCCCCGCGAGGCGCGATCGAGGTCGATGATCCGGATCACTCCGGCGCGGACGAGCACCTGGTCGGGCGAGAGGTCGCCGTGCACGAGTCCCGCGTGGCGCGAGGAGGCCGCGCACCCCGCCTCGGCCGCGACGTCTCCCGCGCTCTCCGCCGCGTCCGGGAGGATCGCCCGGATCGCGTCCATCGCCCCGGCGACGACCTCGCTCCGCGAGGGCGCGGCGAGGGGAGGGTCGTCGACCGGGACGCGGTGGAGCGCCGCGAGCGCGCGTCCCGCCGCGCGCGCCGCGGTCGGCGACGGGACGGACGCGAGGTCGCCCTCGCCCCACCAGGTTGTCGTCGTCGCGCGCGCGCCGAGGCGGCGCGGCACGAGCACCGGGATCCCTCGCGCGGCGAGACGCTCCGGCACGCGGACGTCCTGCTCCCGCGCTGACGCTTTGACCACATGTCCCCCGCTCCGCACGACGAGCCGCCGGAACGGGTTGTAGCGCAGCACCTCGCCGGACGACGATGCGAGAGCGGCCTCCTCGATGCCCCGCGCGAGCGCGCGGTCGGCGACGGCGGGAGCGCTCAGCGCGGCGTGCCCGATCGGCGTCGCGGACGCGCCGAGCCGCGCGGCGCGGCGCGCGTGCTTGGCGATCTTCGCCGGATCGGCGTGCGCCGCCGCCCAGAAGGCGCGGCCCGCTCGGTCGCGCAGGGAGACGACGGTCGAGGAGCCCGGCTTGTAGCGCAGCCGCTCGATGCGCACGGGAGAGCCGAGCGCGTCCGACAGCGCCTCCGCGTCGAGGAGGAGCGCGAGATCGGGCAGCAGCGGTTCGCGACGGACGATCTCCTGGGTCTCGGCGAGGCCTGAGACGGCGCTCATGCGGCGCTCCCTGAGAGCTCGGGCGCGGCGCTGCGGAGCCACCCCGCGAGGCGCGAGTCGTCGCGGGAGAGCAGCTCGCCGGGGGCTCCGTCCTCGACGATGCGGCCGCCCTCGAGCCAGACAACCCGGTCGGCGGCGCGGATCGCGGCCGGATCGTGGGTGATGGCGATCGTCGTCCGACCGGCGGTGAGCGCCGCGACGGACGACGACACCCGCTCCTTCGACGCGGGGTCCAGCCCGGTCGTCGCCTCGTCGAGGACGACGACCGGCGCGTCCCGCAGGAGAGCGCGAGCGATCGCGATCCTCTGGCGCTGACCGCCCGAGAGCGTCGCGCCGCGCTCTCCGAGCTCGGTGTCGTAGCCCTCCGGGAGAGCGCGGACGAAGTCGTCCGCGAGAGCGCGACGGGCGGCTTCCTCGACCTCGGCGTCGGTCGCGTCGAGCCGCCCGCAGCGGATGTTCTCCCGCACGCTCGCGGCGAAGAGCACCGCCTCCTGGAGCACGACCGAGACGCTCGCCCTGAGGCTCTCCAGGGTCGCGTCCCGCACGTCGACGCCGTCGATCGAGACGGAGCCCGCCACGGGATCCGCCATGCGCGTGACGAGGCCCGCGAGGGTCGACTTCCCCGCGCCGGACGGACCGAGGACGCACACGGTGCTCCCCTCCTCGATCGCGAGCGACAGGCCGCGGAACAGCGGATGCCCGCGACCGTCGTCCACGTCGACGGCGTCGAGGACGACGCGGCCCCGCACGCCGCCCGTCAGCTCGACGAGCGAGCGCGCCCCGGGGCGGTCGTCGATCTCCGGGCGCGCGTCGAGCACCTCCGCGACGCGCTCGCCCGACGCCAGCGCCCGCGCGATGCGGCCCGTGAACTTCGCCAGATCCTTCAGCGGACGCAGCGCGAGCTTCAGGTAGGTCGTGAAGATCACGAGGTCGCCGGGGGTGAGGGCGCCCTCGACGACCCGCCACCCGCCGACGACGAGCACCACGGCGAGGGCGAGGCCGACGATCACGTCCGTGCTCCGTTCGAGCCCCGCCGCGAGGCGCCTGGACGCGACCCCCTGCCCGAGGGCGCGCTCGTTGCTGCGTTCGAAGACGCGCCCGCGCAGCGTCTCGAGGCCGTACGCCTGCACGACGCGGATCGCGCCGAAGGTCTCCGCGGCCGCGTTCGCGATCTGCCCCTCGCTGCGCCGCGTCCGGCGGGAGACGGCGACGATCCGTCGGCCGCTGGAGCGCGACATGATCCCGTAGACGAACCCGGCGCAGGCCACGACCACCGCGAGGAGCGGATCCATCGCGACCATGACGCCGGCGAGCACGACGAGGGTGATGACGTTGCCGACCAGCGGAAGCCCCGCGGACACCGCGACCTCCTGCAGCCGGCCGACGTCTCCCACGAGCCGCTGCACGTTGTCGCCGTGCGGTGCGTGCGCGTGGTACCGCTGACCGAGCGACTGGAGGTGCGCGAACACCCGTGACCGCAGCCGCGTCGCGACGCGGGAGCCCACGAGGGCGAACGCGATCGTGGAGCAGTACTGCGCGGCGGCGCGCAGCCCGACCACGCCGAGCAGCAGGACCCCGCACGACAGGAGGAGGCCGATGCTCGCGCCCGGCTGACCGGACGCCGCTCCCTCGGTCGCGCCGAGGCTCACGGTGACGGCGTCGACGACGATCTTCAGCGGCCAGGGCTCCGCGACCCGCAGCAGCACCTCCGCCAGCATGGCGACGAGGCCGCCCGCCATGAGCCATCCCTGTCCGCGCAGGTGAGGTCGGGCGAGCCGAAGGGTGCGGCGCACGCCGCGGATCATGCCGTCCTTCGGAGCCGCGGGACTCATCGGGCCGCTCCTTCCCGCTCGGCGAGGATGCGGTCGAGCACCCGATCCCAGTCGTGCTCGCGGAGGGCCTGTTCGCGCGCGGCGGCCCCGAGGCGCCGTGCGAGCGGGCGGTCGTCGCGGAGCCGGACGAGCGCGGAGCGCAGCGCGCCGACGTCCCCGGGAGGCACGAGGAGCCCCGTGCGCCCGTGCTCGACGAGCGTCGGAAGCTGGCCCGTCGCGGAGCCGACGAGGGCGAGCCCCGCCGCGAGGTACTCGAAGGCCTTGAGCGGCGAGAAGTAGTCGTCTGCGGTCTCCGGATACGGTGCGAGGCCCACGTGCATGCCGCGGAGGGCGGACGGGACCCGCGCATGGGGCATCGCACCCCGCCAGCGGACGTCCGCGCCGCTCCCCTCGGCGCGGCGTCGGAGCGCGTCGCGCTCCGGCCCGTCGCCGATGATCGTCAGCCGGACGCCGTCGAGGCCCCGGATCGCGTCGATCGCGGTCTCCACCCCGTGCCAGCTCTTGAGCGATCCGACGAAGACCGTCTCGAGCGGGCCGTCTCCGATGTCAGCCGGGGCGAACGCCCGCACATCCACCCCGTTCGGAGCGACGACGGTCCGCAGGGGCGGGGCGCCCCGGTCTGCGGCCCAGCGGGCGACGGGATCCGAGACGCAGGCGACGACGGACGCCGCCTCGAGCACGCGTCGGGCGGCCCGCTCCGCCCCGGCCTCGTCGACGAGCGTCCGGTGGGCGCGCTGCTCGTCGATGAGCGGCGCGTTGACCTCGACGACCGACGGGGCGCCGACCCGCGCCGAGACGTCCGAGAAGAGCGAGAGCCGCTCGTACACGAGATCGCATCCGTCAGCGGCGACGCGACGCGCGATCTCCGCTGCGGCCCGCGCGACCCCCCGCTCGCGGTCAGCAGGCTCGCCGCCCGCGACGGGGACGACCACGACCGGCGCCCCCTCGACCCGGTCGGCTCCCGCCCGCACGGCGTAGACCGTCACCTCGTCTCCCCGCCGCCGGAGCGCCCGCACGATCTGCTGCACGTGCACCGACGCCCCCTTCGCGCCGTCGACGGGGATCCCCGGATCGGCGCACACGTACGCGATGCGCATCAGGCCGCCTCCTCTCGCCCCACGCGGATCCCCGCGGTGAGCTCCGCGTGGGCGCGAGCCTGAGCCCGCGCGTCGTGGCGCCTCTCGACGAGTTCCCTCGCCGCGGCCGACAGCGCCGCGACGTCCGCCTCTCCCTCCGCGATCCGCCGGAGGGCGCTCGCCAGCGCGAGCGCGTCCCCGGGAGGGCAGACGATCCCGGTGTCGCCGTCGACGACCACCTCCGGGATTCCGGTGACGGACGTCGAGACGCAGGGCACTCCGGTCGCCATCGCCTCGAGCAGCACGGTCGGGAGGCCGTCGGCGTTCCCGTCGGATCCGATGATGCAGGGGGCGACGAACACGTCCGAGGCGCGCAGCAGCTCCGACACCTCGTCCTGCGGCAGCGGCCCGGGCATCCGCACGCGATCCGACAGGCCGAGACGGGCCGTCTGCCTCCGCAGGTCGGAGGCGAGCTCGCCGTCTCCCGCGAGCGTGAGCCGCGCGTCGACGCCCCCGTCGCGGAGCGCGGCGAGCGCGTCCAGGAGCACGCGGAACCCCTTCTTCTCCACCAGGCGGCCCACGGCGGCGATCCGCAGCGTCCGGTCGGCGGGGCGCCGCGGGGCGCGATAGGGGAAGCGCTCGACCTCGATCGCGTTCGGGACGAGGCGGATGCGGTCGGCGTGGGCGGGCGCGACGACCCGGAGGAAGCGCACGTTGAAGGCGCTGACCGTCGCGGCGTACGCCGCGTCGGAGATGAGCGTGCGCAGCCGCTCGGGATCGACGGACTCGTGGAAGAGGTCCTTCGCGTGGGCCGTGAACGAGTAGGGGATCCCCGCGATCCGGCTCGCGAGGCGCGCGACGACCGCCGCCGACGTCGCGAAGTGCGCGTGCAGGTGCGAGAGCCGCTCGCGCCGGGCGTGCTGCGCGAGGGCGACGGCCGCGATCGCCTCGTCGACCTCCGCCGCGAGCAGGTCGGGAAGCGCCGTGGCGATGCCCTCGCCCACCCAGGGCTCCGCCTCGCGCAGCGCCTCCCACAGCGCGGAGGGGCGAGAGGGACGCGGAAGATACCGGACGGGAGCCGCTACCCGCGCGAGCTCCGGGTGGAAGCGCGGATCCTGCGAGGGGCGCAGGGCGAACACCGTGAGGCGTTCCCCCGCGGCCTCGCGAGCGAGCAGCTCGGTGACGATGAACGTCTCCGAGAAGCGGGGATAGACCTTCACGACGTAGCCGATGCCGCCGCGGGGCTCATCCACGGGGTCGGTCAGGGCATCAGACGGCAACGCTCTCTCCCTCCCTGACGTGCGACACGGGCTTCCGGAGCCGCGTCGCCGCGGCGAGGTCGGGGATCCGGGCGAGTCCGTCGAGCGCGACCGCGGCGCGCGAGACGGAGCGTCCGGCGTTCGCCGAGAGCCAGCGGCCGATCGCCGCCGGGGAGACGTCCCAGGGCGACAGGATCTCGATCGCGCCCGCCCGTTCGAGGGCGCCAGCGCGGATGCCCTGCTCGGCGCGGCGCTGACGGCGCGGCGCGACGAGCGCGGGGGTGTCCGTGCTCATCACCTCGCAGACGGTGTTGTACCCGCCCATGCAGACGACGGCGCTCGCGTGCCGGATGAGAGGGAGCGCGTCGGGCACGCGCCGGACGACCTCGGCGCCGCCGCCTGCGGCGTCCTGCACGCGGCGTCGATCCGCGGCGCTCATCTGCGGGCCGGTGACGACGAGATGGCGCATCCCGGCGGGGACGGGCGCGGCCGCCGCGGCCGCCGCGAGATCCGCGCCGTCGGATCCTCCCCCGACGGTGGTCAGCACGTAGGGGGCCTCGACGGCGTGCTCGTGCCCGTCGACGCGCCCCGCGGCGAGGTAGCCGGTGTGCGAGACGAGGTCCCGCAGCCCCGCGGGCAGCTCTCCCGAGGCCGCGAGATCGTGGACGCGCGGATCGCCGTACACCCAGATCGCGTCGAAGAGCGCGCGGATCGTGCGGGCGCCGCCGACGGCGCGCCACTCCTCGGCCGCCGCAGCGGGGGCGTCGAGCACGTCGCGCAGTCCGAGGACGATCCGGCACTCCGGATGCTCCGCGCGCAGCGCGCGGAGGCCGTCCTCCAGCTCCCTGGCGACGCCGAGCGGGTGGCGGTCGACGATGACGAGGTCCGGGGCGAAGGCCGTGACGGCGGCGCGGAAGGCGCCGCCGCGCAGCGCCGCCGCCTCATCGAGGCCGATCCCGAGCTCGCGGAGAGCGTATCCGCTCGCCGCGTGCCGGACGCCGGGGAGCACGAGCCAGTCCCACCCTCGGGGCGGGCGGAACCTCGTCGCCTCGGGACGGCCGGCGACGAGCAGGCCCGTGACGGGCTCGGACGCCCCCGCCGTCAGCGCGTGGGCGAGCGCGAGGTTGCGCCGGATGTGCCCGAGTCCCGCCGAATCGTGCGAGAACAGGACGATTCTCATGCTCACTGGAGTCTCCTCTTCCGCGGCCCCGCGGGTGCGTGTCGGGACCGTCCGCGTTCCACGCTCGTCGGCGCGGAGAAGAGGAGCGTGAGACGCAGATGAGAGGTCTCTCATCCGGCGGGATCAGCCCACGAGCCGATACCCCATCCCTCGCACGGTCTCGATCCGCTGCGCCCCGAGCTTGGCGCGCAGATAGCGCACGTAGACGTCGACGACGTTGGATCCGGGATCGAAGTCGTAGCCCCAGACGCGGCTCAGCAGCTGCTCGCGGCTGAGCACCTGGTCGGGATGGCGCAGGAACTCCTCGGCGAGGGCGAACTCGCGCGCCGACAGCTCGACGGCGACGCCGTCGACGGCCGCCCGCCGCGAGCGCACGTCGAGCGAGAGGGATCCGTGCCGGAGCTCCGACGGATCCGCCGCGGTCCGCGGTGCGTCCCGCAGCCGCACGCGCACGCGCGCGAGGAGCTCGTCGAAGCGGAACGGCTTCGGGATGTAGTCGTCGGCCCCGCCGTCGAGCCCCTGCACCGTGTCCTCGAGCGAGCCGTGCGCGGTGAGCATGATGACGGGAACCCTGCTGCCGCTCCCCCGCAGCGCGCGGAGCACCTCGAAGCCGTCCATCCCCGGCAGACCCACGTCGAGCAGCACCAGGTCGACGTCGATCGACCGCAGGAGCTCGAGCGCCTCGTCTCCGCGCGACGCGCGCTCCGTCGCGTGTCCGGCGGCGCGCAGCCCCTTGTCGACGAAGGTCGCGATGCGCTCCTCGTCCTCGACGATGAGGATCCTGCTCATCGTTCCTCCCTTTCCTCGTCGCTCGCCGCTCGCCGCGGCAGGACCATGGTGAAGCGCGCTCCGCGCCCCGTCGCCGTGTCGAGGTCGACGCGTCCCCCGTGCGCGCCGACGAGCGCCTGCACGATCGAGAGTCCGAGGCCGGATCCCGCCGTGCCGCGGCTCTCCTGCGCGCGGCCGAAGCGCTCGAAGATCCGCGCTCTGGCCTCGTCTGGCACTCCGGCGCCGTCGTCGTCGACCCAGCAGCGCAGGGCGTCGCGGTCGAGCGAGCTGCCGATCTCGATGCGCGTGCCGGGCGGAGAGTGCTTGGCCGCGTTGTCCGCGAGCTGCACCCACGCCTGCGTGATCTGCTCCGCATCGAGCACGGCGTCCCCGCGTGCGACGGGGCCGAGCCGCCAGTCGCGATCGGGGATGACCCGCACCTTCGCGAAGACATCGCGCGTCAGCTCTCCCGCATCCGTCGCGCGCGGGTGGTGGGCTCCGGCGCGCTCGGCCTCCGCGAGGTGCGAGATCTGGCCGATGAGACCGGACATGCGGTCCAGCTCGTCGATCGCGAGGTCGCGCGTCTGGACGACGTCCTCTGGATCCCGAGGGTCGACGAGCTCGAGATGCCCGCGCACGATCGTGACCGGGGTCGCCAGCTCGTGGCGCACGTCGTTGACGATGCGCCGCTGTCCGAGGAAGGCATCCTCGAGGCGGGCGATCATCGCGTTGATCGTCTCAGTGAGCTCGGAGAGGTCGTCGTTCCCCGTGACGGGGATCCGCTCATCGAGCGCGCCCGCCGTGATGCGCGCTGCTGTCGCCCGCAGCTCGCGGACGGGATGCAGCAGCCGCCCGGCGACGATCCACCCGACGAGCGCCATCACGACGAGAACGCCGAGCGCCACCCAGGCGTAGACGAGGAACACCGACCGCAGGTCGGCGAGGCGCTCGTCCAGGGCGATCGCCGAGACGAACAGCCCCTCTGCCTGATCCCCTTCGACGGCGAGCGGCACGGCGAGATAGCGGACCTCACGGCCCTCGAGCGCGGCGGTGCCGATGACGACGCCGCTCGTGCGGGCGGTCTCGGCGACGGCGGAGGCGAAGGCGGCGTCGGTCAGGTCGATCGTCGTGGGGACCCCTGGCACGTAGGCGGCGCGCCCGTCGATCATGCCGAGCGTCCCGCCTCCGAGCGGCGGCGGGATGAGGCGGACGATCTCCTGGACCAGCGCGTCGGCTCCCGCGAAGCCGACCGGCTCTGCGGGAGCGTCGGCGGGAGGAGTCTCGGAGGACGGGGCGGACGCGGCGGCGCCGCCGTCGACGCGGGCGGTCACGCTGGTGAGCTCCTGCCGGAGCTCCTCGTCGATGCCGTCGACCACGCGCGCCTGCTGCAGGAGGAAGGCGGCGGCTCCCGCCGCGAGGAGTCCGACCGCGGCGACGGCGAGGATCGCGGCGAGGATCCGCACGCGCACCGGCGCGCGCCATCGAGCGAAGGCCATGCGCGCTCCCTCCGTCGCGTCGCCGATCAGCCTACCCAGCCGCGTCGGGCGGGAACGGCGAAGGGGCCGGATCCCGGAGGATCCGACCCCTTCGCTCAGAAGCGCGAGACGCGGTGGTCTCAGTTGCCGGAGAGCTTCTCGCGAAGCGCCGCGAGGGCCTCGTCGTCGGCGAGGGCGCCGCCGCCGTTGCTCTCGGTCGAGAAGGTGCTGCCGCCGGCGGCGGGAGCGGTCTCCTCGACGTTCGCCTCGGCCTCGATGGCCTTGGCGACCTGCTCCTTGTGCTGCTCCCAGCGAGCCTGGGCCTGCGCGTACTCGCGCTCCCAGGTGTCGCGAGCCTCCTCGTAGCCCTCGAGCCACTGGTTGGTCTCGGGGTCGAAGCCCTCGGGGAACTTGTACTCGCCGTTCTCGTCGTACTCGGTCGTCATGCCGTACAGCGACGGGTCGAACTCGGTGCCGTTCGGGTCGACCATGTCGTTGGCCTGCTTGAGCGACAGCGAGATGCGGCGACGGTCGAGATCGATGTCGATGACGCGGACGAAGAGCTCCTCGCCCACCGACACGACCTGCTCGGCCATCTCGACGTGCTTGTGCGACAGCTCCGAGATGTGCACGAGGCCCTCGATGCCGTCGGCCACGCGGACGAACGCGCCGAAGGGCACCAGCTTGGTGACCTTGCCGGGCGTGATCTGGCCGATCTGGTGGGTGCGGGCGAAGACCTGCCACGGGTCCTCCTGCGTCGCCTTGAGCGACAGGGAGACGCGCTCGCGGTCGAGGTCGACCTCGAGAACCTCGACGGTGACCTCCTGGCCCACCTCGACGACCTCGCTGGCGTGGTCGATGTGCTTCCACGAGAGCTCGGACACGTGCACGAGGCCGTCCACGCCGCCGAGGTCGACGAACGCGCCGAAGTTGACGATCGAGGAGACCGTGCCCTTGCGGACCTGGCCCTTGTGCAGGCCGTTGAGGAACTGCGTGCGGGTGGCCGACTGCGTCTCCTCGAGGAGCGCACGGCGCGACAGGACCACGTTGTTGCGGTTCTTGTCGAGCTCGAGGATCTTCGCCTCGAGCTCCTGGCCGAGGTACGGCGTGAGGTCGCGCACGCGGCGCAGCTCGATGAGCGAGGCGGGGAGGAAGCCGCGGAGGCCGATGTCGAGGATGAGACCGCCCTTGACGACCTCGATGACGGTGCCCTTGACGACGCCGTCGTTCTCCTTGATCTGCTCCACGTCGCCCCAGGCGCGCTCGTACTGCGCGCGCTTCTTCGACAGGATCAGGCGGCCTTCCTTGTCCTCCTTCTGGAGGACGAGGGCCTCGATGTGGTCGCCCACCTTGACGACGTCGTCGGGGTTGACGTCGTGCTTGATGGAGAGCTCGCGCGAGGGGATGACGCCCTCGGTCTTGTACCCGACATCGAGCAGGACCTCGTCGCGGTCGATCTTGACGATCTCGCCGTCGATGATGTCGCCGTCGTTGAAGAACTTGAGAGTCTTCTCGACCGCGGCCAGGAAGTCCTCAGCAGATCCGATGTCGTTGATCGCGACCTGCTTGCCGGCCGGGGCGGTCGTTGCGTTAGTCATGTAGTCGTTATGCCTTAAGGGGTTGGGATGATCAGGCCTCGTGCTCGACGCGGGCGCCCTCATCCGGGCGCCGGCATCTGAAGAGAGCCGAGGCGATGGATGGTGTGTACAGCGTGACCCCTCGCGAGCGCACGGAGACGCGCGCAGGAGTGACACTCAAGGTTAGCAGACGGAAGCCGCCGTCCGCCGGGCGCGTCGCGCGGGATTCCGCGGGTCGCGGCGTGCGCCGGCCCCGCTCAGCGCCGGCAGGCGCATCCCACGCATCGCGTCGCCGTCGGCCGCACCGCAAGGCGCTCGGCGGGGATCCGCCTCCCGCACGCCTCGCAGAGACCGGAGGACCCGTCCGCCAGTCGGCGCAGCGCGTCGTCGACCTCCGCGAGGTCGCGGGCGGCCCGCTCCTCGAGCCCCGCGAGCCGCGACCACTCCTCGGACAGCGTCGCGCCCTCGGGATCGTGCTCGTCGTCGGCCGTCGCCGCGCTGCGCGCACCGGCGATCTCGGCGAACGAGGCGGCCCGCTCCTCCGCCGCGCGCAGGATCACCTCGCGCCGCTCCCGAAGGAGCCCCGCGAGCGTCGCGTCGTCGAGATCGGCCATGTCGTCCATCCTGCCCATCGTTCCGGGGAGCCGCGCGTCCGACGCACAGGATTCCGCGCGGCGCGGCCCGCGCGGCGCATAGACTCGCCTCATGTCGTCGACTCCCCGCACCATCGTCCGCGTCGCCCTGGGATCGCTCCTCGCGGTCGCCGGCCTCGCCCACCTGACGGTCGCGCGACGGGAGTTCCGCGCCCAGGTGCCCGAGCTCGTGCCGCTCGAGCCCGACACGACGGTCGTCGCCTCGGGCGTCGCGGAGATCGCGCTCGGCTCCGCCCTCCTCGCATCCCGGCGGAGGCGCCGCGACGTCGGCCGCCTCGCGGCCGGGTTCTTCGCGGCGGTGCTGCCCGGCAACCTCTCGCAGTGGATCCATCGCCGGGATGCGCTCGGCCTCGACACCGACAACAAGCGCTTCGCTCGACTGTTCCTGCAGCCCGTGCTCATCGTCGCCGCCCTCTGGTCGACGCGCGAGCCGCGTCGCTGAGGCCCCGCCATGCCCACTCCCGAGGAGGCCCAGCGGCAGATCGGCCTCGCGCGGCTCGCCCACGATCGCGGCGATCTCCTGCTCCACATCACGCTCGATGTGAGCCGCCTCGCCGGCGAGAAGTCCGCATGGGGCTCATCGGAGAACCTCATCCAGGTCGACGAGAGCGTCGGCTACTTCCTCAGCGAGATCGAGCGCGTCGGCTGGCGGCTCGAGCACACCGGCTACGCCTTCGTCGAGAGCGGCGCCACGACGTCGGGACGCATCCTCGGCACCGGGGAGGGCGTCGTCAATCACGGCGTCGTGTCCGGGAGCTTCACGTTCCGCCGCGCCGCGAGCTGACGCCGATCAGCTGACCACCTCGGCGCCCTCCGTCGTCGGCCGCACGAGGTGCGCTCCCCTGCTCGTGAGAAGGACCTGGGCCCGAAGCGGGATCGAGACGCGGCGCGCGCCCTCGTCGATGCCGCGGATCCAGGCGACGTCGGTCTCGGAGAGCGCTCCCTCCCCCGGCCTCTCCCACACCATGACGACCTCGTCCGCATCGGAGGCGTCGCACATCGCGGCGATCTCCACCGCGAACAGCTCGGCGCAGGTCGCCTCGCCGACGCCCTCCACCGCGATCCTGCGCCGCGGATCGGCCGGCATGTCGTCGAGTTGGAAGAGCTCGCGCTTCGGGCAGCCGTGCGCGTCGAAGGTCAGCAGCCAGCCGCGCGGCGCGTACGCCTCGATGAGGAGGCCCGCGACGTGCGCGACGAGGTCGTCCTCGGTGCGGATCGGGGCGGACAGGTCGGGAAGGGTCTCGGCGTTCGTCATGCCCTCAGACTGTCCGTCCGACGCTCGCGGCGCCGGGCGGATCCGCCCGTTCGGGGAGAACGCGCCGACGATGCCCTCCTGTGTATGCGGGGTGACGACCCGAGCGACGGCGACGGGCCGCCACCCCTCAGGGTGACGGCCCGCAGCGACAGGACGCGAGGATCAGCGCGCCGCGGTGCCCTCGACGTAGTCGTCGTCGCTGTTCTTCCACGAGAAGAGCGAGCGCAGCTGCTTGCCGGTGACCTCGATCGGGTGCTTCTCCTCGGCGGCGCGCAGCGCCGTGAACTCGGGAGCGCCCGCATCCTGGTCGTCGATGAAGCGCTTCGCGAACGCGCCGGACTGGATGTCGGCGAGGATCGCCTTCATGCTGTCCTTGACGTGCTGGTCGACGACGCGCGGACCCGACACGTAGTCGCCGTACTCGGCCGTGTCGGAGATGCTCCAGCGCTGCTTGGCGATGCCGCCCTCCCACATGAGGTCGACGATGAGCTTCAGCTCGTGCAGCACCTCGAAGTAGGCGATCTCGGGCTGGTAACCGGCCTCGGTGAGCGTCTCGAAGCCCGCCTGCACGAGGTGGCTCATGCCGCCGCAGAGCACGGCCTGCTCGCCGAAGAGGTCGGTCTCGGTCTCCTCGGTGAACGTCGTCTTGATGACGCCCGCGCGGGTGCCGCCGATGCCCGCCGCGTACGAGAGCGCGAGCGCCCAGGCGCTGCCAGAGGCGTCCTTCTCGACGCCGATGATGTCGGGGATGCCGCGGCCCGCGACGAACTCGCGGCGCACCGTGTGCCCCGGAGCCTTCGGCGCGATGAGGATCACGTCGACGCCCTCGGGCGCCTCGATGAGGCCGAAGCGGATGTTGAAGCCGTGCGCGAAGGCGATCGCCTTGCCCGGCGCGAGGTTCGGCTTGATGCCCTCGGCGTAAATGGCGCGCTGGTGCTGGTCGGGCGCGAGGATCATGATGACGTCGGCCCATGCCGTCGCGTCGGCGACCGACAGCACCTCGAAGCCCTCGTCCTGCGCCTTCTGCGCCGACTTCGATCCCTCGCGAAGCGCGATCTTGACGTCGACGCCCGAGTCGCGGAGGTTCTGGGCGTGGGCGTGGCCCTGCGAGCCGTAGCCGACGATCGCGACCTTCCTGCTCTGGATGATCGACAGATCGGCGTCGGCGTCGTACAGGATCTCTGCCATGGGTGTGCTCCTTAGCGTTGTGGTTCTGTGGGTTTCGAGGGTCAGCGCAGCACGCGCTCGGTGATCGACTTCGGACCGCGGCCGAGGGCCAGCAGGCCCGACTGCGCGATCTCCTTGATGCCGAAGGGCTCGATCGCGCGCTGGAACGCGTCGACCTTCCCCTGGTCCCCCGTGATCTCGATGACGAGCGCGTCGGGTGAGTAGTCGACGACGCTCGCGCGGAAGAGGTTCACGACCTCGAGGACGTTGGCCCGCGTGCCGTTGTCCGCGCGCACCTTCACGAGCATGTGCTGACGCTGCACCGACGCGGCGGCGTCGAGCTCGACGACCTTCACGACGTTGACGAGCTTGTTCAGCTGCTTCGTGACCTGCTCGAGGGGCTGAGCGTCGACGTCGACGACGACCGTGATGCGGGAGAGCCCCGGCACCTCTGTCACGCCGACCGCGAGCGAGTGGATGTTGAAGCCGCGACGAGCGAACAGCCCCGAGACCCGCGTGAGCAGACCGGGCGTGTCCTCGACGAGCAGGCTGAGAACGTGTGTCGACATGTCAGTCCCCCTCGTGGAATGCCGGCGCGTGGTCGCGCGCGTACTGGACGTAGCTGTTGCTGACGCCCTGCGGCACCATCGGCCACACCATGGCGTCGGCGCTCACGACGAAGTCGATCACCACGGGGCGGTCGTTCGTCTCGAGCGCGAGGCGGATCGCGTCGTCGACCTCGTCCTCCCGCTCGACCCGGATCGCCAGGCAGCCGTACGCCTCCGCGAGCTTCACGAAGTCGGGGATCCGCCTCGTGTCGTGTCCCGTGTCGAGATCGGTGTGCGAGTAGCGGCCGTCGTAGAAGAGGGTCTGCCACTGGCGCACCATGCCGAGCGACGAGTTGTTGATGATCGCGACCTTGATGGGGATGTCGTTGAGCGCGCAGGTCGCGAGCTCCTGGTTCGTCATCTGGAAGCAGCCGTCGCCGTCGATCGCCCACACCGGTCGGTGAGGCTCGGCGACCTTCGCCCCCATCGCCGCGGGAACGGAGTAGCCCATGGTGCCGGCTCCGCCCGAGTTCAGCCAGGAGTTGGGGCGCTCGTATCGGATGAACTGGGCCGACCACATCTGGTGCTGGCCGACGCCGGCGGCGTACACGCCCTCGGGACCGGTCAGCTCGCCGATCCGCTGGATCACGTGCTGCGGCGCGAGACGGCCGTCCGAGGTGGACGAGAAGCCCAGCGGGTACTGGTCCTGAAGCCCGCGGAGATACTGCCACCACTCGGCGAACTCGGGCCGCTCCGCGGCCGTGCGCGCGCGGTAGGCCGACTCGAGGTCGATGAGCACCTCGCGCACGTCGCCGACGATCGGCACCTCAGCCGACCGGATCTTGCCGATCTCGGCGGGATCGATGTCGACGTGCACGACCTTCGCGTGCGGGGCGAAGAGGGCGGCCTTGCCCGTGACGCGGTCGTCGAAGCGCGCGCCGAGCGCGATGATGAGGTCGCTCTCCTGCAGCGCGAGCACCGCGGGCACCGCGCCGTGCATGCCGGGCATGCCGAGGTGCTGCTCGTGCGAGTCGGGGAAGGCGCCTCGCGCCATGAGCGTCGTGACGACGGGGGCGCCTGTCGTCTCGGCGAAGGTCTTCAGCTCCTCCGACGCCTTCGCGCGGATGACGCCGCCGCCGACGTACAGCACGGGCTTCTCCGCCTGGGAGAGGAGAGACGCGGCCGCCTGGATCTGCTTGCCGTGCGCCTTCGTGACGGGGCGGTAGCCGGGCAGGTCGAAGGACGGGGGCCACACGAAGGGCACCTTCTCCTCCTGCGCGTCCTTCGTGATGTCGACGAGCACGGGGCCCGGTCGGCCGGTCGAGGCGATGTGGAACGCCTGGGCGATCGCGCGGGGAATGTCGGCGGCCTTCTTCACGAGGAAGGAGTGCTTCGTGACCGGCATCGTGATGCCCACGATGTCGGCCTCCTGGAAGGCGTCCGTGCCCATCAGGTGGCTGAACACCTGGCCGGTGATCGCGACGAAGGGCACCGAGTCCATGTAGGCGTCGGCGATCGCCGTCACGAGGTTCGTCGCCCCGGGGCCCGACGTCGCGATCGCGACGCCGACCCTTCCGCTCGCCGCCGCGTATCCCTCGGCGGCGTGCCCGGCGCCCTGCTCGTGGCGCACGAGGATGTGACGGAGGGACTCCGCGCCCATGAGGGCGTCGTAGGCGGGGAGGACCGCTCCGCCGGGGAGGCCGAAGACGTCGTCGACGCCGAGCAGCTCGAGCGAGCGGACGACGGCGGCCGCGCCCGTCATGACGGGCGCGCTGGCAGCGGTGCGAGCGGGTGGCCGGGGAACGGCCGTGGGCGATTCTGCAGGCATGGTGCTTCCCTGATCTGTTCGAATACGGCGAGCGCGGCGCGGAGCGCGCGGATCAGCCGGTGGTCGCGCCTTCGGCGGCGGAGCGCACGAGCTTCGAGTACTTGGCGAGAACGCCGCGGGTGTAGCGCGGAGGCAGCGGCTCCCAGCCTTCGCGGCGGGAGGCGAGCTCGGCCTCGTCGACGAGTAGGTCGAGAGTGCGAGCTGCGACATCGACCCGGATCAGATCGCCATCGCGCACGAAGGCGATCGGTCCAGCGTCGACCGCCTCGGGAGCAATGTGGCCGATGCACAGGCCGGTTGTGCCGCCGGAGAATCGACCGTCCGTCAACAGTAGTACATCCTTGCCGAGCCCCGCGCCCTTGATGGCGCCGGTGATCGCGAGCATCTCGCGCATGCCGGGGCCGCCCTTCGGGCCCTCGTAGCGGATGACGACCACGTCGCCCGCCTGGATCTCGCCCTCGGCGAGGGCGTCCATCGCGGCGCGCTCGCGCTCGAACACCCGGGCGGGGCCCTCGAACACGTCGGCGTCGAAGCCCGCGGACTTCACGACGGCGCCCTCGGGCGCGAGCGAGCCCTGCAGGATCGTCAGGCCGCCCGTGGCGTGCAGCGGGTTGTCGAGACGGCGGATGACCTCGCCGTCGATCGGGTCGGGGTCGAGCTCGCGCAGGTTCTCGGCGACGGTCTTGCCCGTGACGGTGAGGGCGTCACCGTGCAGCAGGCCCTCGTCGAGCATCGCCTTCATGATCACGGGGATCCCGCCGTGGCGGTCGACGTCGTTCATCACGTACTTGCCGAACGGCTTCATGTCGCCGATGTGCGGCACCCGGTCGCCGATGCGGTTGAAGTCGTTCAGCGACAGGTCGACCTCGGCCTCGCGGGCGATCGCGAGCAGGTGCAGGACGACGTTGGTCGAGCCGCCGAGCGCCATCGCGAGGGCGATCGCGTTCTCGAACGACTCCTTCGTGAGGATGTCCTTCGTGGTGATCCCCTGGCGCAGGAGGTTCACGACGGCCTCGCCGGAGCGGTGCGCGAAGTAGTCGCGGCGGCGGTCCGCCGAGGGCGGGGCCGCGGAGCCGGGAAGCGAGAGCCCGAGCGCCTCGGCGACCGAGGCCATCGTGTTGGCCGTGTACATCCCGCCGCAGGCGCCCTCGCCCGGGGCGAACGCGCACTCGATGCGCTTGAGGTCCTCCTCGCTCATGCGACCGGCGCGGCAGGCGCCGACGCCCTCGAACGAGTCGATGATGGTGATGTCCTTCTCGGTGCCGTCCGAGAGCTTGACCCAGCCGGGCGCGATCGATCCCGCGTACACGAACACGCTGGAGAGCCCGAGGCGGGCGCTCGCCATGAGCATGCCCGGGATCGACTTGTCGCATCCCGCGAGCAGGACCGTGCCGTCGAGGCGCTCCGCCATCACGACGGTCTCGACGCTGTCGGCGATGACCTCGCGGCTGACGAGGGAGAAGTGCATGCCCTCGTGGCCCATCGAGATGCCGTCGGAGACGCTGACCGTGC
Source organism: Microbacterium sp. gxy059 (assembly GCF_050958665.1). Lineage (NCBI taxonomy): Bacteria > Bacillati > Actinomycetota > Actinomycetes > Micrococcales > Microbacteriaceae > Microbacterium > Microbacterium sp. gxy059. Next base: position 39,661 of record NZ_JAMXWT010000002.1, on the reverse strand, counting down.
CGAACTGCAGCGGGTAGCCGCCGCCGGAGTGCACGCCCTCCTTGGCGCCCTGCGCGAGACGGTCGAGCGAGAGATTGCAGGGGGTGATCTCGTTCCAGCTGGACGCGATGCCGATCTGGGGCTTCTCCCAGTCCGCGTCGCCCATGCCGACGGCGCGGAGCATCCCGCGCGACGTGGTCGCCTCGATGCCGTCGGTCACGACGCGGCTGCGGGGCTTGATGTCGATTCCGGAAACTGCGTTCTCACTCACTCTCGCAGTCTATTCCCAGTGCGCACTCGCCCCGTGCGCAGACACGTTCTGGCGACTCGGGTGCGTGCTGACTCGTCAGTCTGCTCGGATTCTCGCGATCCGATCGAGCAGAACGGAGAGCTCCCGCGTGTCGGAGACGGTGATGTCGGCGGCCGTCTCCCCCGGCCCCACCCGGATCCCGAGGTCCCCCGGCGCGAGCGAGCGCAGGGCGTCCTCGTCGGTGACGTCGTCGCCGGCGAAGAGCACCGCGTCTGCGGCCGTCGCGGCGCGGAGGTCGGCGATCGCGGTGTCCTTGCCCTCGTGGCGCCACGCGTACTCGACCACGCGCTTGCCCGTGCGCCGCCGCCACTCCGGGGCGCGCTCCGCCATGAGCGCGTCGACGCGGCGCTGCGCCTCCCGCTCGGCGGCCTCGTCGGCCTGGCGGGTGTGCAGGGCGAAGCCGAACGCCTTCCGCTCGATCCACGCTCCCGCGCAGCCCTCCACGATCGCCTCGGCGTCCGCCGCGAGCACGTCGGGGTCGCCCCCTCCCCCGTCGGCGTCGCCCGCATCGACCGGCGGCGCTCCCGCGGGCCTCCAGTGCTCGGCGCCGTGGGATCCCGCGAGCCAGACCGGCGACGCGTCGTCGTGCTCCGCGATGACGCGCAGGTCGGCGATCGTGCGCCCCGAGACGAACGCGACGGTCGTCCCGGGTGCCGCGGCGAGCGCGGTGATCGCGGCGGCGGCCTCGGGGGTCGCCCGCGCCGACATCGGCTCGTCCACGAGCGGCGCGAGCGTGCCGTCGAAGTCGAGCGCGACGAGCAGGCGGGGAGCCTCGGCGACGCGGACGACCGGGTCGGCCGCCGTCACGGCGCGAGCCTCTTCCCGCGCAGCCGCTCGACGTCGTCGAGGAACGCGCGCCCCCACTTCTCGACGTCCTTGTCGAGCACCTTCCTGCGCATCGTCCGCATGCGCCTGGCCTGCTCCGCCTCTGGCATCTGCAGCGCCCGAATGATCGTGTCCTTCATCCCGTCGATGTCGTGGGGGTTGACGAGCAGCGCGCTGCCGAGCTCGTCGGCCGCGCCCGCGAACTCGCTGAGCACGAGCACGCCCGTGCTGTCCGTGCGCACGGCGACGTACTCCTTCGCCACGAGGTTCATGCCGTCGCGCAGAGCCGTGACGAGCATGACGTCCGCGGCGAGGTAGAGGGCGACCATCTCCTCGCGCGGATACCCCTGGTGCAGATACCGGATCGCGGTGTTCTCGACCGACGAGTAGTCGCCGTTGATGCGGGCGACCATCATCTCGATCTCGTCCCGCAGATCCTGGTACGCCTCCACGCCGGGGCGCGACGGGCTGGCGACCTGCACGAGCGTCGCCTGCTCGGGGGTGAGTCGCTCGTCGTGCAGCAGCTCGCCGTAGGCCTTCAGACGGTGCCGGATGCCCTTCGTGTAGTCGAGGCGGTCGACGCCGAGCAGCAGCTTCTCGGATCCGACCTGCTCCCTGATCTCCTTCGCGCGCGCGACCACGTCGGGGTGCTTCGCGAGCTCGATGAACTTCTGCGCGTCGATGGAGATCGGGTAGTGCTTCGCGATGACCGTGCGGGAGCCGTCGTCGATGAGCGGCACCTGCACGGTGTCGCCCTTCGTCGGGTAGCTGAGGAGGCGCCGGATCGAGCGCTGGAAGTTGCCCGCGTCGGCCGCCCGCTGGAATCCGACGACGTCGGCGCCCAGCAGCCCCTCGAGCACCTGGCGGCGCCACGGGAGCTGGGCGAAGAGCGCGTATGCGGGGAAGGGGATGTGGTGGAAGTACCCGATGGTGATGTCTGGCCGCAGCTCGCGCAGCATCTGCGGCACGAGCTGCAGCTGGTAGTCCTGCACCCAGACGACGCCGTTCTCCGCGACGGCGCCGGCCGCGGCCTCGGCGAAGCGCCGGTTGACCCGCACGTAGGCGTCCCACCACGAGCGCTTGAACTCGGGCGCCGCGATGACGTCGTGGTACAGCGGCCAGATCGTGCCGTTGGAGAACCCCTCGTAGTAGTCCCGCAGATCGGCCGGGCTGAGTTTCACGGGGACGAGCAGCGTGCCGTCGAACTCGAACGGCTCGACCTCGAGGTCGGCCTTGCCTCCCCAGCCGACCCAGGCGCCGTCGAGGTTGTGCATGACCTGCTCGAGAGCCGTGACGAGGCCGCCGGGCGACCGGCGCCAGAGGTGCTCGCCGTCCGGCCCCTCGACGCGGTCGACGGGCAGGCGGTTGGCGACGACGACAAGATCTGCTGTGGGCATGTGCTGAGCTCCTTCGGTCTCTTCGCTCACCCTACTGACTGCGCGCGCTACCGTGGAGGCATGCGCAAATACCTGCTCGGAACCGGACTCATCGGGGCCCTGACCAGCGGCTACTCCCTGCTGCGGGGGTCGAGCTCTCAGCCGTTCACATGGCGGGTCGCCCTCGCCTGGCTCAGCTGGGGCATCACGTTCGCGCTGTCGCTGGGCATGATCCTCGACATCCGCCGCGCGTCCCGGGGCGAGCTCGTCGCCGAGGACTCCCCCATCGCCGGCAGCGAGGAGAAGTACGCCAAGGCCCGTGCGACGGAGGCGCCCGAGAAGAAGCGGAAGAAGCGCCGCTGACGCGAGAGGGCGGGGCGGATCCGCTCGGATCCGCCCCGCCCTTTCGCATGCCCTGGCTCAGATGCCGTCCGCGATCCGGTGGTACACCGCGTTCCATCGCAGCTCGCGCTGGAAGGCGGGAACGGTCGTCGTCTCGTCGATCGTCACGAGCTCCACACCGGCCATCTCGGCGAAGTCGCGGAAGGCCTCGATCCCGACGGCCGTCGACATCACGGTGTGGTGGGCGGCGCCGGCCGCCATCCAGCAGGCCGCGCTCGTCGCCAGGTCGGGCTGCGGTCGCCACACGGCGCGGCCGACCGGCAGGCGCGGCAGGTCGGGCGCCTCGATGTTCTCGACGACGTTGGCCGTGAGGCGGAAGCGGTCGCGCATGTCGCTCATCGCGACGACGACGGCCGGCCCCGGGTCGGCCGTGAAGACGAGCCGCACCGGGTCCTCCCTGTCGCCGATGCCGAGCTCGTGCACCTCGAGCCGCGGGCGCGTCGTCGTGAGCGACGGCGACACCTCGAGCATGTGCGCGCCGAGGATCGCCTCGCGGCCCGGAGCGAGGTCGTACGTGTAGTCCTCCATGAGGCTCGCGCCGCCGGGGAGCCCTGAGCCCATCACGTTCGCGACCCGCACGAGGATCGCCGTCTTCCAGTCGCCCTCCGCGCCGAACCCGTACCCGTCCGCCATGAGGCGCTGGACCGCGAGCCCCGGGAGCTGCTTCAGGGATCCGAGGTCCTCGAAGCTCGTGGTGAACGCCTCGAACCCGCCCTCCTCCAGGAAGGCCCTCAGGCCGACCTCGATCGCCGCGCCGTCGCGGAGCGACCGGTGGCGCTCGCCACCGCGGCGCAGCTCGGGAGCGACGTCGTAGAGCTCCTCGTACTCGTCGACGAGGCGGTCGACGTCGGCGTCGCTCGCGGCGTCCACGGCCGCCGCCAGGTCGTTGACGCCCCAGGTGTTCACCTGCGTGCCGAAGCGCACCTCGGCCTCGGTCTTGTCGCCCTCGGTGACCGCGACGAAGCGCATGTTGTCGCCGAAGCGCGCCAGCTTCAGCGAGCGCGCCGCCGCGAGGCCGGCCGCCGCGCGCTGCCAGGTGGCGACCTCCCCCACGACGCGCGGGTCGCTCGCGTGGCCGACGACGGTCTTGCGGGCGAGGCCCAGCCGCGACTGGATGTAGCCGAACTCCCGGTCGCCGTGCGCGGCCTGGTTGAGGTTCATGAAGTCGAAGTCGATCGTGCTCCACGGCAGCTCGACGTTCGCCTGCGTGTGCAGGTGCAGGAACGGCTTGCGGAGCTCATCCAGCCCGGAGATCCACATCTTCGCGGGGCTGAAGGTGTGCATCCACGCGATCACGCCGATCACGCGGTCGTCCGCGTTCGCCTCCCGCATGACCCGCGCGATCGTCGCGGGATCCTTCAGCACGGGCTTCCACACGACGGGCGCGGGGATCCCGTCGGCGTCGTCGAGCAGCCGCGCGACCTCCTGCGACTGCTCGGCGACCTGCCGGAGGGTCTCCTCGCCGTACAGGTCCTGGCTGCCGGTGAGGAACCAGACCTCGCGGTCGGCGTAGGGCTTCGTCATGGGCGTCCTTCCTTCTCGTCGGCCGGCGTCGGCGCCGGCCGGTCGGGTGATGTCCGGGTGGTGGTCGCGGGCCGGGGAGGCGCGACGCTGTCGCGCACGACGAGGAGCGGCCGAACCGGCTGCGGCGCGGCGACGCCCGGCTCCAGGAGCAGCCGCACCGCCTCCCCTCCGAGCTCCGCGAACGGCTGTCGCACGGTCGTGAGCGCGGGCGTGAGGTATCCCGCCACGTCGATGTCGTCGAAGCCCACGACCGAGAGGTCCTCCGGCACGCGGATCCCGCCCTCGACGCACGCGCGGATGAGGCCGATCGCGAGGTGGTCGTTGCCGGCGACGACGCCCGTCACCTCTCCGCGTCGGATCGCATCGCGCAGCTCCAGGCCCGCGGCGTAGCCGTCGGCGGGATCCCAGCCGTCGGCCGTCACGACCCGCCCCTCGATGCCGCGGCGCCTCGCCGATTCGAGGAATCCCGCGCTGCGGGCGATCGCGTCGTGCCACCCGTGCTCGCCCTCGATGTGCGCGAGCCGCGTGTGTCCGGCGTCCGCGAGGTGCTCGACCGCGTCGCGCACGCCCGCGCGCTGGTCGACGGATACGTAGCGCACGTCGGATCCGTCCGGCACGTCCTCGCGCGCGGCGACGACGACGATCGGCACCGCGGCGGCGACCTCGTCGACCACGCGCGCGATGTCGACGAACGGGGCGAGCACGACGATGCCCTCCACGCCCTGCTCGAGGAACCGGTCGATCGCGGTGCGCACCTCGTCGGCCGCGGCGTGCGACAGCGAGCTGAGCGCGACGAAGTAGCCCGAGCCGCGCGCGGCCGCCTCGACCGCGAGCGCCGTGCGCGCCGGCCCCACGTGGGCGACGCCCGAGGTGACGATCCCGATCGTCGCGCTCCGCGACGTCACGAGCGCCCTGGCCGCCTGATTGCGCCGGTACCCCAGCGCGCGGATCGCCTCCTGGACGCGCTCGCGCGTTTCCTCCCGCACCCGGGGACTGCCGTTGAGCACTCGCGAGACCGTCTGATGGGACACGCCGGCCGCCTCCGCGACGTCCGCCATCGACGGCGGGCGTCGGACGGCCTCGCCGCGACGCGGGCTCATCGCTGCCCGTAGACGTTCTGGTACCGCTCGTACAGCGCGTCGATCGTGTCCTGCGGGATCGGGATCGCCTCGCCCAGCTGACGCGAGATGTGCACCGTCCTGGCGACCTCCTCGAGGAGAACGGCCGACTTCACCGCGCTCCGTCCGTCGCGCCCGATCGTGAACGGTCCGTGGTTCCGCATGAGCACCGCGGTGCTGCGGTGTCCGGCGAGCGTCTCGACGATGCCGCGGCCGATCGAGTCGTCGCCGATGATCGCGAGCGGCCCCACGGGGATCGGGCCGCCGAACTCGTCGCCCATCATCGTGAGCACGCAGGGGATCTCCTCGCCGCGCGCCGCCCACGCCGTGGCGTACGTGGAGTGCGTGTGCACGACCCCGCCCACCTCCGGCATGTGCCGATACACGTACGCGTGCGCGGCGGTGTCGGAGGACGGGCTGCGCTCGCCCTCCACGAGGCTCCCGTCGAGGGCGCAGACGACGATCGCGTCGGGTGTCAGCTCGTCGTAGCCGACGCCCGACGGCTTGATGACCATGAGATCGGGGTGCCCGCCCTCTCCGGGGACCCGTTCGGAGACGTTGCCCGCGGTCCAGACGACGAGGTCCCAGCGCGGGAGCTCGCCGTGCAGCCGGGCGACGCGTTCCTTCGCCGCGTCGACGGCGGCGCGCATGGCGGGCGGGACGGATGCGGGTGCCATAAGTGCTCTCCTCGGTGCCCGACGCCGTCGGGCGGTCATGTGCGGTGGTCTCAGCGGGTGCTCGCGGTGGCGGCGCGCTCGATCGCGAGCCCCTCGCTCCAGCGTGCGAGGTAGCGCTCGTGGTCGGCGCGCTCGTCGTCCGTGGGCTCGGATCGCGTGACGCGGGTCTCGACGAACACCGTCGCGTCGAGCCAGGTGGGGAGCTCCTCGGGTCGGGCCTCACCCCGGGCGACGGTCCGCCGGAACGCGGCGAGCACCGCCATGCCCCAGGCTCCGCCCTCCGCGGCCGTGTCGCCCACCAGCACGGGTGCGCCGACGGCGTCGGCGAGCAGACGCTGCGCGACGCCCGCCGTCCGGAACATGCCGCCGTGCGCATACATCGCGTCGATCGCGACGTCCTCCTCCGCGAGGGTGCGCATGCCGAGGCTGAGCGTCGCGAAGGCGCCGCGGACCTGCGCGCGCATGAGGCCGGGGAGCGTCAGCTGGGACGCGGGCGTCCGCACGATGAGCGGGCGCCCCTCGGCCAGGCCCGCGATCGGCTCGCCCGAGAGGTGGTTGTAAGCGAGGATCCCGTCGTCCGCACCCGGCTCCAGTGCGCCGGCGAACAGCGCGCCGAAGACCTCGTCGGTCGACGGATCCTGCCCGAGCGCCCGCGCGAACTCGCGGAACACCCCCGCCCAGGCGCCGAGCTCGCTCGCGCCGTTGTTGCAGTGCACCATCGCGACGAGGTCGCCCGCGGGCGTCGTGACGATGTCGATCTCCTCGTGCGGACGCGCGAGCGGGCGCTCGAGCACCACCATCGCGAAGATGCTCGTGCCCGCGCTGACGTTGCCCGTGCGAGGCGTGACGGCGTTCGTCGCGACCATTCCCGTGCCGGCATCTCCCTCGGGAGCGGCCGCGACCGCGCCCGGTCGGAGGGGCCCGTCGGGATCGAGGAGCCGCGCCCCCTCCTCGGTGAGGGCTCCGGCGGCGTCGCCGGCGCGGCGCACCGCGGGCAGCACGCGGGAGAAGGAGAGGTGACCGGCGCCCTCCGCGGCGAGCAGCTGGTCGGCGATCCCGAGCGCCCGCGCGTCGTAGTCGCGAGCCGCCGGGTCGATCGGGAACATCCCCGAGGCGTCCCCGATGCCGAGCACGTCCTCGCCCGTGAGGAGCCGGTGCACGTACCCCGAGAGGGTGGTGATGCGCGCGATGCTCGCGACGTGCTCCTCGCGGTCGATCGCCGCCTGGAGGAGATGCGCGGCCGACCAGCGCAGCGGCATGTTCCAGCTCAGGGCGCCCGACAGCGCCTCGGCGGCGCGCTCCGTGTTGACGTTGCGCCAGGTGCGGAACGGGACGAGCAGACGGCCATCGGCGTCGAAGGCCAGATAGCCGTGCATCATCGCCGAGACGCCGATGGATCCGAGCTCGCGCAGCTCGGTCCCGTATCGCTGCCGCACGTCGGCGGCGAGCTCCGCGAACGCCGCCTGCGCGCCGGAGCGGACGTCGTCGAGGTCGTAGGTCCAGAGCCCGTCGACGAGCGCGTTCTCCCACTCGCACCCTCCCGAGGCGAGCGTTCTCCCCTGCTCGTCGATCAGACACGCCTTGATGCGCGTGGATCCGAGCTCGATCCCGAGGGCGGCGCGTCCCCCGTCGATCGCGGCTCGGGCGTCGTCATCCTGGGGGTGCGTCATCGCATCGCTCCGTTCTCGGGCATCGTCGATCGGGATTCCTCATGTTAGCGCTCACACCACCGACGGCGCCACTCCCCTTTCGCCCGCGCCACCCAGCCCGCGCTCAGACACGCCAGGGGTGCGCCCGAGATTGGCGCACCCCGAGGGGACTGTGTAATGTGGTCTCTCGGTTCGGCACGCGAAGATCCTCCTGATGAGGATCCTCCCGATTCGGATCATGCGCCTTTAGCTCAGTCGGTAGAGCAACTGACTCTTAATCAGTGGGTCCAGGGTTCGAGCCCCTGAGGGCGCACCACCGCACGGAAGCCCCGGTCGCCACGGCGACTGGGGCTTCGTCGTCCCCGCCGGCCTCTCGGTACGCTGGACGCATGGCTTCCTCGGTCTCCCCCTCGCTCGACGACGACCTCGCCCTCGCCCTGCGCCTCGCGGACACCGCCGATCGGCAGTCGCTGCCTCGGTTCGACGCGCCCGATCTCGAGGTCGGACTGAAGGCCGACCGCTCGCACGTGACCGAGGCCGACCTCGCCACGGAGCGCGCCATCCGCGATCTCATCGCCCGCGAGCGCCCCGCCGATGCGATCTTCGGCGAGGAGTACGGATCCTCCGAGGCCGCGGCGCGGCGATGGATCATCGACCCGATCGACGGCACCGCCAATTACCTGCGGGGCCTTCCCGCGTGGGGCACGATGATCGCCCTCGAGATCGACGGCGTGGTGCGCCTCGGCGTCGTGAGCATGCCCGCCTTCGGCCGCCGCTGGTGGGCCGGGGACGGGCTCGGCGCGTGGACGAACGGCGACGAGCGGGACCAGCGCATCGGCGTCTCCGCGGTCGAGCGCCTCGACGACGCCTCGCTCAGCTTCCAGTCGATCGCGCAGTGGCGCGACGCCGGCCGGCTCGACGCGCTGCTCGCGCTTCAGGAGCGGGTGTGGCGCGACCGCGCGTACGGCGACGTCTGGTCGTACATGCTGCTCGCCGAGGGCCGGCTCGAGATCGTCGGCGAGTTCGACGTCAAGGAGTACGACGTCGCCGCCGCGGCCGCGATCGTGCGCGAGGCGGGCGGGCGGTTCACCTCCGTGGAGGGCGACGACCGGCTCGCCACCGGCTCCGCGCTCGCGACCAACGGCGCCCTGCACGACGAGGTCCTCGCCGTGCTGCACGGATCGCCGTCATGATCTCCTCGCGGCCGGTCGACGCGCTCCTCCCCCGCGACGGGGAGGCGACGAGCGGTCGCGCCCGCGCCGCGCGGATCCTGGCCGCAGCGGCGACCGCCTCTCTCGCCGTCGCCCTGTCCGCATGCGGCGCCGATGATGCGTCTCCCGCGCCGGAGGACACCTCCTCGCCCGAGGAGCGCGCCGAGCTGACCTGCGACACGATGCTGCCCGAGACGTTCGTCGCGAGCCTGCGCGACCTCGACTGGGATGTGCGAGCCGAGACGTTCCGCATCGGCGAGCACGAGTTCGAGGAGGGCCTGCAGTGTATCTGGGGCGACGACTCGAGCGGCACCGACGTCGCGCAGATGTACGGCTGGGCGCCGGTCGACGAGCAGACGTCGACCGAGATGCAGCAGTACCTCCTCGACCAGGGCTGGCTGCAGGAGGAGGGCGAGGACGGCTCGGTGATCCTCACAGAGGATCCGGAGTACGCGCTCTACGTCAGCGAGGACGGCTACGGCATGACCTACGAGTTCGCCGACGGGTGGGTCGCGCTCGCCGACACGAAGTCGGGCCTCGACCTCGTCATCTGGGGACGCTAGAGACGCGCCGCCTCTCGACGGGCTCGCGCAGAAAGCGGATGCGGACGAAGCGCGAGCAGAGATCGCCGCGTGACGCTTCCTGAGCGCACGAAGAAGCCCCGCCCTCCCTGCAGTCTGCAGGAAGGGCGGGGCTTTCCACACGTGCGAGCGGTTCGTGGAGCTGGGGGGAATCGAACCCCCGTCCAGCACTGGTTCACTGGGGTTTCTCCGGGCGCAGTCTGCGGAGGCGTTCTGCTCGGCTCCGACCTTCAGCGCAGACGCATAGGTCGACGAGCCCAGTCGAGGAAGAGTCCCACGACGCGTCTCGACACCGCGTCGCAGCGAGATCCCTAGATGACGCCAGGGTCCGTGTCGGGATCAGCCACGGTCTGACGGACTATCGGGCTCGCTTAGGCAGCGAGGGCGAAGTCAGTGCGCTTGGAGTTGGCACTTATGGGTTTGCAGGGGGCGTTAACGAGATAACCCTGCATCCTCGGCCCGCTTCCCTCAGATCAGCAGGCGCTGTCGAAACCGATCAGCCCCGTGGATCCTTCGGGTGAAGGGAACCGCTTGTCGCACGCTGTGGAGTTCTCACCCGCTCGCGGAGCGGGATCCGTCGGGTCTCTGCCCGAGCGCTACAGAATACACCGGAACGACCGCCGACGTCCACTCGCGCTCAGTCTCCCCCGCTCCGGAACGAGGCGTTCGAGGATCTTCTGGGCGCGGGTCACGATCCCCGTCTGCCGTGCGCGAGGTCCCGGGAGCGGATCCGGGAATGCGGCGGCCGCGCGCACGGTTCTCCCCCGATGTGAAGATCGACATCTGGTCCGACATCGCCTGCCCCTGGTGCTACATCGGCAAGCGCCGCTTCGAGCGCGCCCTCGCCGCGTTCCCGCACCGCGACGAGGTGGAGGTCGTCTGGCACTCGTATCAGCTGGATCCCTCGCTGCCCGAGCGCTACGACGGGACCGAGGCGCAGTATCTCTCGTCGCGCAAGGGCCTGCCGGAGGATCAGGTGCGCGGCATGTTCGCCCACGTGGCCGAGCAGGCGTCAGGCGAGGGCCTCGCCTACGATTTCGACGCCCTCGTCGTCGCGAACTCGCTGCGCGGGCACCAGCTGCTGCACCTCGCGAAGGAGCACGGCTCCGCCGACGCCGTGAAGGAGGCGCTCCTGAGCGCGCACTTCGAGAGGGGCGCCGAAATCGGGTCCGCGGACGAGCTCGTGCGGATCGGCGTCGAAGCGGGCCTCGACGAGCAGGAGATCCGCGACGAGCTCGACAGCGGCTCCCGGATCCCCGCCGTGCGCGCGGACGTCGCGCAGGCCGCCTCGCTGGGGATCAGCGCCGTGCCCACCTTCGTCATCGACATGGCCTACGCCGTCTCGGGAGCGCAGCCGACCGAGGTGTTCGCCGGCGCGCTGTCGCAGGCCTGGCAGGCGTCGCACCCCTCGCTCACGACGCTCGCCGATGGCGACGCCTGCGGGCCGGACGGGTGCGCGGTCTGATCCCCGCTCAGAGGGAGCGATTCAGCCCCGTCTGACCCGCGGCGTAGCCGTGGCGCTCGTAGAACGCGCGGGAGCGCTCGTGGCGCGCGTCGACGGCGACCTGCGCGAGCTCGGCGCCGTGTCGCCTCCCGTGCTCGTGCGCCCAGTCGAGCATCGCGGCGCCGAGCCCCCGCGACCGCTCGGCCTCGGCGACGCGGAACCCCTCGAGCTGCAGCCGCGTGACGCCGCCGCGCGCGAGCGCCGGGAGCACAGACAGCTGCATCGTTCCGACGACCCGATCCGCCTCGTCGCGGACCGCCGCGAGGAAGTGCGAGCTCTCCCGGGACACCAGGTCGTACGCGCGCTCGTACCGCTCGATCTCGTCGCTCTCCGCTGGCCCGGCGATCTCGTCGCCGGAGAGCAGCGCCATGATGTCGCCCACGTCGCCTCGCGTCGCGCGTTCGACGCGGAAGACGGATCCGTCGACCCGCAGCGTGGTGCTCACGGATCCGCGGGCGGTGCCGCGCAGCTTCCGCACGACCGCGTCGAGCCAGCGGCCGACATGGCGCCTGGCCTCTCGCGTGTCGGGATAGCGGCAGCGGAGATGCAGCCCGGACTCGTCGAGGATGAACCAGAGCATGACGCCGTCGGTGCGGATGGTCGCCCCGACGTACTGCGCGTCGAGGCCCTTCGCGTCGATCCGCACGGGGAGGCGCCGCAGATCCAGCCAGGAGATCGCGAACATCCCCGGCAGCTCGGGCATCCCTCCCCAGGGCCGGAGCACCTCGGCCAGCGGCCACGAGCCGAGCCTCACCGCCTCGCGCACGGCGGCGGCGGACGCGCGCGGATCCGCGTCCGCCGATTCGAGCACCGAGTTCGTGATGAACCAGCCGACGGCATCGTGCCATGCCCCGTCCCAGCGGCTGTGCACGGGGAACACCGCCCGGAGCGGCTGGTCGGCGACCTCGCGCGTGACGGCCGTCATCACCGACACCGCCAGCGACAGCGTGGAGACGCCCTCCTCACGCGCCTGGGCGGCGAAGGCCGCGCTGTCGTCGAGGTCGAGCACGTCGCGCACCTCGACGCGCTCGGGGTGCGGGCCGTCGCCGCCGAGGGACAGCGGGAAGCGCGGCATCGCCCCGCCCGCGGCCTCCAGCACCTCCGACCATCTCGCGCGCACGTCGTCCGGGACGTCGACGCGCTCGCCCAGCTCACGGGTGTGGTCGGAGAAGTCGGGGGCGACCGGCATCCGCGGATCCTCCCCCGCCTCCGCCGCGGCGAGCGCGCGCAGCAGGTCGCGCGCGAGCACGAGCATCGACCACATGTCGACGTGCGCGTGATCGGCGCCGATCACGATGGTCGTCTCCTCGTCCGTCTCGAGAGCGCAGAGGCGATGGGAGGGCGCCGCGTAGGGGGTGCAGGCGCGGTCGAGCACGTCGCGCAGCGCGTCGGTCGTCGACTGGCCGGGCCCGATCGGATGCTCGGTCCACCGCCCGGGAGCGAGGTCGAGGGCGCGCTGGATCGGCCCGTGCTCACCGGGGTCGAAGGCCGCGCGCATCGTGCCGTGCCGGGCGATGACCGCGAGCCAGGCGGCTTCGAGCGCCTCTCGGGACACGGATCCGCCGAGGCGGAACGAGAGCGCCATCCACGATCCGTCCCGCGCTCCCGCGGCCACGTGACGACGCTGGTCGAAGGAGACCGGGAGCTCCGAGCCGCGACCGCGCAGGGAGACGTCGTACCCGACGAGCCGGCCGAAGGGGAGGCGGAGGTGCGCGATGTTCGTGAGGCGCATGGCGGTACCTTATCCTTCTGCTCATCGCCGTCGTCAGGAGCGCTCGTGTCCGCATTCTCCGTCCCGGGAGCAGAGCTCGACTTCGAGCTGAGCGATGAGGGCGGGCATCCCGTCGTCCAGCTGCACGGTCTCACGTCCAGCAGGCGGAGGGATCGCCTCCTCGATCTGGATCTCGGCCGGGGCCTGAGCGGCACGCGTCTCCTGCGATACGACGCCAGAGGCCACGGGCGCTCGTCGGGGCGCGCCGCACCGGACGACTACCGCTGGCCGGTGCTCGCCGACGATCTGCTCCGCCTCCTCGACGCCGTCTTCCCCGACGAGGCGGTGCACGGCGTCGGCCCGTCGATGGGGGCCGCGACCCTCCTGCACGCCGCCGCGCGCGCACCGGGTCGGTTCAGCGGGTTCACGCTCATGCTGCCGCCGACCGCCTGGAGCAGCCGCGCGGCCCGCGCGGGAGGCTACCGGGAGGCGGCCGACCTCGTCGAGCGCTCGGGACTCGAGGCGTTCGTCGCGATGAGCCGCGAGGAGGAGGCTCCTCCCGCGACCGTCGGGCGCCCTGAGACGCGCCCGGAGGTCTCCGCGCGACTGCTCCCCTCGGTGCTCCGAGGAGCGGCAGGAAGCGATCTCCCGTCGCTCGCGGAGATCTCGCGCATCGCGGTGCCCGTCACGATCCTCGCCTGGGTCGGGGATCCCGGTCACCCGCTCTCGACCGCCGAGGCGCTCGCGGGCGCCCTCCCGCAGGCGCGCCTGAGAGTGGCTCGCACGCCCGACGAGGTGAGGGGCTGGCCCTCGATCCTCCGAGGCGACGTCCCCGCACCCGCCGTGTGAGCGCACGGCGGCGCGGCTCACCCGTGCCCGTCGTGCTCGCCTGGCCCGCCCTCGACGGCGGACGAACCGGGTTCGACGACGACGAACTGCCCCATGAGCCCCTCGTCCTCGTGCTGGAGGAGGTGGCAGTGGTACATGTACGGCGCGTCGGGGTCCGCCTCGCCGTCGAAGCGCATGATGAGCCGATAGGCGCGGAACGCCTCGAGGTAGATCGTGTCCTTCCTCCCCGCCAGCTCGGCGGGAGGCGGATCCCCGTCGATGGACAGCACCTCGAACTGCACGTCGTGGACGTGGAAGTTGTGGGGCGACATCTCGCCGTTGCGCACGGTCCAGATCTCCGTCGCCCCGGCGCTCACCGTCTCGTCGATGCGGGTCATGTCCATCTCCCGCCCGTTGATCCGCCGCCCCTCCAGCTCGAACTCCCGGTGGGCCGACGCGGCCGCCTCGTCGAGCGGCCGCCGCTCGGGCGCGTCCCACGACGGCTCCGGCAGAGAGCGGAGGTCGTCGTCCGCCCGCAGCTCGAGGACGTCGAAGCCGTCGTTCTCCCCCGCGGCGAACCCCGCCGCGATCCGCCCGAGATCCGGCGGGGTCGAGCGCAGCATGGCGCGCTCCCCCGGCCGCATCCCGACGACGATCTCCGCGCGCTCGCCCGGGCTCAGCCGCACGCTCCCGGTGCGGACCGGCTCGGGCAGGAGGCCGCCGTCGGTCGCGACGAGATCCACCTCCCGATCCGCGAAGCCCAGGTCGTACACGCGGGCGGTGGAGCCGTTCAGCAGGCGCAGACGCACCCGGTCGGAGCTCACCCGGTGGAAGGCGCCGACCACGCCGTTCGTCATGATCGTGCCGCCCAGCAGCCCCACCTCGCCGCCTCCCCCGTCGAGGCCGTCGACGCGCAGCTCCCCCGTCTCGACGTCGAGGTCGCGATCCTGGATGACGACGGGCACGTCGTCCGCGCCGTACTCGGACGGCAGCTCCGCGGCGAGCGACTCCTCGTCGTCGAGGAGAAAGAGGCCCGCGAGGCCGGCGTGCACCTGGTTCTCGGTCTCGCCGTGCGGGTGAGGGTGGTACCAGAGCGTCGCCGCCGGCTGGTCGATCGTCCAGGAGGCCTCCCAGGTCTCCCCCGGCGCGATCGGCTGATGGGGGCCTCCGTCCATCGCCGCCGGCAGGTGCATCCCGTGCCAGTGGACGGTCGTCTCGTCCGTCAGCTCGTTGGAGACCCGCACGGCGATCCGCTCTCCGCGCGCGGCGCGCAGGGTGGGGCCGAGGAAGCCCCCGTCGTACCCGCGCGTCGCGGTCGCGGGGAGCCCCGAGAACGAGGTGCGCCCCTCCTCGGCCGCGAGGTCGAACACCCGCACGCCGTCCTCGATCCTCGACTCGGCGAGCGGAGGGATCGCGAGGGGCTCGTCGAAGTCGACGGCCTCGACCGAGGAGGTGCTCGGCAGGAGGCCGCATCCGGCGAGCGCCAGGGCGAGGGCCCCCGCGAGAGCGGCTCCCGCCGCGCGACGAGGGATCATCGCCGCATCATCGCCTGCACGCCCCAGGCCGCGAGACCCGCGAGGGCGCCGAGCGCGGCGGTCGCGACGACCGTGTACCAGGCGAGCAGCGCGAGCGGGCTCGCGATCACCGCGATCGCGACGAGGTAGATCACGCCGTACGCGGCGCCGGTCGTCGTCAGGGTCAGAACGGGGCGCGGGATCCTGCCGAGCCCGACGACGCCGATCCAGACGAGGAGCGTCACCGCGATGACGGCGACTGCGCGGCCGACGCCGCCGGCGCCGAGCACTCCCGTCAGCGGCCAGAGGAGCGCGAGCGCGGCGAGGCCGACGACGAGCGGCCAGCTCAGGCGCGGCGAGGGGGCGGGAACGGTGTGCGGGTGCTCTTCTGTCATGGCTCCGATGCTCCCGGGCCGAGCCCCGGGCGGCATCGGCGCGGGGGCGACTCCCGGGTCGTCCCGAGCCGACAGCGGATGTCGCCCGCAGACGACATCGCGCGGCCGGGCGAGTCCGTACGCTGGCTCCCATGGACGCCGCCTCCCGGTCCCCGAGCGGCCCGCCCCTCCTCGTCGACATCGTGCTGGCGGGGGCGATGGCGCTCGTCGTCGCGCTCGTCGTCGCCGCCTCCGCGTCCCCGTCCGGCCCGCCCTCGCCCCTGGTCTACGGCTTCGCGGCGCTGTTCGGGGCGCTGCTCCTCCTCCGCCGGCGCCTACCGCGCACGATGCTGGCCGTCACCGTGCTGGCGGTCTTCGCCTACTACACCCTCGATCTCGCCCCGATCGGCATCGCCCTTCCCGCCGCGGCCGCGCTCTTCGCCTGCGCCGAGGCGGGCCGCACCGGGTTCGCCGCCGCGTCGGGGGTCGTGCTCGTCGGCACGGCGGCGTTCTTCCTCGTGCGCGACGGCGAGCCGACGACCTACCTCATCGGATCGGACCTGCTGACGAACCTCGCTCTCGTCGCCGCGGCGATCGCCTGCGGCGTCGCCGTGCGCCGCACGCGAGAGGCGCGTGCGCAGGCCGCGCGCATCCGCTCCCTCACGGAATCCGAGCGGGCGCACGCGATCCGTCGCGCCCGGCAGGACGAGCGCGTCCGCATCGCCCGGGAGCTGCACGACACCGTCGGCCACGCCCTCTCGATCGTGTCGGTGCACGCCGCCGTGGCGAGCGAGGCGATCGGAGGCGACGAGGCGACGACGGCGACCGCCGTCGGACGCATCCGCGAGACGGCGACGCGCTCGCTGCAGGAGCTCCGCGCGACCGTCCGGATCCTGCGCACGGAGGACGAGCCGACGCCCCGCGCCTCGGGTCTCTCCGACATGGAGGGCCTCGCGCGGACCGCGCGGGACGCCGGCCTGGAGGTGGCCCTCTCGTGCGAGGTGGAGCAGAAGGAGGTCGACGCGGCGGTCGCGGCCGCCGCGTTCCGGGTGGTGCAGGAGTCGCTGACGAACGTCCTGCGGCACGCCCGCGCGACCCGCGTGGAGATCGCTCTGCGCCGGGAGGGCGCGCGACTCGTCGTGCGCATCGCCGACGACGGAGTCGGACGGGGAGCGGGCGACGACGGATCGGGGATCACCGGGATGCGCGAGCGGGTCCGTCTGCTCGGAGGCTCCCTCGCCGCGCACGACGGGCGCTTCGGGGGCTTCCTCGTGGAGGCGACGCTGCCTGCGAGGCTGGCGCCATGATCCGCGTCGTGCTCGTCGACGATCAGGAGCTCGTGCGCTCGGGGCTGCGCGCCCTCGCCGAACGGGACGGCGACATCGAGATCGTCGCGGAGGGGGCGACGGGGCGCGAGGGCCTCGAGCGGACGCGCGCTCACCGTCCCGACGTGGTGCTCATGGACATCCGCATGCCCGAGATGGACGGGCTCGAGGCGACCCGCGAGATCGTGGGCGACTCCGGGCTCGCCGCGGTGCGGGTCGTCGTGCTCACGACCTTCGACGAGGACGAGCACGTGTTCGCGTCGATCCGCGCGGGCGCCGCGGGCTACCTCCTCAAGGACATCGCCCCGGACGAGCTGCGGCGGGCGATCCGGATCGCGGCCGCCGGCGATGCCCTCCTCTCGCCGCAGGTCACCGCCCGCGTGATGCGCGCCGCGGCCGGCGGCGGCGCCGATCCGGCCCCGGTGTCGGGGCTCACGCCTCGCGAACGGGAGTTCCTCGCCCTCGTGGGGCGCGGTCTGACGAACGCCGAGATCGCGCAGCGGCTGTTCCTCAGCCCGGCGACGGCGCGGACCTACGTCAGCCGCCTGCTCGCGAAGCTGCAGGCGCGCGATCGCGCCGCGCTCATCGTGCTCGCCTACGAATCGGGCCTCGTCCGGCCGGGCGAGTGAGCGGAGCCGAGCCCGGCGCTCGACGCGTGCGGATCCCGCAGCCGCTCACACGGCGCGCTCGCGCGGGGCGGCTCCGGCGAGCGCCTCCGCGAGCCAGCGGTTGCGGCGCGCGATGAGGCCGTTCATGTACCGCGCCAGCACGACGCGATCGACGAGGCGCCCGAGCGGCCCGAACGGCGAGGCGTACTCGATGTGGTCGATCATGCGCGTCCCGTCGGCCGTCGCCTGGAAGAGGTGCTCGTGCCACCAGCGGCCGAACGGTCCGGCGATCTGCTCGTCGACGAAACGGAGCGGCGGCTCGCAGGCGGTGATGCGCGAGGTCATCCGGAACCGCACCCCGAAGTGGCGCGCGCTCCAGGTGACCGTCTCCCCCAGCGCCATCTCGCCGGCCGTGACCCCGGCGACGGCGCGCTCGTCGGTGCCCGCCATGGATGCGCTGTGCGCGTCCACCGAGAGGCTCAGCGCGAAGCACGCCTCCGGCGGCGCGGCGATCGAGGTGACGAGGACGAGCGAGGGCATCCCGCGATGCTACACTCGTCGGGCTCAGGCGCCGTCGTGCTCGGCGCGGAACACGTGCACGAGCGCGTTCGCGTGACCGTGCCCCATGCCCTGCTCCTTGAGGAAGGCGACCTGCTGCATGTGCGGCGAGCCGGCGTGCGGCCGCAGCTCGGCGATCCATTCGTCGATCGAGCGCCCGTACTTCGCCTCGATCGACGGGAAGTAGGACTTCGGCCCCTTCTGCGTGTCGGCCATGTCGGACTCTCCCTCTCGAGGCGAACGCTTCCGTCGCCGAGTATGGCGCAGCGGGGGCGACGGCACCAGGGCTCGTCGCCGTCCGGGCCGGGGAGGGACGAGAACGCACCCGCCCCTCCCCTCGCTCAGCGCTCCCAGGGACCCCCGTCGGAGGCGCCGGGCTCGTCGCCGCGCGTCCACCATCGTGCGGTGAACACCTCGCCGCCGTGCGTCACCCGGTCGCCGGCGGTGTAGATCGCATCGGGGAACCACGTCGAGATCTCGCCGTCGGCGTCGCCGCACTCCGATGCGGTCTGCCAGGCGCCGTGGACGCTCGCTCCCGGCTCTTCGCCGCGGGTCCACCAGGAGGCCGTGAAGACCCTGCCGTCGAGGAATACCGTGTCGCCGGCGGAGTACGTCGTCTGCGCGTTCCACGGGCCGTCCGCGTCGCACGTCGTCGGCTCCGTCCCCGCGATCGGCCCGGGCTCCGCCTGGCGGAGCGCCTCCGCCCCGGCGGCGGGCAGGTCGGCATCGACGTCGTGCGCGAGCTCCCAGTAGTCGACGCCGCCGAGCCCGAGGCTCAGCGCCCAGCGGGTCTTCTCCGCGACGGCCACGGGATCGTCGAACGTCCACCATTCGCGCGCCTCGGCGTCGTAGCCGTACGTCGCGTCGAAGCTGCCGTCGACCTGGGCGTGGCGGATGTCGAGGCCGCGGGTCTTCAGCTGATCCCAGCTGAGCACCGCCGTGCCGTCCTCCTGCCAGGCGGGGCTCTCCGCCTCTCCCCACGCTTCCTCGCCTGCGCCCTGCCAGCCGTAGCCGTATGACGCGAAGCCCAGGTTCAGCTTCGCCGGGTCGATGCCGGCGTCGGTGTAGCTGGCGACGACCGTGTCGAGGCCGAGACCCCAGTTGTGCGCGGGATCTCCGTGCACGTTGCCCTGATGCCCGGTGGTCTCGCCCCACGGCCCCCAGAGGTCGTACCCCTGCAGGTTGCCGAAGTCGAGGTACTGGAAGAGCTCGGGGTCGTTCCAGCCGCCCGCCTCGATGACGGCGGGGCTCGCGGGCAGGAACGCGGAGATCTCGTAGTGCTCGCCCGTCTCGGCGCCGAGCTCGTCGAGCGCCCCGCGCAGCTCTTCCATGAACGCCAGGAAGTTGGCGCGGTCGTTCTCCTCGTCGATGCTGTTGCCGACCTCCTGGGCCCAGTCGGGCGCTCCCGGCCACTCCCAGTCGATGTCGAAGCCGTCGAAGATGCCCGCGGCGGCGCCCTCGCCTCCGCGGCCGTCGATCTCGGGCAGGTCGCCCCGGATCCAGAGGTCGACGCACGACTCGACGAGCGCGTCGCGGCGCTCGGGCGTCGCGACCGCGTCGGAGAACGACTTCGACCACGCCCATCCGCCGAGCGAGACGTGCACCTTCAGGTCGGGGTGGAGGCGCTTCACCTGCCGCAGCTGGTTGAGGTTGCCGGCGAGGCGCTGGTCGGCGCTGTCGGCGACGCCCAGCACCGACTGCTCCGCCGGGAACAGGTGCAGGAAGTCGCTCTCGGCGTCGCCGGCCGTGTCGGTCTCGCCCGCCGCGGCGTCATCGTCGTCCGAGAGGAAGCAGGTGTACGGCTCGACGCCGCCGAGACCCCGCACGCCGTCCTCTCGCGCCTCGTCGATCGCCTCCTGCGATCCGGCGATGTTGCCGAACGAGTAGTTGAGGTGCGTGAGGTCGCGCCCGGCGTCGGCGTCGACGAAGAGCTTCTTGAGCGTGGCCTCGCGGTCGGCGAGCGCCTGCCACTGGCCGTAGTAGCCGACGTTCCGGTATCCGTTGACGGTGGTCGTCTCGTGGGCGGCGGGCTCATCGGGCGGCGCGGCCGCGGCGGGGGCCGCGACGGCCGTCGCGGCGAGCGCGAGGGCCGCGACCGCGGCGAGAGCAGGGGTTCGTGAGGACAACGCGAGCTCCTTCGATCGGTTGAGCGCCGCGGCCTCATCGCCGCGACGACGGAATTAGTTAGGTTTCCTACCTAATTCCCGGGCATAAATCTAGCAGTCGGCGTCGAGGGGCGGCAACGGGTCTCGCGCGTCTCCTGCGGGGGCGGAGCGCGCGCCGTAGAGTTCTCGCATCCCTCGATCCGCCCTTGACTCTCACACGGGGTCAGACCCTGGAATGGCAGGACCATGTTGAGCATCGGAGACTTCGCCCGCCTGGCCGGTGTGTCGGTGCGCATGCTGCGGCACTACGACCAGCTCGGGCTCCTGACGCCCGCGCAGGTGGATCCGTTCACCGGATACCGCCGGTACGACGCCGATCAGCTGCCCCGCGCCAACCGGCTCGTCGCTCTGAAGGATCTCGGCTTCCTCCTCGAGGACGTCGGGACGCTGCTGGACGCCGAGGATGCCGACGCGCGCGTCGCGACGCTGCTGCGGCAGCGACGAGACGAGCTCGCGGAGCAGATCACCGCGGACCGCACGCGCCTGCATCTCGTCGAGGCGAGGCTCCGATCGATCGAGAAGGAGAGAACCATGTCCGATTCCACCGCTTTCGAGGTGCAGCAGCTGCCTGCCCTCCGCCTGGTGCAGCTGTCGGTGCGCATCGCCGAGATGAGCCAGGTCGAGGCCGAGATCGGCCCGATGTTCGAGCGGGTGAACGCGGCGATCGCCGCCGCGGGTTCCGCGCACACCGGGCCGGGGGTCGCCCACTACACGGGCGACGACGAGGGGATGATCGCCGCGGCCGCGGAGCAGATCGCGGGCGACGACGTGCCCTCAGGTCTCGAGGCTCAGACGCTGGACGCGGTGCCGCGCGCCCTCGTCACGACCTACGCGGCGCCCGACCTGCTGGGCATCCAGGCCGCCTGGCAGGGGCTCGTGGCGGAGGTGCAGCATCGGGGCCTCACGCCCGTCGGCACCTGCCGCGAGGTGTACCTGCGTACGCCGTACGACGCGGACGACGTCGACGACTGGGTGATCGCGCTGCAGCAGCCCGTCGCCTGATCGCCTGCGCGGAGCCCGGCCTCGGGCTCCGCGCGGCGACCGCGGCGGCACGAGGGATCGCGTCACTCGAACGGCCGCAGGCAGAACCGGATGCCGGTGTCCGCCAGCCGGAATCGCTCGTCGGACTCGATGCGGGCGGCGAGGCCCTCCGTGATCCGCCAGTTCCGTCCGTCGAACCAGAACACTCCGGTGGCGAAGGCCATGGGCGTCGGCGACATCTCGGTCCGGAGGAGCGGGTACTCGGGCTCGCGGCCGATGGCGAGCGGCCGCAGGTCGTCGGGGAGCCCGCGGTAGTGCTCGCGCTGTCGTTCCTGGGCCTCGAAGGCGCTCAGGGGCGAGTCGTGATCGATCGTGAGCACGAGGATCCGATCGTCGTCACCGAAGAACCATGCGGCGGCTGCGCCTCCGCCGTTGGACCAGCAGAGCCGCGTCCAGGTGCCGATCTCGACCGGCTCGTGCTCCGACGCCTGCGAGACGGCTTCCGCTCAGCGCCGCAGCGTCGCCACGGGCGTCGCGCCGAATCGCTCGTCGAGCTGCTCGATCACCGGCATCGCTGGTCCCCCTCGGTGGTGGTCCGTGCGGTCGGGCATCAGCCTAGGCGGAACGGCCGTCCGGCGCTCCCGCACGGGATGCGGGGCGCCGGATGGGCAGGGCTCGTCTCAGGCGCGCTCGACGGGCATCCAGAGCTCGCAGGTCGCCGTGCGGAAGTCCGGCGTGTGCTCGAGGATCGAGACGATCGACGGACCGGGGCGCAGACGCCACGGGTTGGAGGGGAACCACTCCGTCGCGGAGACCGCGTATGCCGCCTGCAGCGCATCGGGATGCGCGCCGGAGGTGCGGAAGACCACCCAGGGCCCGGCTTCGACCTCGATCACGTCGAGCCCGTCGGGCACCGTCGCGTCCGAGTCGACGGAGACGCCGTGCAGGTAGGTCAGGTCGCTCCCCTCCGGGTCGTCCGGTTCGATGTCGGCGCTCACCGAGAGGATTCCCGCGGGCTCGGCGCTCGACAGCTCCGTGAGCCGGATGTTCTGCTCGGCCGAGATCGATCGCACGTGCTCGTGGATATGCGGGTTGACCCCCTCGTGGATCAGCGGCACGCGGAGGGCGTATCCGACGAGGCGGAGGACGGGGCGTTCGGTGATTCGGGCATCCATGGGGGTGCTCCCTTCGACGGTCAGACGGAACCTGATCTGCTGCTGGCTGCGAAGGGGGCCGCCGTCACGGCGCACGTCGGAGTGGCTCGCGCCGTGGACCGATCGGAACGCGCGCCCGAACGCCTCGACGGATCCGTACCCGTGGCGGATCGCGATGGAGAGCAGGTCCTCGTCGCCGATCACGTCCGCGGCCGCGACGGTCATCCGCCGGCGGCGCACGTATTCGGAGACGGGCATCCCCGCCAGGGACGAGAACATCCGGCGCAGGTGGTATCCCGTCGTCCCCCTCTCGGCGGCGAGCGCGTCGATATCCACGCCCTCGCCGAGATGGGCGTCGATCTCGTCGACGAGCCTGTTGAGGTCCTCGATCACGGTGTGGCTCCCTTCGCCTTCGACTCTCCGCCAGGGGCGGCACGCCCCGCCCGATTCTCCCGGTCCGATCGGGTCGGGTGGGCGGCGCGGGTCAGGAGTCCATGCGATACTCCGCGACCTGCCGCAGTCGGAGGATCTCTCGGGTGAGGTCCGCGCGCAGTCGGTCGTGTGCGGGACCGAGGCGGTGCCGTTCGTCCGTCCAGTGATCCGGCGAGTACATCCAGACGGGCTTCGCGACGATCTCACTCGGCTCCCACTCGTAGCGCGGCCAGATATGCGCGTGGAGGAATGCGTCGTGGTTGCCGAGGATCTCGATGTTGATTCGGCGGAATCCCGCGTCGTGCCCGCGGCACACGTCCTCCACCGCCGTCGCGATGAGGTCGACGTCGGCGAGATAGCGGATCCGCTCGGCGCGCGGCAGATCGCTCAGTCGATCGGCCCCCGGGGTCTTGGTCAGGGCGAGCGAGTAACCCGGCAGCCACTGCACGTCGCCGATGACCGCGAATGCCGCATCGAGCTCCGCCAGCACGGTGGGATTCGTGCCCGCGACCGCCGAGCCGACGCGGTCCGCACGCCAGTCGCTCACGGGGCCTCCCCCCTGCGCGGGGTCGCCGCTCTGCGGCTCGGGCGTCACCGCTCGCACCGACACGGGGCGGTCTCCTCCAGCGATTCGATTGCCATGTCCTCCACCGTAGATCGGGCCTCCGACATCGCACGCGCCCGCTTCAGGCGCATCGGGGTGCGCGGCGACCTCGGCCAGCCGGTCCCTGAGAGACTGGCGACATGACGACGACGCTCGACGAGTGGGAGGCGGCGGTCGCCGACATCTGGGATCGGTTCGACTCCCTCGAGCGCGAGGAGGGCGTCGCCGCGATGCGCGGTCTCGCCGAGACCTGCCCGGCCGTCGACGGCCGCGCGGCATTCGAGCTCGCGGGCATGTACGACTCGATGGGCTTCGAGGCGGAGGCCTGCGAGGAGTACGAGCGCGCTCTCGAACTCGGTCTCGATGAGGCCCGGCACGCGCAGCTCGCCGTCCAGTACGGATCCACGCTGCGCAACCTCGGGCGCCTCGACGAGGCGATCGCCGTGCTCGAAGCCGCGCCCGTGCACGAGTCCACGGGCTCCGCGCCCCGCGTCGTGCTGGCACTGGCTCTGCACAGCGCCGGACGCACGAACGAGGCGCTTCGCGTCGCCATCGAGGCGCAGATCGATTCGCTGCCGCGCTACCGCCGTTCGATGCGCGCCTACGCGGTAGCGCTCACCCCGGAGGCGTGACGGCCCGAGGACGGACGCCTACCCGACCGGATACACCCCGACGAACCCGAGGTCGGTGCGCGTTGCGATGCGGTCGTCGCCGATCCAGGCGACGGAGAAGCGCCTGTTCACCTGGTCGATCCGGAACTCCCGGAGGTACCGGCGTCGAGGATCCGCAGCCACGAGCGCTGATCGACGATCGCGAGTCGCCGGCCGTCCGGATCCCGGGCGATGTCGGCGTCGCCGAGATCGCCGATCCGCCGCGGCTCGCCCGTCGATGCGTCGACGCACCGCACGGTCCAGCGGCCGTACATGTCCTTCGCGGGTAGCCAGAGCCCTTCGGCGGTGCACGCGAGAGGCATCTCGGCCTGACCGAGTCATCATCGATGATGACCTACAGTCATCGTGAGAACCCCGCCGAAGCAGCGTGGACTCGCGACTCGGAGGCCCCATGCCTGCACCCGCTGAAGGACTCGGCGCAGACGGCCGCACGACCACGCGATTCCGCCGGACCGCATGGATCCTGCTCATCGTTCTGGTCGGCGTCCTCGCCATGGCCTACGTCGTACGGCTGGGGTGGCTCACGATGATGGCCACGGAGGGCGACGTTCCCCCGTCCTCGGCCGTCGAGCTCCCCGCCGGCGCGACGGTCCCGGGCGAGAGCAGCGACTGCGCCAGCGGCGGCGGCTGGACGACCCTCACGGTGGATCCGCCACCCGGCCAGACCCCCGAAGACCTCGCCGAGGAGCTCGGGGCCACGCCGCAGCTCAGGATCCCCGGCGACTTCTTCGATCCGCGCACGGTCTCGGTCTCGGCGAACACCTCGGGAGTAGCCCTCGTTCTCACTCTCGACTACTGGTCGCAGGAGTGGGTGCCGTAGGCGGCAGGCCGTCCGGTCCCGCACGGGGCGGATCCCGGCAAGGCAGGTCCGCCTCGTGGCGCTTGCGGCGGCGGGCTACTCCGGGCCGCACGCCACGCGGCCGGATCAGGAGGAGGACACGGGATCGACCTCGGCGAGGCCGAGACGGTGAACCGGAACGCCCCGCGTCGCGGCACGGACGAACCCCAGAGAGTCACCTCGGCATGCGTCGACGCCGCGGAGGAGCACGCCTGACGGGGTGGCGCGGGGATCAGCCCGTCGCCTCCCACACCGCACGCCATCTGGCCGCGAGCGAGTCGATCGTCTCGTGCGCGTTGAGGCCGCTCGGCTGGGGCACGACCCACAGGTCTATGCCTTCGGGCCATCCGTCGATGAGCGAGGCGTCCTGAACGCCGAGCGACGCCCGAGGCTGCCCGAACGCCGTGCGGAACGCGGTGATGCCCGCGACCGCGACCGCCCGCGGGCGCAGCTCTGCGACGCGGTGGACGAGTCGCGATCCTCCCGCGCGAAGCTCCTCTCGCGACAGCTCGTCGGCGCGAGCCGTCGCCCGTCCGACGAGGTTCGTGATCCCGATCCCCCGCGCCAGCAGCTGGTGCTCGTCGTCTTCGGACAGCCCCGCGGCCGCGTCCACCACGTGGTCCGTCAGCCCCGCGCGATGCAGCGAGGGCCAGAAGCGGTTGCCCGGCCGCGCGAAGGGCGCGTTGACCGCCGCGGTCCAGAGGCCGGGGTTGATGCCCACGATGAGCAGTCGCAGCCGGGCGCCGTCGGCGGGAAGGACGTCGTCGATCGCGTCGGGATCGTCCGTGGCGAAGCCCACGAGATCGTCCTTCGTCGGCCGTGCGCCGCCCATCGGCGAGGGGCGACGCGTTCTTGACGTGCCTGGTGACTCCGCGGCGAGCGCGTCCTCGAGGATCCGCACCGCCTTCGGTCCGACGCCGTGCAGCCGAAGCAGGTTCTGCGGGCCGGTCGCCCTCACCTCGGCGAGCGTCGTGATGCCTTCGAGAAGCAGGGCGCTGTTCGCGGGACGACCGAGGGCCGGGAGGTCCCCGATCTGGCGAGGAACGTCGCGCGTGGACATGGATCCAGAGTATGCGTCGCCGTCCGTCGCGAGCTCGCGGAGAGGGGGCTCCGGCGCCGCGGTCAGCCGGCGTTCTCGTCCTCGCGCCACCCGCCGCAGATGTCGACCCATCCGGCCGCGCCGGACACATCCTCGAGCCGGGACACTTCCATCCGCACGGCCGACGCCTCCGTGCCGCCGGCCGGGTAGACGACGTCGAAGCGACGCAGCGACTCGTCCAGCCACACCGTCGCGGCCGGCGCGTTCGCGAAGGGGCACACGCCGCCCATCGGGTGGCCGGTGAGCTCGACGAGGCGGTCGGCGGGCACCATCGTCGCCTTCCCGCCGAAGCGGCGCTTGAACGGGCCGCTCTTGACCTTCGCGTCGCCCGCGACGACGATCAGCACGACGCGACCGCGCTCCGCGGGATCGAGGAATGCGAGGGTCTTGGCGATGTGCGCGGGCTCGGTGCCGAGGCGGGCGGCGGCGAGCTCGACCGTCGCGCTGGAGTCATCGAACTCGACGAGCGCGTCGGCCAGATCGAAGCGGGTCAGGTGGGCGCGAACCTCGGCGACACTCATTCCCCCATCCTCGCGGATGTCCCTGCACCCGGGCCGCATCCCTCGCGCGAGGCTATGCGCACCTGGACGGATCCGCGGAGCACCCTGCGGGTCGCTTCGGCAGGCCCCACCTCGGATCGACGGTGCCCGGGACGTGCGAGCGGAACGGTGGTCATGCGATGGTCGTCACAATGTGGATCGGCACGGCAATAGGAAAAGGCGGACGCCGACCTGGTCGACGTCCGCCTTTCGCGGCCTTCAGCCTTCGCGGATGGTCATCTTGGCGAGCTTGCCACCATCGATCTCGAAGACGAACTTCGAACGGCCATTGGCATGGTTGGAACGCCAGTCACCGATGACGGTGACGTTGTTGCCTGTAGTTCCAACCTCTTCGACGGTCAAGGTGCCGCGGGACCCGATGAACTCCCGGTCGCTCCAGGCCTTGATCTGCTCCCGGCCGGTGAACGTGCGCCCCCAATCGTCAACCGCCCCGGCCGGGGTGAAGGCGTCGAGGAAGGCCTCCTCGTCATGGGCGTTCACGCGCTCAAGGAATGACGCGACCGGCTCAGGAATCTGTTGCGTAGTCATGATGAGATTCTCCGTGGTCTCGATGTCGTTTCGGAAGGCCCGGCTCAGCGGGTGGTGTAACCGCCGTTGGCGAGGATGGTCTGGCCGGTGATCCACCAGCCCTCGGTGGCGAGAAAACGGACGATCGGGGCGATGTCCTCGATCTTGGTGAGCTGGTTACCCATCCCCTGGGACTTGTGGAACTCGACTCGCTCCGGAGTCTCCTGTCCGTAGAAGAACGGCGTGTCCATCGGTCCCGGCGCGATGGACGTGACAGAGATCCCGCGGCCTGCGAACTCCTTGGCCGCGGCGCGGGTGAAGTGCTCAACGGGAGACTTGCCGCCCGCGTAGGTCGAGTAACCGTCGGTGAACGCTGCCAGCAGCGAGGTGACAATCGTGATGATCTTTCCGCCGTCGGCGAGGTGCTTGCCTGCTTCCTGGATGAAGAAGTACGCGGCCTTCGCGTTGATGTCGAACATCGAGTCGTACTCGGCCTCGGTGGTCTCGACGATCGGCTTTCGCAGCACCTTGCCCGCGGTGTTCACCGCCACGTCGATCGTCCCGATCGCCGCCTCCGCGTCCGCGAACAGGCGGGTGACGTTAGCCGGCACGGTCAGGTCAGCCTGGAAGATCGCACCCTTGACGCCGGACGCTTCGACGGCCGCAAGCGTCTGCTCCGCATCGGCACGACTGGCGTCGGAATTGAAGTGGATCGCGACGTTCGCACCGGCTTCGGCAGCCTGGCGGGCGATGAGTCCACCGAGGTTCTTCGCCCCGCCTGCGATCAGCACGTTCTTGCCGGAGAGTGTGTGGTCAGTCATCTCATTCCTTCGTATCGCTGATATGTAACGGTATGTCATTGCTACACAAGGTACTATATCAGCATGACAGGTGCAGCGGGAAGCGATACACGGGAGCGGCTGATCGCCGCAGCGGCAGACTTGATCGCCGCCGCCCCAGGGGAGGACTTCTCCCTGCGGGCCGTGTGCGACGCCGTCGGCGTGAAGATGCCGACCCTGTACCACTTCTTCGGATCGAAGCAGGGCCTCATCGATGCTGTCATCGAGCACGGCTTCGACCTGTACCTCGGGCAGAAGGCAACGATGGAGTCCTCCGGTGACCCCGTCCAGGACATCCGAGCTGGCTGGGACGCACACGTCTCGTTCGGCCTGTCCAACCCCGGCTTCTACTCGCTCATGTACGGGAACGTACGCCCCGGCTACTCCCCCGCTGCGCAGTCTCGGCCCAGCGAGATCCTGCGCGGCCTCGCAGCCCGCGCTGCCGCCCAGGGCCGGCTCGTCGTACCCCCGGATCAGGCGGCCGCGCATGTGCTCGTAACCAACATCGGTGTCACACTGCGCCAGATCATCCTCGCCCAGCCTGATCCAACGCTCTCAGCCGCGGTCCGCGAGGGCACGATCGCGGCGATCACCGGTACTGACGCGCGACCCGCGAACTCCCTAGCAACCGCGATCGAGGTCGCTGCATCCCAGCCCGAGGTTCTCGGGCAAACTCAGACGCAGTTGCTGATCGAGTGGCTCACAAAGCTCGCCACACAGAAGCCCTGAGACCCGGTACACGACAATCCTCGGACCATGAATTGGCGGGTCCACGCAAAGAGCTCCCGTCAGGGCAGGTGGATACCAGTCGAATCCGCACGAAACGCTAAAGCGAGAAACGAAACTCGACCACGTTCCGACACGTGGGGCCATCTGCAGTCAGCGACTACCAAGCCCGTCCGCGCAGGTCGATGTCGCCCCCAGGCCACAGCTCGAGCGGGGCGATTGGCAGGATGAGGATCGGCGGGCCAGGGTCGTCCACAACAGGTTCACCATCACGCCCGATTGACTTCTCGCGGGCAAGGATCCTCTTCCAACCGCATGACTCGTAGAACGGGACGACCTGCTCTCGACAGCCGAGGTAACCGAACCCGAGGTGGCCGCGAGCGCGCATCGACTGCTCTGCACACCTCATCAGCTCCTCCCCGAGCCGCATCCCTCTCGCGTCACCGGAGATCAAGACACCGCCGACTCCTGCGATCGCGAGAGTCTCCGTACCGACAGCGATCTCGCGGCGCGCCCAACCCACATGACCGACGACGCGACCTTCGATCCGGGCCATGATATGGACATCATGTGACGCGTAGCCATACGGCTGTTGTGGATCCCACTCTCCGAATTCCTTGAGATACTCGCTGTCGAAGAGCTGTCGAAGCCCACTTCGATCGGCCTCAGTGAGCTCCTGGTGCGCGAGGACCTCGATCGAACAATGCCTCACGCGTCCACCTTCCATGGGTCCACCAGTTCGACGCCGGTGTGCTGGAAGTCCTTAATATTGCGCGTAGCGCAGGTGGCCCCGTGCGCCAGGCAGATCGCGGCAATCTGGGCGTCGGCCGTGCTGACCGGCGCACCTGCTGCTTCACGAGACACGAGCACCCCCGCGTATCGCTCCGCCGCGCCATCATCGAAGGCGAGCACCGACCGGCTCCCCCGATACGGCGCTACCGCTTCATCGATCCTCTGCGCCAGCTCGTCTTTGCGTTGACCGTTCGGGAGCCTGCGCACACCGGCAAGCAACTCCGCGAGAGTGATGGAAGTGATCGCGACGTCGCCCGTCAAGGACACAAGCCACTCGACGACACGAGGCTCCGGAGAGGGCCGAAAGATCTCCGAGATGACGTTCGTGTCGAGGACGATCATTCGAAGTCCGCGACCCTTGCGACATCATCGCGCGTCGGAATCGGCAACTCGTCGACCCCCTCGACATCCCGTGCCGCAGACAGAAGAGCCATGCCGATGTGCGGCCGTCGAGCGGCCTTCGTGAGGATGTCGCGGACCTCGGCCTCCATGGACCGCCCGTGCTCCTTCGCCTGCGATGCGAGCTGCTGCTTCACATGGTCATCGAGACCGCGCACGATGATGGATGACATCCGGGCCACCTCCTTCTGCTATCAACCATGATAGCGCAGATGGCTGAATGCGGACACCCCAGAACAAGCCAACCAAGCCCCTCCGATCACGAAGATCGACGGGGCCCGCGGAGCAGGATCGGCTCACATCACACGTTGAACCTGAACTCCACCACGTCCCCGTCCTGCATGACGTAGTCCTTGCCCTCCATGCGCACGCGGCCGGCGGCCTTGGCGTCGTTCATGGATCCGTACTCGTCGAGGTCGGAGAACGAGACGATCTCGGCCTTGATGAAGCCGCGCTCGAAGTCGGTGTGGATGACGCCGGCCGCCTGCGGGGCGGTGGCGCCGCGGCGGATCGTCCAGGCGCGCGCCTCCTTCGGGCCCGCCGTGAGGTAGGTCTGCAGGCCGAGGGTTTCGAAGCCGACGCGCGCGAGCTGGTCGAGGCCCGACTCCTGCTGGCCGAGGGCCTGCAGCAGCTCGAGCGCCTCGTCGGGCTCGAGGCCCACGAGCTCCGACTCGACCTTCGCGTCGAGGAAGACCGCCTTGGCCGGGGCGACGAGCGCGGCGAGCTCCGCCATGCGGGACTCGTCGGTGAGCACGCCCTCGTCAACGTTGAAGACGAACAGCGTGGGCTTGGCCGTGAGCAGGCCGAGCTCCCGCACGGGGGTCGTGTCGAAGCCGGCCTGGAAGAGCGTCTTCCCCTCCTCGAGGATCGCGAGGGCTTCCTTCGCCGCGTCGAGAACCGCGGGGTCGGTCTTCTTGCCCTTGACCTCCTTCTCGAGGCGCGGCACGGCCTTCTCGAGGGTCTGGAGGTCGGCGAGGATCAGCTCGGTGTTGATCGTCTCCATGTCGCTGGCGGGATCGACCCTGCCGTCGACGTGCACCACGTCCCCGTCATCGAAGCCGCGCACGACCTGGGCGATCGCGTCGGCCTCGCGGATGTTCGCGAGGAACTGGTTGCCGAGGCCCTCTCCCTCGCTCGCGCCGCGCACGATGCCCGCGATGTCGACGAACGACACGGGCGCGGGCAGGATCTTCTGGGATCCGAAGATCTCGGCCAGGCGGTCGAGGCGCGGATCCGGGAGCTCCACCACCCCGACGTTCGGCTCGATCGTCGCGAACGGATAGTTCGCCGCGAGCACGGTGTTCTTGGTCAGAGCGTTGAAGAGCGTGGACTTGCCGACGTTGGGCAGGCCGACGATGCCGATAGTGAGAGCCACGGGAGGTCAGTCTACGCGGCCCCGTCCGGGGCTCAGCCGGGAAGGAGCGTCAGCGAGGCGAGCACGCCCGCCGACACGGCGACGAATCCGAGGATCGGCCACCAGATGCTCGGCTCGGCGCCGACGGGACGGCGCACGCGGAACAGCACGTCGGGGCGACGCGCAGGATCCTGCGCGTCGGCGACGACCGCTCGGGCGCCGTCGGACGGAGACTTCTCGGTCTGCGAGGACATGCCTCGATTGTCTCACCGATCCTCCGCCGGACGCGGAGGAGACGTCCAGTGTTCAGATGCTCAGAGCCACTTCGACTCGAGATGGTCGCTGGACACGCGGCGCAGCGTGCCCGAGTGCCCGCGCAGCACGACGCTCTCCGTGTAGAGGTACCCCTCCTTGCGTCGCACGCCCGCGACGAGCGCGCCGTCGGTGACGCCCGTCGCCACGAAGATCGTGTTGCTGCCGCGCACCATGTCATCGGCCTCGAGCACGTCGTCCATCGGCAGGCCCGCGTCGACGCCGCGCTGGCGCTCGTCGTCGCTCTGCGGCCACATGCGGCCCTGGATGTGCCCGCCCAGCGCCTTGATCGCGCAGGCGGTGACGATGCCCTCCGGGCTGCCGCCCACGCCGACGCACATGTCGGTGCGCGCGTCGTGACGCGCGGCGTTGATGCCGCCCGCGACGTCGCCGTCGCTCATGAGCCGCGTGCCCGCTCCCGTCTCGCGGATCTCCTCGATGAGCTGCGCGTGACGCGGCCGGTTCAGCACCGACACCACCATCTCCTCGACGGGCTTGCCGAGCTCCTTCGCCAGCAGCCGGATGTTCTCGCCGATGGGGTTGCGGATGTCGACGACCCCCACGCCCGCGGGGCCGGTCACGAGCTTCTCCATGTAGAACACGCTCGACGCGTCGAGCATCGTGCCACGGTCGGACATCGCGATGACCGAGAGCGCGTTGTTGCGCCCCTCGGCGGTCAGCGTCGTGCCGTCGATCGGATCCACCGCGATGTCGTACGAGCGGCCCCGTCCGGTGCCCACCGACTCGCCGTTGAAGAGCATCGGCGCGTTGTCCTTCTCGCCCTCGCCGATGACGATGCGTCCGTCGAACTCGACCGTCGCGAGGAACTGGCGCATGGCGTCGACCGCCGCGCCGTCCGCGAGCTCCTTCTGGCCGCGCCCGATGAACGGCGACGAGCGGATCGCGGCGGCCTCCGTGGCCCGCACGAGCTCGAGCGCGATGTTGCGGTCGGGCTGCAGCGGGATGAGGTCGGCGGGCTCGTGGATCTCGTGTTCGGCGCTCATGAGGCCGAGCGTAGTGCGAAGGGCGCCCCGACACGGGGCGCGCCGAGGCTCGATCCGAGGAAGGAATCGCGATTCTTTCGCATTCTCGAGGGCGTGCGACGCGGAAGGCGACGCCTGTGCGCACGGACGCGAGAACACGCGTGCCCTAGGCTGTGAGGGCATCCCACCAGCCGATTCGAAGGAGTCGCTCATGCCCGTCGCAACATCCGACCAGTACGCGGAGATGTTCGCCCGCGCGAAGGACGGCGGATACGCCTACCCCGCGATCAACGTCTCGAGCTCGCAGACGATCAACTCCGTGCTCCAGGGCCTCACCGAGGCGGGATCCGACGGCATCCTGCAGGTCACCACGGGAGGCGCCGACTACTTCGCCGGCCACACCGTGAAGGCCCGAGCCGCCGGCGCCATCGCGATGGCCCAGTACGTGCGCCAGGTCGCGAAGAACTACCCCGTCACGGTCGCGATCCACACCGATCACTGCCCCAAGGACGCCCTCGACGGCTTCCTCCTCCCCGTGCTCGCCGAGAGCGAGGCCCAGGTGAAGGCCGGCGGCGAGCCGATCTTCAACTCGCACATGTGGGACGGATCCGCGGTGCCGCTCGACGAGAACATCGAGATCGCGAAGGAGCTCCTCCCCCGCACGCACAACATCGGCGCGATCCTCGAGATCGAGGTCGGCGTCGTGGGCGGCGAGGAGGACGGCGTCGCGCACGAGGGGTCGAACGACGCCCTCTACACGACCGTCGGCGACGTGACGAAGGCCGTCGAGGCCCTCGGCCTCGGCGAGAAGGGCCGCTACATCTCGGCCCTCACGTTCGGCAACGTGCACGGCGTCTACAAGCCGGGCGGCGTCAAGCTGCGTCCCGAGCTCCTCGGCGAGATCCAGGCGGGCATCGCCGAGCGCTTCGGCACGGGCGCGAAGCCCCTCGACCTCGTCTTCCACGGCGGGTCGGGCTCGAGCGACGAGGAGATCGCCCTCGCGGTCGCGAACGGCGTCATCAAGATGAACATCGACACCGACACCCAGTACGCGTTCACCCGCTCGATCGCGGGCTACATGTACGAGAACTACGCCGAGGTGCTGAAGCTCGACGGCGAGGTCGGCAACAAGAAGAAGTACGACCCGCGCGCGTGGGGCAAGGTCGCCGAGACGGCGATGGCGGCCCGCGTCGTCGAGTCGACGAGGCAGCTCGGATCGTTCGGCCACTCGATCAGCGCCTGACAGGCCGCGCACGCGAGAGAGCGGCCCCGGGAACCAGCGAGGTTCCCGGGGCCGCTCTCTGTCTGAGATCAGGGGGCGACGGCGCCCTGCATCTGCATGATCGCGTCGACGAGGGCCGGATCCTGCAGGAACGACACGACGAGCACGAGGCTCGACAGGAACGTGAACACGACGCCGCCGAGCAGCGCGATCCACCACATGGAGCGCCGCTTCGCACCGCGACGCCACGCGAGCCAGGTCGTCAGCATCCACCCGACCACGAGGATCCCGACGGCCACCGCGCCCGCCGTGCGATGCGACGCGTAGTCGGACGGAACCACGTCGATGCCGATCACGCCGAAGAACGCGGCAGGGTCGGTGAGGATCGGGATCGCGGTGATCGTGTTGACGATGCCGTAGGCGAGCATCGCGATCGTGACGATGCGGTCGACGACGACGCCCGTCGGCGTCGGCCCGCTCGCGGCGCCGCGGGGAGTCGCGCCGGGAGGGGCGTCCTGCGGGACGAGCGCGGGATCCGCCGGCTCGGCCGGCGCCTCGGCGGGCAGCCCCATCCGCTGGCGCTGCTCCTCCGGCGTCGCGAGCTCGCCGAAGCGCGGGCGCTGCGGGATCTGATCTGTCATGCCGTGCGGCTCCGTCCTCCACGCGGCTGATCTCCGCGCAGCTCCTTGGGCAGGGAGAAGATGAGGTCCTCCTCCGCGGTGCGCACCTCCTCGACGTCGGCGTAGCCGGCGTGCGCGAGCTCGCGCAGCAGCTCCTGCACGAGCACGTCGGGCACGCTCGCCCCGCTCGTGATGCCGATCGTCTCGACCCCGTCGAGCCAGTCCTGCCGCACCTCGTCGGGGTAGTCGATGCGGTGGGCGGCGCGGGCGCCGTGCTGCAGGGCGACCTCGACGAGCCGCACGCTGTTGGAGGAGTTCGCGGATCCGACCACGATCACGAGGTCGGCGCCGGCCGCGACCTTCTTGATCGCGACCTGGCGGTTCTGCGTGGCGTAGCAGATGTCGTCGGAGGGCGGATCGTGCAGCTCGGGGAATCGCGCGCGCAGGCGACTCACCGTCTCCATCGTCTCGTCGACCGAGAGGGTCGTCTGCGACAGCCAGACGAGCTTCGACGGATCATCGACCTCGACCGTGTCTGCCTCGTCGGGGGAGTTCACGATGGTCACGCTGTCCGGAGCCTCGCCCGCGGTGCCCTCGACCTCTTCGTGCCCGGCGTGGCCGACGAGGAGGATCTGGAAGTCGTCGCGCGCGAAGCGGACCGCCTCGCGGTGCACCTTCGTCACGAGCGGGCACGTCGCGTCGACGGCCTGCAGGCCGCGATCGGCAGCCGCGTCGACGACGGCCGGCGAGACGCCGTGCGCGCTGAACACGACGTGCGCCCCCTGCGGCACCTCGTCCACCTCGTCCACGAAGATCGCCCCGCGCTGCTCGAGCTCGCGCACGACGTGGATGTTGTGCACGATCTGCTTGCGCACGTAGACGGGCGCGCCGTAGCGCTCGAGCGCCTTCTCGACCGTGATGACGGCCCGATCGACCCCCGCGCAGTAGCCGCGCGGGGCGGCCAGCAGGATCCTCTTGCGCCCGGTCGTCGGGACGGCGACGAGGCGCTCGCGCCGCGCGGGAACGCGCGGAAGCGGGAGGGAGACGGCGGCCGTGCTCATGCGATCCAGCCTACGCGGGGCCCGTCGTCGGGGGCGCCCAATACGCTGAGTGCGTGACCTCCTTCGCTCCCGTCCCCGGTTCCGGACCGGACGGATCCCCCGGGATCCCCGAGTCCGAGCAGGTCGCCCCGCGCGACTCCGGCCCCGACCAGCCCACCTCCGTCGGCCGGCTCAACCAGTCGATCAAGGCCTCGATCGACCGGTGGGGCGCGGTGTGGGTCGAGGGCGAGATCACCCAGTGGAACCGGCGCGGCCAGAACGTCTTCGGCGGCCTGAAGGATCTGCGCTCGGACGCGCAGATCTCGCTCCAGGTGTGGTCGAACGTGCTGCGGCGCCTCCCCGACCCGTTCGAGGTCGGCGACCACGTCGTGGCCTGCCTGAAGGCCGACTACTTCGTGAAGCGCGGCTCGTTCTCGTTCCAGGTGACCTCGATGAAGCACGTGGGGCTCGGCGAGCAGCTCGAGCGCCTCGAGCGCCTGAGGCGGCAGCTGCAGGCGGAGGGGCTGTTCGACCCGTCGCGCAGGAAGCCCCTCCCCTTCCTCCCGAACCGCATCGGGCTCATCACCGGCGCGCAGTCGGACGCCGAGAAGGACGTGCTGCGCAACGCCCAGCTGCGCTGGCCGCAGGTCGCCTTCCGCACGGTGCACGCGACCGTCCAGGGCGAGCGCAGCGTGCCGGAGATCCTCGCGGCGCTCGCCCAGCTCGACGCCGACCCGGAGGTCGACGTCATCGTCATCGCCCGCGGCGGCGGCGATCCGCAGACCCTGCTCGGCTTCAGCGACGAGCGGCTCGTGCGCGCGGTCGCCGCGGCGTCGACGCCGATCGTGAGCGCGATCGGCCACGAGAACGACCGGCCGCTGCTCGACGACGTCGCCGACCTGCGCGCCTCGACCCCGACCGACGCCGCCAAGCGGGTCGTGCCGGACGTCGCGGAGCAGCGCACCCTCGTGGGCCAGCTGCGCTCCCGGCTGACGATGCGCCTGCAGCAGCAGGTGCAGCACGGGATCCAGCAGGTGGAGCAGCTGCGCACGCGCCCCGCGCTGCGCGACCCCGACCGGCTCGTGCGCGACCGGCAGCAGGAGGTGGTCCTCCTCGTCTCCCGCGGACGCGACCTGTCGACGCGCCTCGTCGACCGCGCGGAGCGCCACGCCGCCGAGCTGCGCGCGTCGTTGCGCGCCCTCTCCCCCGCGTCGACGCTCGCACGCGGCTACGCGATCGTGCAGGGCGAGGACGCCTCGATCGTCCGCGACCCGGCGGCGGCCCCGGCCGGCGCGCGCCTGTCGCTGACGGTCGAGCACGGCGCGATCGCCGCCGTCTCGGAGGGACGGGCGGACCCGTAGAATGGGCCCGATGGCCGATCAGACTCCCCCCGATGTCTCCGCGCTCTCGTTCGAGCAGGCTCGCGACGAGCTGATGCGCGTCGTCGCCGAGCTCGAGCAGGGCGCCCCCACGCTCGAGCACTCCCTCGCCCTGTGGGAGCGCGGCGAGGCGCTCGCGGCTCGCTGCGAGGAATGGCTGCTCGGCGCCAAGCGGCGTCTGGACGCGGCGCGGGAGGAAGCGGACGCGCAGACCGAGGCCGACGCCTGATGGCCCGCGAGCCGCGCATCGCCGCGCATCTCGGCCGTCCGGAGACGCCAGAGGAGGAAGCCGCCCGCAAGGCCGAGAACTCCCGCCGATACCGTCAGAGCCAGTCCTTCCGCAACCTCATCGTGGCGCTCGCGGTGAGCCTGGCGGTCGTCGCCGTGATCTACTTCGGCGTCCCCCGCGGAGAGATGCCCGATCGCCCCGAGGTCGACGTCCCCGGGCTCGCCGAGCGCGCCTCGGAGCAGCTCGACCGGCCGATCGTCGTGCCGGAAGGCCTCGACGACTGGGGCGTCAACGTCGCCGAGCTCTCAGGCGGCGCGCCCTCGGTCTGGACGATCGCCTACAACGAGATCCCCGGATCCTCCCGCTCCTTCCTCCGCGTCGAGCAGGCGATGGACGCCGACGAGGTGTGGGCGTCGCAGGTGCTGAGCGGCGCCCGGCCGTCCGGCTCCCTCGACGTCGACGGCGTCGAATGGACGGTCTACGAACTCGGCGACGGCGCGGGCAGCGGCAACGTCACCTACGCGCTGGGCACGCAGGCCGGCCCCGACCATCTCCTCGTCTACGGGCACGCGGACGCCGACGACGCAGAAGCCGTCGCGCGTGCGCTGTCCGGGCAGATCCCCGTTCTCGAAGAGAAGGAGCAGTGATGGCGGATGTCATGGCCCCGCGCGACGCGTGGCAGACGATGGTCGAGGGCAACAGGCGGTTCGTCGCCGAGACCCCCCAGCACCCCCACCAGGACGTCGCGCGACGACACGAGCTCGCCTCCGCGCAGCGCCCGCTCGCCACGCTGTTCGGCTGCAGCGACTCGCGTCTCGCGGCTGAGATCATCTTCGACCTCGGCCTGGGCGACCTGTTCGTCGTCCGCAACGCCGGCCAGGTGACCGGCGAGTCGATCATGGGGTCGCTCGAGTACGCCGTCGACATCCTGAACGTCCCGCTCATCGTCGTGCTCGGACACGACGAGTGCGGCGCCGTCGGAGCGGCGCTCCAGAGCGTCGAGCCCGACGCCCCCCTCCTCCCGCCGTCGATCTGGCGTCAGATCTCGCCGATCGTGCACACGGTCCGACGTCTCATGAACGAGCGCCGCGAGGCCGGAGAGGCGGCGGACGACGTCACGGCGTGGCAGGTCGGCAGGGCCCACCTGCGCGACACGGTCGATGCGATCCTGCGCTCGTCCGAGGTGATCAGCGAGGCGGTCGCCGAGGGCCGGCTCGGGATCGTGGGGGCCAACTACCGTCTGGCGGAGGGCACCGTGGTGCCCGAGGTCGTGCTGGGCATCGCGGAGGAGACCGCGGACCGATGAACGAAGGAGCGAGTCAGGTGACCGACACCGAGTACCGGATCGAACACGACACGATGGGCGAGGTGCGCGTCCCTGTCGACGCGCTGTACCGCGCGCAGACGCAGCGAGCCGTCCAGAACTTCCCGATCTCGGGCAAGGGCCTGGAGTCGCGTCACATCGCGGCGCTCGCGCGCATCAAGAAGGCCGCGGCGCTCGCCAACAAGGAGCTCGGCACGCTCGACGCGGGCGTCGCCGACGCCATCGCGTGGGCGGCCGACCAGGTCGTGACGGGGAAGCACGACGACCAGTTCCCGGTCGACACCTACCAGACCGGATCCGGCACGAGCTCGAACATGAACATGAACGAGGTCCTCTCCTCGCTCGCGACCGAGAAGCTCGGCTCGGAGGTGCACCCCAACGACCACGTCAACGCGTCGCAGTCGTCGAACGACGTCTTCCCGACGTCCGTGCACGTCGCGGTCACCGAGGCGCTCCTCACCGACCTCGTGCCGGCGCTCGAGCACCTCGCCGAGGCGTTCGAGGCCAAGGCCGAGGAGTGGAAGAGCGTCGTCAAGGCGGGTCGCACCCACCTCATGGACGCGACCCCCGTCACGCTCGGCCAGGAGTTCGGCGGCTACGCGCGGCAGATGCGGCTCGGCATCGAGCGCGTCCGCGCCGCCCTCCCCCGCGTCGCGGAGGTCCCGCAG
This sequence comes from Microbacterium sp. gxy059, assembly GCF_050958665.1. Lineage (NCBI taxonomy): Bacteria > Bacillati > Actinomycetota > Actinomycetes > Micrococcales > Microbacteriaceae > Microbacterium > Microbacterium sp. gxy059. The sequence goes on along the minus strand of NZ_JAMXWT010000002.1, from coordinate 689 downwards.
GGCGGCACCGCCGTGGGCACGGGCATCAACACCCCGCAGGGCTTCCCGCAGAAGGTGATCGCGAACCTCGTCGCCGAGACGGGTCTGCCCCTCACCGAGGCGCAGGACCACTTCGAGGCGCAGGCGAACCGCGACGCGCTCGTGGAGGCGTCCGGCGCGCTGCGCACGATCGCCGTGTCGCTCACCAAGATCAACAACGACATCCGCTGGATGGGATCCGGGCCCAACACCGGCCTGGGCGAGCTCCACCTCCCCGATCTGCAGCCGGGCTCGTCGATCATGCCGGGCAAGGTCAACCCCGTCATCCCCGAGGCCGTGCTCATGGTCTGCGCGCGGGTCGTCGGCAACGACGCGACCATCGCCTGGGCGGGCGCCTCCGGCGCCTTCGAGCTGAACGTCGCGATCCCCGTGATGGGCACGGCGCTGCTCGAGTCGATCCGCCTGCTGGCGAACGCGGGCCGCGTGCTCGCCGACAAGACCGTCGACGGCCTCGAGGTCAACCACGAGCGCGTCACCGCCCTCGCCGGCATGAGCCCCTCGATCGTCACGCCGCTCAACAAGCTCATCGGCTACGAGGCGGCGGCGAAGATCGCGAAGCACTCGGTCGCGCAGGGCATCACGGTGCGCGAGGCGGTCATCGACCTCGGCTACGTCGAGCGCGGTGAGCTCACCGAGGAGCAGCTCGACGA